>CAYWXE010000019.1:0-23504 GCA_964462505.1 uncultured archaeon | reverse complement strand
GTTCCCGCTGCAAACCAGATGAACAAAAGCAAGACCAGAGCCTTTAGAAGTTCTTCTGTTGTATCATACTCTAACCCGATACTGTAAGAGGATACAACTACTAGCAGCCAAAGAACTACTGAAGCTGTCAATGGCACAAGTATTTTCGGATTTTCATTAAGGAGCTGCAAACCATCTTTTAGCGTGCTAACTACTTCAAGCTTCATAGTCAGATTATGTTGATGTTGACATATATACATTTTTACGTTCAAGGTTAAGTATATATACTTCCAAGTCGTCATATTAACATGGATGAGCAGGAACTGATTTCCAAACTAACCAGTCAAATACTCAGCAAATTCAGAAAAGCTGGCTATGAGATCAAACCTAAAGAAGTCTCGGAAAGGCTAAGACTTCTCCTTCTCGAGTTTAAGGTTCCGGAGAGCGAAGCCGTCAGAACAATTGAGAACTACCTGATGAAAGAACTCGAAATTTCAAGAGAACATCTCAAAGAGGTTCCGCTCGTCAAAATCGTAGACATCACCGAACCAAGTGAGTGGGTAAGCCTTAAGGCTAAGGTTGTGCAGCTCTGGGAGCCGAGCAGTGAGAGCATCTCTCAGGTTGGGCTTATAGGAGATGAGACAGGAATAATCAAGTTCGTCGTATGGTCATCAGCCAATGTTAAGCCTGTAGAGGAAGGAAAGAGCTACGTGTTCAAGAATGTTGTTACAGACTGCTACAATGGAAAAATGCAGGTGAACGTGAACAGGAACAGTGAAATAGAGGAGATAGATGAAGATGTGCAGCTTCCACCGGAAGAGGTTGAAGTCTTTGGAGCGCTGGTAGCTATTCAGCAGAATAGCGGGTTGATAAAGCGATGCAAGCTGTGCAACAGAACTATGACGAAGGAAATTTGCCCTGTTCACGGTAAGGTTGAGGGTTACGAAGATCTTAGAGTTAAGGGCGTCGTTGACGATGGCGAAAACGTATACGAGGTTATTCTAAAGCAAGAGATTGTTAAATCTTTAACTGGAATCGGACTTGAAGAGGCTTTACAGATTGCGTTAGACCAGAATCAGGAATATGGAGAATTAGGGTTGCAGATCCAACTGGGGCTATAACAGGTTATGTTGGTAAACTTTTTCTGAGTATTTTTGAGAAAGAAAAAGAAATATAGAAAAATTTTTCTCGAAAAGTCTTAAAAGAGCTTAGAAAATCCAATAACGCGCTTACCTAAAGATTGATATCTAGGAGGGTCTATAGTTTTTTATTGTCCACTAAAATATAGCTATAGAGCATTCCAGAAAATTGCATAATATCTAAAGAAGTTTCTAAAGCTTATGAAAGAGCGGACTAAAAATAGATGTGATGAGTTATGATAAGTTATAAGATAAGGAGGTTTAACATAGAAGGGTTTGAGATAAGGGGGAAGAAGTATCTTAGTTCTGAAGAGGAGGAGTTTATACTTTCTAAGAAGGTTTTTGTTCAAGAGAAAGTCGACGGAAAATTTACGTACAAAGATTTTGGAGACTTTTTAATTTTTATGCGAAGACTTAAGAGATACGCACACGATATATTACAAAAACCTGCCATCAAGGTTTTTGGGTTTCGACGTATATCATAAGGAAAAAGGGTTTTTGGAAATTAAAGAGGCCTACAAAATTATGATAGAATGTGGAGTAATTCCCGTTCCGGTAATATATACTGGCAAAGTTGATAAGGAGGTGATAAAAAATTTCGTTCTTAAGAAAAGCTCAGAGTTCTTGACAGAGATAAATCCGAAGATGAAGGAAATTGCAAAAGAAGTTTCACCAGAAATTGCTGGAAGGAAGAATTTCATGGAAGGTGTCGTTGTCAAGTATTACGAGAATAACAAGCTATACGCTGGAAAAGCTGTGAATCCAGCTTTTGAGAGAATAATAGATAGAGCCGGAAGGTATGAAATGTATAAGCAGAAGAATAGAATAATTCCTTGGAGCGAAGAAAGGCTCAACGAGTATTTTAAGAGAATAATCTCTTGGTTGTAACTGCAAAAACTAATACTGGAAAAACTAATCCAAGACTGAAATTTATAATATTTATAATTATTTGTAATAAATATTTTATCTAAGAGAGTTAGATTGACGAACAAATATCGCAGTATGGATTTCTTTTCAAATTAACCGCACTAAACTTCATTTCTGCAAGATTTACCGAGATATAGCTAGGCGGCCTTGAAATCTCGAAAAGTACATTAAAAGCCATCATAGCAGCGAGACTTGCCAAAAAACTCAGAGTTGGGGCAGGACTGATAGCATAGCCTGTTTTCACACCTAAATCTACTTTATCACTAAGATCTGTTTTATTGGGCGATGGCAACTCAAAATAACTACACCTGAGGCATGCGGTTTCACCGGGAATTATTAACCTTACATGTCCTCTTAATCCGTCAGTCGTAAATCCTGTATCAACCATTGTGGTAATAGTTTCTACGCAAACATCGTTAACATAAATCCTAGAGCTTGTAGTGTCAGTAGCAGTTATAACTAAATCAGCATCTTTCACAATTTTTGTTAAATTGATCTCTAGCACATTTTTAGGTATTGCCTCGACCTTTAAATTGTGATCTCTAAACATCTTTTCAAGCTTCTCCTTTAAAATTTCAGCCTTATTCCTTCCCACATCGTAGACATCAAATCCATCCCTGTTCAAGTTTTCAATTTCAACTACATCGTTATCTATCAGAACGAGATTACCAACACCCAATCTTGCTACCAGCCTTGCAATTGGATTACCTAAACCGCCACAGCCGATGATTACGACTTTCATCTTTTTCGCCTTTTCGTAGCTCCATCCCTTCAGACCTACAAGCCTGCAAAATTCTTTGGAAATTGAATCAATAGAGGAAAAATTCTGTGAGACCATCTCTTACAACCTCCTTCATATCTAAATTAACTTTTTTACCGCTCCTAGTTACAGTAAAATTCGTAAACTCGAAGTCTAGAAAACCGTTCACAACTACACTCCTAAACCATTCAGAATACGTAATCGGATTTTTGATGAAGAAGTATAGTGGAACCTTGTTTCTGTATTTCAGAGAAATTACCCTTGGCGTTCGATAGTATACTACCGATTCGCTATCATCCAAATCGTAGATTCCAAACAGTTGGGAGTCGCTGTATCTAGAGTCGATGTGGCTCTTAATTGTGATCATTTTAAGATGATAATTTATAGAATCTAGAGTGTAAACCCTGAACGGTATTCCATACTTGTAAAAGACTTTGACTTTCACTCTAGAAAGGATTTCGTAGTCCTCAACAACTTTAAGCTTGATCTGCCTACCTTCTTTATTGAACGCTTTTATTTTAAATTTCTTAGGATCCATAACTACAGCTATTCTGTTTAGTTTCAATTTCCTCAAATTTTCAATATCCGTGTCTGAGAGAAATGCTCCAAACCCAGGATGAGTGTGGATAGTCCCCAAATTTTCGAGTCCTGCCGGTAGAAAGGAGTTTTCAAGCTGGTTGTAAGTTACACTTGTTCGAGATGAGACACTTTTGTATTTGAATATGCTTAATATCAGATATTCTTTATCAGTAGCAATTCCAATCAGTGCCCCGACTATTTCATTTTCTCCAGCCTTAACGGCAGCTTCATAGAACTCTAGCAACTCGGTTTCACCTATCACTACACACTCACAGTTAACTCTACAAAAGTTTAAAAAGAACATCTACTCACCCCTCAAAATTCTTAGAATATCTGACATTTCTCTGAGTGCTGTTGGTTTCTCTCCTAGAGTTTTGCATCCGATCTGGATCCAAGGAAACACGACATCCGAAATGTAATGCGCAATTCCTAGTTTTCCAGTCCACTTCTGAAGATACTTTTTATCGCCACAAATTACAATTATCTCTTCGCCATTAATATTAAACGGGTAGACATGTTTGTGAAAACTTGATGCCATATATCTGTCAAAGAATTTTCCGCGAAGAGTGGCTTCAGGGTGGACGAGCGGATATGCGTGTGGCAAAAATACGAGTAATTCAACTGACCCAAAACTACCCACTCTTACCCATCCTTTAATCATCTTTAAACCTTTGTACGTGTAAAATACTGGGTTTACATAAGCGAATCCGGGATTGTTCCTTCTTATCAGATTGTTAAGCATTTTAATCCTGACAATCTCCTCCCTAGCTCTTTCATTCCATTTTGGACTGTTTACTGCAGCCTTCCATAAAAAATTGGGGAAATCAGGGATTACCCCCTGATCCCCCTCACTCAAAACCCTAAATCTCGTTTCACCCGTCTCTCTTACGATATCTTTAACTGTTTTGTTTGGATCAACTGGTAACCCAGCAGTTGTGGCGATAATCGATTCTCTCCACTTTTCTGGTGGTACAGCTCTCATACCGACTTCAAAAAGTCTCTCGTTAGGATTTGCCTCAACGTATATCTCCTCTCCATCTACCTCCAAAATTAAGGGTATTGCTCCCATATCACCACCTCCTAATGGATTAAACTCATAACTGAAGGAATTACACTCTTAATTCGAACAACCCAGAATGCCCAGACTTGTTTAGCAAACGATATTAGTTCTGACATCGTTAAGTTTGTCGGAACCTCAGCTTTACCTTTTATGATTGGTATAGTGATTGCCAGCAAAATAATAAAAATTAAAATCTTTTTAGACATTGGTATCACCTCTTACAACTCTCTCCACCATTTTATGTCGTCCTGGCATTCAATGAGTCTCTCTTTTCGGTTTCCCCTTCTTTTCCACCACATCATCAACACAATTAGTAGGAACCCTGCTGCAACTACAGCAAAAATTAAATTAGAGTTAGTAATCATACCCTCACCCCCGTATAAAACTCTCCAAAGCTTCATCATCGATTAATCCCATGCCAAGATAACCCTCAAGCTCGGGAATTGCTTCATCGACTATCTTTCTATGATTGCGAAGGAACTGTCTGATGGCAAACTCATTACCCTTCAGGAAAGCAGTTGTGGAGATTGGGATGTATTTTATCGGTATATGAAAACCGTCTGCCATGAAGTTTTCCACGAACTCAAACTTTTTGCCAAATATCTCTAAGTCCGTAATTTTAACTGGTGAGATTACTGAAATTCTTACGAGTTCAGCTTCACGTGCCGAGAATATAGCTCTTGAGTGCAACGATCCCGAATCGAAGTCAACAGCTCTTTTAGCAAGATTGAAAACGTCTTCACCACCTATGCTCCTTATCTTAGTTAAATGTGTAACTGATCTGTATTCGGTGTTTGTTGTGAAATATCCACCTCTTCCGATAATATCCGTTATGTCTATCCTGTTAATTCCCGCTTTGTACTTTGAGAGCAGAAGAGTTATTATCGTGTTGAGAATGTTAAGATCGCTGAGGTTTCTAAGTGTTGGTTCCCTGTCGAAGTAGCTTATAATTAAGCTGTTTCTATTTCCTACTTCGTTTATTAGTTTAAGCGTCACAAGAATTGAATTCGCAATCTGAGATGTATAGTCGCCTCTTGAAAAGCTTACGTAGTCGATTATCTGAGCTTTGCTGTTAAGACTTCTCACAAGTTGCTTGATGTCTTTTGAAACTGCTAATGCATAACTAGAGGATGTTCCGCCCGCATAGATTAGTTGGATAAAAGTGGACGGTATTACTCCGTATTTGGATTTGAGCTCATTGAAGTACTTGTTTATCTTAAAGCTAATCTCTTTTGACATTGGACGAATAATTTCGTAGCCAACCATCGCATTTTTCCCGCAACCGTCTACGCCTAGGCCAATTACGAGTGCTGAACGGAAGCAGTGTTTTACGTTCTCAAAGACAGCTGAAGCCTCGTTATCATCAGCTAAAATGCATATCAGGTGGATGTACCTCCTGAGTATCGCTGGAAGCTTTGTTGTGACAAGATTTACAGCCTCATCACCAACTACAAGTAGAAAGAAGCCCATAAACCACATGTTCTTCCATTCTGGAGGCTCATAGACTTCGTCACCGAGTAATTCGGGTCTTATATTAAAAGCCATTTTCACAAACATCTTATTCACCTCCACAACCTGAAATTCGTTTGAACTGGAATTTCCTCCTCCTCTTCCAATCTTTGCTTGTTTGGCTGATAGTACTTCCAGACGAGAATTGCTATACTACCAATTGCTACCAGAATTACTGCAACCATAATAGCAGACCAGTTGTCAGGTTCTGGTACTGTTAGTAAACCCTCTACCTCGTTAAGGATTGTTTTTGCATCTTCAAGCTGACCAGCTTCTAACTTACTGTTTGCGATCCTGAATTTCTCTTCGATAATTAGCTGAAGCCTCTCTGAAATAGTATCTTTGAGTCTCTCGTATTTGGCGTAAAGTTCTCCGTACTTCTTCCATAATTCTTCCTTGTCAGATCGTATAGGATTACTTTCTGGGGCTTTTGTTGGAGTCGGGCTTGAGTTTGGTGTTATTTCCTTTACCTCAACTCGGTAAGCGTTCGGAAACAGGACAGCTAATGTCTTCGCCTTAGGCATCTCTCCTATTATCGTGATCTCGACAGTCTGACCTTTCGAAACTTTGAAATCGATCGTATCCGATTTGATTGCACTATACGGAACATTCTCCTTTGTTAAAATGTCTACAACTTTAAACGTCGAGTTCTTGAGCTTTGTAAACACCTGAACACTTTCATCCTGCTGTCCCAAAATTGTTATGTAGATCCCGATTGTGTCACCGACTGATGGATTTTCTGGTCTGACTTTTGCACTTATGATAAGGGGCTCAGCTACTACGAGCTGAATAGCTAAAAGCAGTAGTAGAGCGATGATCAGACTTTTTATAGCTCTTATCTTGGTTGCTCTATTTGTTCTATATGGGCTCTCATCGTTGCTATTTGCTTTCCATTTTTTAAAGCTAACAAGATTTTTAATCAAACCCCTCATAAACTCACCTTCCTTGCATTTTACAGAATAGTGTCAGATAGACTGTCTAAAAATATATTCATACAAATAAATTTTAAAATACATTAAAAATCTAAGAGTTGCAAATTTTGCAATATGGTACATTTTTCAAACTTGCTTATGATTTTTAATTTTTTAATTTTATTAACTTAGATTTAGTATTTGTTTATGAATGCTATTATCAAGCATTGCCTAGAGATGGCCTTAAAGAGAAATGATATGGGCAATAGTAGAATCTCTATTTTTATAATGACTCTTATTACAAAATGCCTTAAAAACCGTAATTTTAATAATAAATTAAAAACCGGCCAAGTCCATATCAGGTAACCAGTAAATATTATTACAAACCCTAATTTTTTTAATTTTTTTACTATAAAATCTTTTTCAAAATTAAAATAATATTCTTCATTATTAATAATTTTTTTAATCAAATTAGAGTATGAATCAAAAATAACTACAATAAGACCTCTGTTCCTTAAACATCGTCTGTATTCTTGAAGGACAGCTTCCACTTGATCATCTGAGATATGATCCAAAGTAGATAAATCTAATATTAAATCAAATGAATTATCTGCAAAAGGTAATGATCTTATATCTCCATTTACTACATATTCTACTTCTTTTTTTGAAGAAGAACATACAATACTTGAGAGATCTATACCAACAATAAAGATTTCATTGTTTAATTTTTTGATATTACGATAAACACTTCCAATTCCAATGTGTTGAGAAACATATTCTTCCCAGAGATCGGTTTTCAGTATTTTTAGGTCTGTAATAACCGCGTTTTTTGTATTTTTTATGATACGCATTACAACGGAGGAGTAAAGATTGATAAGATAATAATATAAATCTATACAAAGATTTTTATGATTATGTTTAAACTTTAAAGCAATTTTATTCCAGTAATCTACTTCGTCCATCTTAACTTTCATTCATAGTATATTTGCTTAATAAGTTTACGACAATTTGTTGTGTCTTCTAATGTTGTGTATTCCAATTTTCTCTTTTTCCAGTACAGCTCTGCGGCACAATAACTACCACATAACCCTAGATACTCGCACTTCTTACACCATTTTCTATTATATATATAGAAATATTTTCTTAAATCGACTGCTTTAGGAGACTGCCAGATATCCTCGAAGTTTGATTTGATTATGTTTCCAAGAATAAAATCAGAAGCTACATCACCCGAAAACATGTCACATGGAATTACATCCCCGTTAGGTAAAATCGTCAGTTTAAATGTAGCTATACATCCACTCTTTATTAAATAATTTATAGGCTTACCTCTGGATGATGTTGGGAAATCTGCTAATAGTTCAATCTCATTGTCTAATTCTTTTCCAAACTTTAAAACAGTCTTATTGACGTACACTCTGTCCTCAAAGGAAGGAACTAAATGTTTAAGTTTTTCTCCTCGACCCCATGGCTGTAGTGGGACGAACCTTAAAGAATTCACACCAAGTTTTAAAGCTAGATCTATAATTTTGTCAATTTCATTTAAATTTTTCTTATAATATATACAATTTATTCTTACTTCAGGTATATTAATTTCAACTAACTTTTTTATTGATTCTATTGTTTTTATAAATGTATTTTTTCCTCTTAAGAATTCATGTGATTCTGGTGAAGCTCCATCTAATGATATTTGCACAACTTCTACATTTTTTGAGATTGTATTGATAATATTATCATTTAATAGTGTTCCATTGGTTACAATCCTTAAAGATATATCAAAGTCCGATATAAACTGTACTAAATCTACGAAATCTTTCCTAAATAAAGGCTCTCCTCCACTCAAGTCTAAAACAAATATATTAGAGTCTGCAATTTTCTTAATAACAGTATAGGCTTCTCTAGTTCCCAACTCTTTTTCATTTCTAGGACAGTTAAGATAACAATGCCTACATTGAAGATTGCAATTGTAAGTAATTAGCCATGCACAAGAAAGGGGCCTCTCTAAATCCAGAAAATCAACGGATTGATGTATAGGGGTATGAGTAGTATTAAACAAATCTGTTAGATTTATATTTGAGTCTAATATATCTACATTGATCATCGAAGCTATAAATTTTAAAATACCGTTAAGGTCAAATTCCTTTCCAGTTTCAAGTTTCAGTATTTTAATTAAGTCTAAAAAGCTAATATTTTTATATCTTTTTAGTATAGCAATAATCTTATAACCAATTTCATTTGTCAAGAAACAAGACCTCTTTCTTGTATCATAAATAAGATAATGCTCTCTCTCCTTTCTTATTCTTATTGAAGGAGATACTGATAGCACAAAATTTTTTGTATTTGGTATTTCTTCATTGAATATTTTTTCATTTAATTTCTCTTCCATGCAATCACCTTATTGTTGTAAAAAATTAAGAATTATTTTAAGAATCTATCGGAAGGATTCAGTAAGGTATTGGGGCGGAAGGATTGCAACAAACATATCCAGTAATAGATTTTACCTCAATCAATTGTGGCTTTTCAACATCCTCAACTTTTCTCTTATCAGCTTTCAAACATACCACCCCCTGCTGATAATAGTTTTTAGTAATTTTTAATATATATGTGTTTCGAATCTTACAAAAATTGACGAAATTTCAATTTGTCTTTTCTCAAAATCATTTCCAAGTCAACTAAATTATGTGAAATTAGATAAAAACAATAAAATAAATAATCAAGAAAAGGATACAAGAACCAAGCTAATAACAGAGACCAGGAGTAACACAGCCAAAGTCATAGAGGATACAAAACTAGGTAAACTTTAAGCTATAAGGATATTATTACTTAGAGTGAGATATGTCATAAATAACTGTGGATATTAACAACTTGAGTGGTTTGGTATAAATATATTATTTCAATGAAGAATAGTTATTCTAATAATATCTATTTCATTTATTTTTAAAATAAATGTATTTTCAATAATAATTTCCTTAGCAATATATTCAGCGAACATTCTCTATCACTAAATTGAAAAAGAGAATTACTATATTTTTCTTTATTTCTTCATGGTATCGTATCTAACAACGCATCAACACCCTTTTCATATAACACATTCCCGACAACTATAACATCAGCGAATTCAGCCATAATCATAGCTTTTTCTCTCGAATTTATTCCTCCTCCATAAAAAAGCGTAGCCTCACTTAAAACATCAGATACGGCTCTCACAACTTCTGGATCACCGAATCTTCCACTGTATTCCAAGTAAACTATTGGCAATTTGTAATATTTCTCCGCTAACTTTGCGTAGGCTAAGACGTCTTTAACATCGATATCGCAAATGGCCTTTGTTAACTTAGCAACGGCCGAGTTAGGATTCAAAATTATGTAACCTTCAGGAAAAGTCATATCCCAGTCAACATCATAGTTTTTAACCCATTCCTTGTGTAAATAAATAATCCAAGTCACTTCAGATGAGTTCAGAACCGTTGGAACGAAAAGATAATCTATACCATTTGTGTAAATTACATCTGGATGGGATGGTTCGAGGATCTTTGGTATGTCAAAACCTTCAAGCATCTTAACGAGTTTAGCAATCTTATCCCTTGTTATATTCTGAGTTCCGCCGATAATTATTGCATCTGTTCCACTTTCGCAAACATCTTTAATTTCTTCTCTTCCTATTTCCTTGTCTGGATCCAGTTTCGTGATGTGTTTCCAGTTTTTCCAGAACATAGTTTTAATTACTCAGCTATTCAGAATAAATTTGTCATTAAATTGAATTTCGCTTGTATTGGAATTACATAAAGTTGACAAAAATCAAAATTTTGTAATTCTTCTAGCTTCTGAATCCTTATAAATGATAAAATCGAATTGATACCATGGCCGCAAAGGAGAGCGGCAGGATTGCAGAACTTTTAAGAGACCCGAAAATGAGTGAAGTCATAGATAAACTTACGAAAGAATTTAACACAATTTTCGAAAATATTGGATATAAGCCCCGATCTGCTAAGGGAAAACTCATTAAGCATTTTACAGTTTATTTATTACTTGTTGCTGGTATAGAAAATTTTAATGAGATGAGATATTATTTTAAAGACTTAAAAATACATAGACCAGACGTATTATATAGAATCGGTGAAGATCTATACAGAGCTGGTGCTATTGCTGAATTTCAAACAGTGTATGACTGGAAGCACTCTACTTGGGATATACACAAGAAACCTTGGCCTAGAGCTAAAGAATCAAGGTATATACCGATTCCGCCGGATATTTTTATTAGATTCCACAAAAGTAAAGACGAAATAGAACCTTATCTCAACGAACTAAAGTACATGTCAGAGTTATATGCTCAAAACTACCAAAACTATGGGCTAACCATCGATAGGGGAGTAATAATATTCGAGTGTCAGAGGGATTGGGAGATATACATGACCACTTACTGGTTGCTTTCTGGAAAAGTCAAGGAGGTAATAAGAATAAAAACTCGAAGAGGAACATGGTACAAGGAACACGAAATATTTAGAAAAGCTCTCGTCAACGCACTCAAGAAAGGAATTGAAATTAAAGTTATTGCAAGCATAACTCCAGACTTAAAAGAAGAGGCTGAAGCTTTTCAAGCCCTTGGGGGTAAAGTAAAGCACATGGAGGAGGAACATTTAGGTATAGACAGGCTTATTATCGTAGATGACGATCTCGCAGTTTGCTCTCATAGAATAACGAAATACGATGATCCTTTCGGAATTTATGCCGGGACAATATTTGTTAATGCCTCCGAACAGATAAATAATTTGATAAAAAAGTTTGAATATGAATTTAGCATCTAGCAAATCAAACATAAAAATGATCATATTTGATTTTGACGGAACTTTGATAAAGTCGACTGTAAGTTTGGAATTAGCAAAAAAGCTTGGATTCTACAAAGAAATGAAAAAGTTGCAGGAAAAAGTGCTGGCTAGAGAAATTGAGCTGGAGAAGGGGTTAAAGATAGCTTACGACTATTTTAAAGGATATAAATATAATATAATTATAAATTATGCAAAAGAGGTTGAATGGCTAAAGGGAGTTAACAAGACAATTGAAGCTCTCAAAAGCAAGGGTTATATTTTAGCAGTAATAAGTATTGGAACTCCAGAAAATATAATAAGAGATTTGACAAATTACAAAGGTTTAAACTTCGATTATATTTTTGGAAATAAGATCTCAGTGGAGAATGGCATAATAACCAATTACATTACTGGCGAGCTCATGAACGTGAGGAGTAAGATGAGTGTTCTCAGGAAATTGCTGAGTGGGACATCGATAAGACCAGAGAACTGCGCTGCTGTAGCTGACGACATTTTTAACATTCCTCTATTCAAACTTGTGAGTTTTAGGATAGCCATAAATGCACAGGAACCTCTAAAAAAATTTGCAGATGTCGTGATTGAAACTGATGATTTGAGAGAAATTTTACCTTATTTTTAAAAATTATTTAACTAACACAGGAAATTATTGCACTTCTCACAATCACCGTTACAGGTCCTAGGATGCATATAGTAAGTTTCGTCTGATGTATCCAATTGATTGGCTTCCACAATTCTTGGCTTAACAACCAGCTGGTGCATACTCCTCACCTATTTTTTTCATCTAACTTCTGACTATAACTAGGTTATTTTTGGAGAAAAATATTCAAAAGTATGAAAAGCTGAAAATTGCGAATTTTGCAAAACAGTCAAAACCAAAACAAGCGAAAAAGATATGGCTAAGTTAAATAAAAAAATAATAACAAAAGCTAAGTGTGGTGGTGAAAGTGAGTATAGATCCGAGAATGATGAGAAGAATTGCGCCGCCGAACTTTAGGGATTATCCTTTAGGGAGTGGTTATCCATTAACACCTCAAGACACGCCACCACACAAGGATGGGCTTTGGGGCAGGAGTTACAGAGGTCCTTTTATGGAGGATGAACTTAAAAGAGCAGGAGACAACGAAATTCTAGGAATTAGTTGGCATGGGGATCACTGGGACATAATAGAACTAAACAAAACAACTGGTCACAAATACCATAATAGAATATTCGAGAAATAATTTTTAATTATTATTATTTTTTATTACATAATATGGAGTGGCCTGACATCCGAGATTATTTAACTAACTGGGCTAAACTAAGAAAACTCAATGTAATAATTAGTGGATCCTTTGCAAGGGGTACTTTTGCATCAGATAGCGATGTTGATTTAATAATAGTGGTAGATGAGCCTCCAGATCTTGATGCCGTAAAAATTAGAGAAGAACTTGAAGCAAAGATTAAAAGGAGGGTTAGTGTTAATATCTACACGATAGATGAAATTGAAAGAAGAATACGAATTCTTGATCCATATATGGTTAACAATATCAGAGATTTTATTGCTATTAATTTGGAAACGGAAAAATTAGTTAAGCTACAGGAGTTACAGGAATATCTCTCTCAAAAAGCAGAAAATTTAACAGATGAAGAAGTAAAAGAAGCTTATGAAGAATGTCTACGTACTGCTGAGTATAATCTGATTTTATCTCAAATTAGATATTCAATATATATAATTTATATTGGCTATGCTTTACTATTAAAAAATAGAATTTTCCCGCCGCCACTTGAAAAACTACCCATTATTGTTGAACAATTCGACCAAGATTTGTCTCAAAAGATTAAAGAAGCCATTAGAAAGTTAAAGTCTTTAAGTAGGGAGACTGGATGAGATTCAAATATTTTTTGTAACTTGTATTTACATATATTTATTTAATTATAAAATAAAATGAATAAATTAAAATAAGTTGAATGGATTGGAAAAGCATATTGGGCCAAATAGAGTTGATTTATTAAATAAATAAAGGGGTATTATAATAACAAATCGGTCATGACCAATGGTTACAAGTTTGTGCAAGCAAAATGTAATCGTACGTGAGAATTTGTGAAGTACCTTCTTGTTATACCAATGTTGGTTTGTTTTCTTTTAGGATGTTTAGGCAATGAACAATCTGAAGCTGAAATTCCAGTAAATGTCACGACAGTCTATTTCTTCTATTCGCCATCTTGTCCATACTGTGAAGAAGTAAAACCGCTTATTGAGAATTTGGCAAAAGAATACAGTAACGTTAGATTCGTATTCTGCAACGTAAACGATTGCAGTGGGGAGTGTAAAGAAATAATGGAGAATTATAGGGTTATGTTTATTCCAACGGCTGTAGTAATTGGAAAGAACGGTACGACCATTTTAACAGGGTCGGCGGAGATCGAAAACGAGCTGGAGGAGGTATTAAATGAGATCTAAGATCTTCATAGTTTTGGCAGCTATTGGTGCACTGTATTCCCTCTACCTATTTTATTTGGAACTTATGGGAATATGTCTTGGATACTGCTCGGAATATCCGGCGTTGCTGGGATTTCTATGGTTTGCTTTAACACCACTAACGCTGAAATACATTAAGATCAAAAAACTCTGGCAAGTGTCTGGGATCTTCGGAATTTGCTCTCTGGTTTTTATCGAAATTTATCATCGTGCTATATGCCCACTTTGCTCATTCGCTCATGTGCTCGGCTTGATTCTGATAGTTGTTAGTTTGTTGCAAAAACACTAAAAAAAGTGGATTGGAAACCAAGTTAAATTAATCAAGGAAAGGATAATTGTGCTTACAATAAGAGATGAAGTCGTAATGGAAGAGGTTATGGTTGAGTATAACTTCTTTGATCGGGTTGTTATACATGGTGGATTACCTTGATGTTAGAAAGGTTATCTTAACATATTATAGATAAATGATTATTAAAAATAGCAGTGTAATGGTTCAGTTTTGTGCGGTAGTTGAGGCTGGTAAGATTAGCTCGAAAAATCAGCATCATGGATGCGCTTCACACAAATTTATTTGTTATTGAGATAAATTTTATACTCTCTATTTTGACGTACTTGGAAAAAGGATAGATGAATGTCTAAAGCTTTATACTTGATTGAATTTTAATTAATCACCGGGCAGCAATCTCTGATCGAATATCTTGAGCGTTGCATCTATAATACTCTTAAGTTTCAGCTAAACGTTGGTAGACTAGCCGTCGTATTATGCAGAAATACTAAATGTCACTCTGTTTTAAGTGGAAATGCTAGAGATAGCTCCATTTTGGTGGAAAGTTTCATTTTGAGTGTTAGATTATATCCACAACCCAATGCGTGCGATAACTATAGTACGAGATAGAACACCTACGGCAAAGAGAGATAAATTTCCCCTTTTCACAAGAAGAGATGACATCTGCCTTTAAAAGACTGAAACAAAATTTCTCTCAGAATAACGGAGATGCTAAGGTTTCTAGCAATCCTAAATTGTTCATGTGAGACGCAATAGCCAGACAATTCAACTAACACGCGAATAGCATGAAAATATTCGCAAATAGCTAATACAATCTTAGTTTAAGCACTTCTGGCGCATATACATTCTTCCAGCTTCAGAAGTATACCAATTTTAGTATACTTACAAAAGTATACTCAACAGAGTACGTTATCAATAAGCTTTAAATACTATTAGATGTAAACATTTAACTTGATAAAGTATACAATTAAAGTATACGTGATGCCGTATGATAGGAGAGGGTGATGTAAAAGGAAGGAAGGGGGACTTCGAGAAAGCGTTCAGGCTGCTCGCAACCCTCTACGCAGGATCAGTTGACAGCAACGTTTCAAGACTTGCAAGCAGAATTGAGAAGTTACTAGAACTCATCGCATCGTATGCTCCAGAGCAAAGCATAACGGTAAGCGATGGTAGATTCAACCTTACAATTGCCAAAAACCGCGTGAGCGTTTCAACAGCTGATGGTATTAGTAGTCTGAGCGGAGTGAAGCTAATAGAGTTTGCAAAGGCTTTGCCGTTTTTACTCGAACTTTATGTCAAGAAGCTTAAGGAGATCGAGAAAGAAGTTGCAGAGTTAGACGAGAAAGTAGCCAAGCTCATTTACGGGCTTGAGGCAGTGTTGAAGATCGTTTAAAAAAAAAGGAGAGATTAGCAATGTACGAGGATGCTCGTACAAAGCTTACCGATATCTGCTTTGAAATAGCTGAGACTGCTGCATCAGTAGCTTTTGAGAGGTATGAAATACCCAAGGAATCAATTAGGAAGGGTATAAGGTATATAGATTCCAGCAGAAAGGAATTGGCTGTAGATCTTCTGCTTGAAGCGAGATCTCTCTGGGTCTGGAGCAATAGAGTTGGATCTGAAAGAACAGAGGATCCAAGTTTAGTTAGAAGAAGCAGGGAGGATTTGAGAAATGCATCTATGTTTCGTGCAGGAGAGGCTATGCGCTTGATAGTCAACGCTTTAATCAAAGATAGTGAGATGATCCCGGAGTTAGATAGAGTTCCAATCTCTACAGACCTCATAAAGAAAGGGTTCAAGGATGCTGACGAAACCGTGCCAAAGAAGATCCTGAAAATCAAGCCAGAAAGGGATCCAGAAAAGGTTATGGATAAGGCAGCATACTACTGCGGACTCGCCATAGGTTATGTTGTTAAAGAAGCTGATGTAGATGTGAACTTGCAGGGAAAGTTCCTTTGGCTAAAGCTTGCATACAACATTGCAGCCCTATTTACGTTTGGAATTCTTCTATACGCATCTTACCTTGCTAGTGAGATCGGATTGGGTGGTTTAATTGCTTCAATCTTTGGAGTTGTAGCTGTGATGGAAGTGTTTAAGCTGATATCCAGCTACATAGACAAGATTGAGATGAAGATTAGGTGGATTGGAAAGCTTGACCCTTACGTGAAAGAGAGGATTAGCTGGGGGTAAGGGATTCTTATGGATGCCCTGGATATTATATCTTGGGCAGCTTATTCTGTTTATATCGTGCTCTGGTATGCTGGAAAGGCGCTAGTAGTGCTCAGACCGCTTGCAGAACCTATTGCTGATATGTTTGAGTATGCTGGAGCTGCTATTAACCCAGCTGTAACGTATTTGTCCTCACTCACGATTCCTCTCGATGTATCTTGGATAAACTTTCTTCTCTGGCTTTATCTGATTACATGGTATCTCCATGTCTGGCATGATTACATCCAAAGGGTAAACAAGATCCTTTACGTCATAGTCAGCCCAATAGCACTTGGGTTAGTATTGGGATGCTTCGGCGCTGGATTGGTTGTTTGGGCAGTTACGATGCTCCTGAGCAAAAGAAACTATTTGATCCTCGAAATTCCAGGAAGGAGAATCCGCAGCCTTAAGAGAGAATGCTGCAACGTCAAATATGTGATTAAGATAAGAGATATGGGAGCTTACTTCGTTAACGCTGGGGGGCTGATAGTTCCAGTTGTCATTCTGCTTTCCGTAGCTGACAGGATATTTTTCAGACCGGAGATACAGTTCCTGTTCATAGCGTACTTTCTGCTGGCCATACCAGTTGTGCTTATAGCATCCCGCTACGAGAAGGAAAGGGGAATTTCGATGGACCCGTTTGTCATCGCAGCTCTATCAGCATTATTCGGAGCTGGCGTTGCCGGCTTCTTCGAGCTGGAAAGATATCCAACAATATTTGCATTTGCAGTGCTTGGAAGCGTGATTGGCTGTGATGTGATCAAGCTTGCGTGGGGTGAGGCAAGATATGGACTAAGTGCTGGCTCTGTTGGTGGGGCCGGGGTTTTCGATGGAATAATCGCTGGAGCCGTTCACGGTCTGATTTTCTACTATGTCTGGAGCCTTGGCGGGTTCTATATGGGTTCCATAGCATTGGCAATGGTATGTTACATCTTCTGGAGGTATCCAATTGCCTTCTTCACACTCTTGGCTGCATTTCTTGTCTATACGCTTGCAGTTAGATACCTAGATCTGTTGCCATTCGTTATCGTATCGTTTGCGATTGTCCTTGGCTTTTTGATGAACCGTTGGGGAACCTCGCAAAATTTATAATCTCTTAAACTAAGTGGGAAATGTGGGAACATGCCTCTAACAAAAATCGACGAGAAGGGAAGAATTTTGCTGCCTAAGGAAATAAGAGAGAAATTAAACATAAAACCAGGAGAGGAGTTCCTAGTTACGGACATAGACAAAGATGCAGTCATTCTGAAGAGAGTAGATGTTAGAAAAATGTTGGAAGATCTAATCAAGAAAGCTAAGAGTGTAGATCTTGGTAAACTTGAAAAAGAGATAGAGAGGGAAGGTAATAGAGTTGCAAAAAAGATTTCTGATTGATACGAACGTTTTCATAGCAGGAGTTAAAAAGGGATGGACAAAAACAACAGATCTGATTTTATACTTATTAACAAACCCTGATTTTGAGATTGTAGCTGACGACGTTCTCATTGCGGAGTATGAGAAGTACGCGAAGGAACTGAACGCTGAGGAATTTCTTGAATTCTTGAAGATCAGAGTTAACGTATTCAACCCTTCAAAGAGTGAAATTGAAAGATGCAAGCCTTATTTTCCGGAAGAGGAGATCGCTGACGTAATTCATGCTGCAACCTGCCTAAAAACTAATGCAATTCTAATAACGAACGATAGAGACTTTGACGAGATCAAGAAAGCTGGCCTAATAGAAGTGTGGAGCATTTCAGAAGCTATTAATAGACTGCTTTAAATAATGTCTTCTCCCCCATCATCACTTAACAACCACTTTGCAAGGAGATAGAGCAATATAAACGGCAATATCGCAATTATCCAGAAAGCAATCTTATAAATTGAAACTAGTAGTGGATCTGGTTTACCTAACGTAAAACTACTGGACATACTCTTGAAGAATACTATTTTGCCACCTTTAAACCACTTATCTGGTAAGGTTGACGGGATTGAATAACCTACTTTCTTGTATCCTCTCTCAGTCTCGAAATAGATCACTCCATTCGTAGCATTCAGTGTAAGGAATCGTGATCCAACAGATAGGTAAACTGGGCCATTATAAGGCGTGCTATTGGCAGAGATATTCATCCAAACCTTGTAGCTTTTCTCAGTCTTCTCAATGCGAATGCTCATGTTAGGCTTGAGATAATACTTTACATACCTCTTCTGAGGCAGTTTCTTGCCAAAAAAGTCAACAACTTCAATATTCTTATTAAACCCAATCCTAATAGCCTTGATTTCGTAAAGATTACTGAGCTTGATATTTTTATCAAGCTTCACGTCAGCTTTAACACTATCCTTGTCCAACACTGCTGCATGCGAATAGAGCTCGTAAGATGGCAAAACTATGATCTCATAAGCAGGTTCAGAAAGAGAAATCTGCGTCTTAAATCCTTCCCCAATCTTTACAGCATTCTTTATTGACCTATAAGTTATGAAAGAACTTAAACCACCAACTACTATAGTATCGTTTGACCTTACCTCCAACACACCAGAATGCAGCAAAACCCAGTATTCTCTTGTCCCATTCTCATCTCTAAGCTCGTAAACTTTTACACTCTGCCTATGCGGTACTACTGAAATAACATCCTCAACACTCAGAATATATTTCTCGGTATAGGTGTAAACGTATGTCTCGATGTACGTTGTACCATTCACAGTAACCTCAACATCTACCTCCTTTCTCACGTTTACGACTGCTGTAATGACAGCAACAGCTCTTACGTCTCCAGAAGGTTTCAGAGTCAGAACATCCTTTTTACCGTTCCCAGTTCTGCCATCAACCGAAACAGTAATGCTCGTACCTTCGAGAGAATAATAGTACCTGACATCTCCTTCATCATCGTCTGGCGGCAATACAATACGATAATCGGCAACGTAGCCGACTATAACTTCGTCATCAGCGTAATATTTTCCAGATGGAGTTCTGACCAACCCCCTAATGGGAATTAACTTTATGTATGCATCTCTAATCACCCCTTTACTTTTGGTAGAAGTTCCCTCTGGCACAACACACTCGTAATCACTCGTCGATGGAAACAAGCTTATGAATCTTCTATTCTGCTCTGAAACAGCTGAAGGATACTTGAGAAAAATTATATCAGTGTACTTTGCGATCTCGTTTATGTCCGTAGAGTTAGTTGTTCCGTTAACATCGACATCATCCGACTGATAAGTTCTTGGAAGATCGGCTAAGGCTGGATTGATTACAAGAATTACAAGAAAACTTAACAGAATTTGTAGCGATTTTGTCGTGTTCATATTAACTAAGGAACGTAGTTCCTACTGCAAAAGCAATCGAAAGCAGTCCGGCCAGATAGGGTATGCTCCTTCTCATATCACCTTTTGCAGCCCCAATGCCAGCAGCTGTTGCAGCAGCTATAATGTAGCCGGCATGCCTCATTATTGTCTTAATCTGTCCCAGTATTGCCGTATTAGGCGAGAATATTCCTACTGAACCAGAAACAGATAACTTGCTGATCTGTGTAAAAAGCATCGTTGAAATAGCTGTGGAAATTCCCAAATATACAAGAAACGCCATGATCATAACCAAGATGTGCATTCTCGTCACCGAAACCCTCTCCTTCCTGAAGGCAACGATTCTGTTTATCTCTCCCAGTAAAGCGAGCATAGTCTCTCTAACCTTCCCGCTAACGTTTACAATGCTTCCTAAAACGTGGGCGATCATCTTCAGATCTGGAACTGCCGTTGCATTTTGCAGCCATAGAAAGGCTTTGTGCCTTGGAACACCCAAGTTTACCATCTCTGCAAATGTTCTTACGTAATTCCCTAGCGGATTCGGCTCATCCCTTGCTGCAATTCTAAAAGCTGTTGTGAAGTCCTTCTCAGCTTCCATGAGCGCAACAACTCTGTTCAGGAAAACTGGCAAAGCTTTAGATACTTTGTCTTCTTCCGAAGTTAGTCTGTAAAGGAATAATGTTGCTACAATTGAACCAACTATTGCTCCAGCAATTCCAAACAGCTCTGGATTTTTGAATCCAGCTGCTGCTCCGACAAATCCCCCGAGCAAGGGAAGGACTGTTAAGCTCATCCCCTTTCTCCTAACAAACTTCTCTGGACTTGATGCGTGAAGGAGTATGATTAGAACTACAATTCCCACTGGAATTAGAACGTAGACTATGGTTTTAAGGGTTTGAATTGAGCCTTTGCCCATTATAAGCCTGCAGGACTCCACAACTATCATGAAAATTGGTCCAACTACGGCGAGAGTAAGATAAGCCTCGGAAACAAGTCTAAGCTTTGAGATGTAGCTTGTAAACCACATCTTTCTTTCAACTTCATACGCCTCAAGCCTGTCCTCAAAGAATCTTGCTAAATCTCCTCCAGCCTCAACAACCGATATTATTCCCCTTAACAGTTCGGCAAGCTCTTTGGAAGGTGATTTAGCTGCAGCATCGAGCATCGCAGCTTTAAGTGTTTTTCCACCGTAAACTGTTGCGTAATGAATTTTTGCAAAGATGTCGGAGAGTTCATCCAGCCCCATTACCGCAATCTCCTTAATGATCTCTGGAAGAGTTAAGCCAGCCTTAGCATAACCGAGCATGGAAACTATGACCTGATGCAAGTAGGCATTCACTTTCTCTTTTCTTGATGAAATTCTCATTGTAAGTACTGCAGAAATCACATTCTTCCTAAGTACACTGCCTGCCAGTACAGCGATTGGAAGTAGTAGTAAGAGAAGGATGCTCTGGGAGTACAGGAAAACAACTAAAAGCGAGATGATTGAAACGGCATCAACTGTTAGCCCTACTTTTTTCGAGAACCTCTTTGGATTTTCTATTCCAGCAGCAGCGAACCTGTGCTCATTAGCGGTAATATAATCTCTAGGAATGTATCCCGGAATCAGCGTCTTAATCATTGTATCACCCCTTCCAGAGTGTAAAAGCTATCTCAAAGGGAGTACCATCCTCACGCGTTATCGATGCAACAGCTATGCCAGAACTTCCTGACAAATCCAAGGCAACAACTGAGGCGATTCCTCTGTAGTCTGATTTAACGGTAAGAGTGTTTCCAGTGTGAACACCGTCAGAAAATGTTACAGAAGAGCTTCTGAATGTTACATCTACATCTGGAACGGGGTTGTTGAACTTATCCCTAACTTCAACGGTGAGAGTTGCTGGAACAGTCTGATTGCTCGGAGACAGCCTGTATAAGTAATGTTGCACAGCCCTACCAGATGATTCTTCAACTTCAACAACTCCAGCGATCAGTCTGTAAGTTGTACCCGTCCTCAATGTAATTTCAACCGCTCCATTGTTGTATGCAACGTTTGAGACATAAGATTGGTCTATAACCTCGCTCCAGTGATTCTCCCAGAAGCTTCTTGGCAGAGAAGTTTTTAGGATGATTTTAATCGGGTTGCCGTTGTCCCTTATCAGAATTCCCTTCCCGCCACCACTATAAACCGACAAGGTATACTCCTTGTGAGCATTTGAGCTGTCTGAAATGTTTGCCCTTAGTAATGGAATGAATATTGTTTTACCTTCTATGATCTTACCATCAACGGGAACGTAGTTTAGCTTGCCAACGGCAACAATCCCGTACTCCCAAACTGCCTCGTGTCCACTGGAGAAGATGTAATTCGGAGTGTACTTTAGAGATTGCCCGGTCCACGCAACTTCACTTCCATCCCACACCTGCGCAACTTCGCCTTCGACGCCAACAGCGTTCTGTATTCTAACCTCAGCATCGTAGCTTCTGAGCATGCCTGTGAAGCCAGGGGGTGTTGAGAAGAATGGGATGTCTGGATAATAGCCGCCAAGCTTTATTGATACGCTGCTGGGCTCATCGTTCGTAATGCTGTCTTTTACCTTCGCTGAAAGCTCTACAAGCTCGTCTATAACCTCGCTGAAGTGCTTTGTTTCGTGCGATGAGCAAATTTCAGGAATATATTCGATCTGAAAGTATGCGTAGGCTGCTGTAAGTATAACTAACAGCATTGCAAATCCCATAACAGTGCTGAAGGCAGAATTATCACTAAGCAGCTTCATATTCTCACCAAATTTGATAAAACAGCGTCTGGAGAGTTGTAATATCTGGAAATGATATCGCTGAATGGTTTTAGGCTCGTAATCCCGTTCTCTGTAAGATACTGTAACAATTCAGTTCTTCTCTCGATCTCCTTTTCGACATTCCTCTTGCTCCAACCCCTTCTCCATGCTATTTTCTCCAGAATTGCTTTTGGATTCCTTTTGATGTGAATATCTTTACTAGGATCCCACTCAAACACCGGATTCAGCTCAATTTTCTCATCCAACTCCCATATGCCGGCACAGCGCCTGATAATCTTCTTATCTCTCTGATATCTCCCCACGAAAACTATGAGGTCGAGGTGATGCAGCATTGATTCAGGGACTGAAAGAGGCGGGCTAGTTATCCTGCCAATGACGGCTTTAGCTGATCCACCATGGATCGTTGATAAAGCTGTGTGACCTAAAGACATTGCCTGAAACATCACGATTACTTCCTTTCCCCTAACCTCTCCAACTATGATATAGTCAGGCCTGTGCCTCAATGCTGTCTTTAGAAGGGAGAACATGTCTTTTTTAGCAACACTTGGAATCCAGTTCTTATGCGGGAGTATAATCTCTCTTGTATCTTCAATTGAAATTATCTTTGCATTCGGTGGAATAAACAGTGCTGCTGCATTCATTGCAGTCGTTTTTCCTCCTGCGGTTCCACCGGCAAATAATATACTGCTGTTGCTCTCTAAACTTAGCCATATCAGAGCCATCTCTTCAGCAGAGAAAGTGTTCCAGCTAATTAAGGAAACAGGAGTTATCGGCTCTTTGCGTATTTTCCTGACTGTAAACGTAGAGCCATG
>CAYWXE010000018.1:0-23761 GCA_964462505.1 uncultured archaeon | reverse complement strand
AAATCAAGCAACTTGTAGGGAGTATACCCTCTCTCTACATTATACTTTTTAACTCTTAAGTTAACTAACAATGATGGAATGGACAGAAGATAAGATTTTAGAATACATTCAACAAGGCTGGACATTGAGCTGGGATAAGAGTAACAAAAAATACAAGTTACAGAAAAGAATTAATGGTAAAGTTTGATCTTACACTCCTCCAAAGAGGTTCAACAAATTTGTTCAAAGATAAAGGAAGAGAAAGAGATGATAAAAATATATTACAGAAAGCTAAAGAATTGAGAATTGATATTAGCTCTATTTTTTAGAAGAAAAGCTTAATGAAATTCTGAAATCATGCGGGGGGTGGGATTCGAACCCACGAACCCCTACGGGAGGGGATCTTGAGTCCCCCGCCTTTGGCCTGGCTCGGCAACCCCCGCTTAAGGATTTGTATTACTCAATGCTTATCAAACTTTTGGTGATTATCGAAAGTATTATCTATTTTTAATGTTAACTAACGTTGGTGATGTTATGAAGTTTGGAATCGAATTTGTCCCAGATATCAGATACTACGAGCTTGAATACTACGTTAAACTTGCTGAAGACAGTGGTTTTGATTTCACTTGGATAACAGACCACTACAACAACAGAAACGTGTACGCAATTCTAACGGTTTTGGCCATGAAAACTAAGACGATAAAACTCGGGCCAGGAGTTACGAACCCATACCATATCCATCCGGCTTTGACGGCTTCAGCAATAGCTACAATAAACGAGATAAGTGGAGGTAGAGCTGTTCTTGGAATCGGTGCTGGAGATAAAGTTACATTTGAAAGAATTGGACTTGCATGGGAGAAACCGCTAAAGAGGATAAGGGAAGCTGTAGAGATAATAAGACAGCTACATGCTGGAAAATCTGTTAAATACGATGGAGAGGTTTTCAAGATAAACGGTGCTAGGCTTGGATTTAAGACTACTCCGATTCCAATATACATAGGTGCTCAAGGGCCAAAGATGCTCAGATTAGCGGCTGAATTGGGAGATGGTGTACTCATAAACGCATCACATCCAAAGGATTTCGAAGAGGCTAAGAAGAGCATAGATGAGGGCTTGTCTAAGGCTGGAAAGAGCAGAGAACAATTTGATACAGTTGCATATGCCGCAATGAGTGTAGACAAGAATAGAGATAATGCAAGAAACGCTGCAAGGATTGTAGTTGCATTCATAGTAGCTGGAAGTCCTGAAACGGTTTTACAGAGGCATGAAATCAAGGATGAAGACGTAAACAAGGTTAGAGAAGCTCTAAACAGAGCTTTCACTCAAGGAGATTGGCCAGGAGTAGCTAAATCTGTAACGGATGAAATGATAGACTGCTTCTCAATTAGTGGAACACCAGATGACGTAGTCGAAAGGATAAACGAGCTCGCCAAAGTTGGAGTAACACAGGTAGTAGCTGGAAGTCCGATCGGGCCAGATAAGAAGAAGTCAATTCAGTTAATAGGTAAAGAAATAATCCCAAAGTTTAAGTAATCTTTTTTTATTATTTTAGTTTTATCAAGTAATCGATTACGCTTTTGAACACGTAATAACCGTCTCCGAATTCTTTATCCAATCTATCGCACTGGTACCCAAAGAATGCCCTCTCCGGATGTGGCATTAAGCCGAATACGTTGTAAGTTACGTTACAAATCCCGGCTATGTTGTAATAACTGCCATTCGGATTCCACGGATAGCCGGCGTAATTCCCCTTGTCATCGACGTATCTAAAAACTATCTGTTCGTTCTCTATTAACTTCTCTAAGTATTCCTCCTCTTTTCCCCTCGGAAAAGTTACCTTTCCTTCAGCATGAGCTACTGGAAACATCACTACATCCTTCTCAAGATCTTTCGTGAATATGCATTTAGAGCTTTCCTTCTTTAGCAGTGTTCTCCTGCATTCGAATCTATTTGAATCGTTAACGCTTAACGCCATTTCAGGCTTATCAGATATCGGTTTGTCTTCATCGAATCCCGGCAAAGCTCCTAACTCAACTAAAATCTGAAAACCATTGCAAATACCTAAAATTGGATATCTCATTTTTATAAATTCTTCTAAATCTTTCTGTAGAATACTCTTAATTCTCGCTGAGAATATCGCTCCAGCTCTCACGTAATCTCCGGCTGAAAAACCACCAGGAAACACTAAGCAATTGTAATCAAATATGCTTCTCTGATCTTCAATTCTAATCATATCGCTGTAAAACTGTTTTAGATGAACTGTTTCACAAAAAACTCCAAGACTTCTAAACGCTTCAACTGTTTCATCTTCACAATTTGTTCCCTCTATTCTTATAACTGCAACTCTTATATCCTCTAGATCCATGGTTAGAGTAGTTCATATGTTAAAAAACGTTATTCACTATTTAGGTAGAGTGACAATGTAAAGCAATTAAATTTTAAAATATTATATTAAAATTTAATTTAAAAAGAAAAAATAAAATTTAATGTAGGATAACTACTATTTTATATATTTATAAAACTTTATGAATAATATTTATAAATAAAGAAAGTTTATCAAAATTTCTTCATTGAGAACCTCTGGATTAAACGAAACTCCATAGAAATCCCTATTTTTAACCCTAAAAATACACACCTCATCGTCTTGTAAAGCCAGAACTTCTAGTTTCTCGTTTACTCTCCTCAACGCATAGCTGTGCAAGAAGTATGCTCTAATCCTCTCCTTTCTAATCAGCGGGTTGTCTTTAACAACTTTAACGTCGTAGACACCTATCTTTTTAATCTCCTCCAAGCTGTTAGAATAAATCCTTGCAAGTATTTGATAACCCGCACAAATCCCAAGTACTTTACCACTGTAATCGATTAAATTCCTAAATCTGTCTATGTAGTTCATGTAGTCGAAATCCCGTAATGCAGTTCCACATATCACAACTCCAGAATACCTCTCAAAATCTATTTTTTCGTAATACTTTTTAACTCTGCAATCGAATCCAAATCTTTTAACTATTTCTACAATGGGTCTAACGAATTCCTCTTCGCTCAGTATATATCTACAAGTAGAAATTACCAGTATCATTTTTCAACGAGTCTAGCTTTCTTCACAATTAACGTAGCATCGTAATCCTCTCCAATTACGTCGTACTCCAATATCTCGATTTTCCTTGTAAACAGTGGCATGTCTAAGACGAGCGTTTCGTACTCTCCTCCCTCACCAGATGGATTCATGTAGTTTCTAATCTCCTCAAAAACACTAATAACTTCCTCAGACAACCTCTTACCGAGCATAGACTTCTTTAACGGGTATCCAGCGATTCTCGTAAAGATTACTTCAAATCCATTGCCCAAAGCCTCTCTCAAAAGTAAAACTTCATCCCTAAGCCAAAGTGGATTGAAACACCAAAGATCCAAATCATCGCAAATCCTTTGAAACCTCGTAGCTTGATACGTCGATTTTATTGCACCCGTTACAACTCCCCTAATTTCATACAGATCCTTTGCAAGCTTTAAAGCTTTGTACAGAGCGTTCAAGCTACTACTCTCATCATCCAAGCATTTCTCTATAATAAGTGGTATTTCAAGTGATTTCGCCTGAAGTCTTACGAGTTCGGTATTTGGATAGTGAAATAGACTACTCTCCTCAGATCTTGGGCTTAACGTAACGAGGCATTCAACATCGAATTTATCATAAGCTTTTAGCAACGCTAAATTCGAATCCTTTCCACCTGAATAGAGTACACATACCTTCATTCGAAGTGTTTCGCTTCAATCATTCTAACTATGTCTGTTATCCTTAGATAAACCTCCCCCTCTAACCCCTCAACTCCCCTAAAACCCAAACATAGAACTCCGTCGTAAATACCTATTTCGGTTAATTCCCCCATAAATACCTTTCCCCTTAACGCTTCATTCTTAAAATCTTTTGAAATTTCAACCAAGTATTTCCTTCCAATCATATGGATTCGTTCACTTATTGAGATAATATCTTATCGATAACCTATAATGTAATTTGAAACGGTAGCCATGAACAGCGAGCTGAGGAGAGATGCGATTACAATCGTCGTAAAGAGTTTAACCTTTTCTAAACCCAATAACCTCCCTATAACGCTCGCAGTAGTACTTCCAGTTCCTTGAAACGGTATGAAGACGAATACGAATATTCCAAGATACGTCTTCTTAGCCAAGTTGTGCTTCGATATTATACCCCTCGCCTTTATCTCAACAGACTTCAAGACACCTCCAATCTTTGGAATCATGAGTATCAGATCGAAGTTCCATATAACGAAGAACGCTGTAATAGCATCTGTTGCTGTTATGAGTGTAACTGGAACGAAAACAGCTGTAAATCCATCAAAACCTTTAAACCTCAGAAAAGCTGTCATCAATGGTATTAGACTCTCCTTTCCAGCCGGAGGAACGAAGTATGCGACTAAAAAGCCAACGATGTAATAGTCTAACAGCTCAATCGATAACGCCACAAGTGTTACGTATACAAGTGGTGGAGTTACTAGCAGAGCAATTCTCTTTAAGTTCATCGAGATAGGTTTCAATCTAAGTGATTGTAACGTTTTTTGAAATAGCCATTCTAAGCAAGAAATCCTGAACAGTTCCATAGCCGGGTATAGCAATTCTTTTACCGACCAAATCTTTAACGTTACTCACGTTTAAATCCGATCGAACAACAATCGCTGAACCCTCATTGTTTACTCCAGCAACAATCCTCACATCTATGTTTTCGTTTATCCTCTTGAGGGTAACTGGAGCACTACCCAAATACCCTATGTCTATCTCATCTGCTCTAAATCCATCCATTTCGAAAACACCGTTCTCAAAGACTTTTGGAATTACTTCAATCCCTACTTTGCTAAAGTATCCCTTTTTCATAGCAATGTAAAAAGCGAGTTGATGCAGATCTGCTGAAAGGTATCCAACTCTTAACCTAACGTTTACTTTCTTTGGCATCCAGCTACTGTTTTCACTCAATTTAAATTTAACGAATTTATACGGCTTTTCATATATGAAATCCCTGAAGAATTCTTCTTCACTCTTATATCCCAACTCGGTTAAATTCTTTGTTAAATATCCATACCTCCTTAACTCCTCGTAATACCTCTTAAATTCGTTTAAGTCTGGGAAATCTACGAATTTTATATTCTTCAAAGCCATCCTTACGACTTCTTCATCTCTTCCCGTGAACTCAACAGCGTATCTAACAACTTCATCCCTGTTAGATTCGTTTTTTATGAATTCAGTTGCTTTGATGTGTGCCCATACAAAAGCTATCAAAACATCATCGCTTAAATGCCTCTTAGCCGCTACAACGCAACAAGGATGGTTTTTCCATATATCCGCTGAAGTAGCCAGTATCTTCCCATATCCCTTTACCACAGCTTCACTCGCAAACGGTTCCCATGCGACAAATGCATCTATCTGTTTAAGCTTTAGCTGTTCAACCATATCTCTCGGCGATAGTTGAATGATCTCAAATTGCTTACTTAAGCAAGTCGATAAAACGATTAGGAGTACCACGACTGCAAATCTCTTCATAACCTAAGGAATCTATGAGAACTATTAACTATTTCTAATTCGAACATTGAATTACCATTTTAGAAATATTTATATCTAAAATTTTCAAATTAGAAATATGAGTCTTGTAGCCTTCGCAAGGGCTATTGCATCTGGAGAGGAGTTTGGTAAAGTCTTAAGGAGATATCTCGAAAGCAGAGGGATAAGTCCAATTGAATTCTCTAAAAAAGCTGGGATTCCATACTCTACACTTTACAAGGTTCTCAAGGGCAAAAAACCGAGTTACGAAACGCTTGTAAAGGTTTTTAAAACTTTAGAAGCAAAGAAGAATTTTATAGCTTTAATAGCTTCGAGATACGTCTTAGAGGATTTCAAATTCGATGAGGTTGTGAAGCCATATCCAGTCGTTACGCTCGAAGATGCAATAGTCTCAGCTGTAAGAGCTGAGAAGGATGGTGCAAAAGCTATAGTATGTGCCCCGATTTTAAGTGGCTTAGTTGAGAGGATGGTAGATATCCCAGTTGTAACAATGAAGCCCAGAGACAGCATTTTGAAGGCAGTTGAACAAGCCTTAAAGAAGGTTGGAATCTCTTAAATACTTCTTTACATCACTCGTTATGTAGTCGAATACAGTTCCGCTTGCGTTTAAGATTTCGAGGTGCTCAACTATTCGCTTAAATTCTCCACAAGCTATTCCGTTTGCAATCAAAGCTGCCCCCTGTGCAGATTGCTTTCCAACGCCAAAGCCCTTCAATATAACTGTCCTCCTGTAGTAATCCGATACGTAATCCCTTAACTCCTCTGCAAATCTTCCCGAGAGTATGCATAGATCAGACTTTCTTAAGCTAACCTCAACTGCCTTTAAACCTTTAAGTGTGAACTCTGCAAGTATTTCGATTTCTCTCTCTTTTAATCCCTTATCTTCGACAAAACTCTTAATTCCTCCGCTGTATATGAACTTCTTTGGAAAAGATCCTATTAGATATGCTAACTCAGCATCTAACGCACCTATAGAGCTATACCCAGGAAATCCAGAAGTTCCGCCAATTGCATCTACAACTTTGCCGTTTTTAACGGCTATAAAGGATGTAAAACCAAACCCGATCTCAGCCAATACGAAGTTTATATCCTCTATCGGTTTCTCCTTAGAAAGCTGATACAACGCCAAAGCTACTGAGCAGAGTTTATCAGCAGTTCCCATATCTATTCTGTTAATCTTTCTCCAATCTGGAATCGTTTTCAGATGTATGATTCCCGGAATTGTATACGCGTTTAAGTCTTCCGATCTCACTAACTCTATAACCCTTCTTAACCCGATTGCAAACTCCTCTTCGAGGTTTAAGGTCATCAAAAAGATATCCCTATCGTTTAACTTTGAGAACTTCTTCACTGGTAAACCGTATCCCGATAATCCAGCTATTACATCCGCATCGCATTTTTTTATTTCATCTAATAAAACCTTTGGGTTCTTTTTTACTTCAATTGACGATAGGTTTGAGTGATAAACAACTCTACCATTTTCAATCGCAACTAAATCGTAAGAACTCGTTCCTGGATCGATTCCAAGCGATATCATTATACGCTGTAGAGAAACTTCACGATATCCCTTTCGGTTATAATTCCTACGAGTCTATCGTCTTCAACGATTAAGGCTGAGCCATAACCCCTTTCAATCATAGCTGAAACCACTTGAGATATCATTACATCGGGTGAAACTGTTAGAGGCTCCCTAAAGAACTCGATTAGAGTTGAGACAGGTGTATCTATGACCTCTTTTATATCACCAGTTATCAGCTTTTTAAAGGCATCCCTTCCAAAGTATTTCAGGAGCTCTCTAACTGTAACCATACCCAAGAGAATCCCCTCGTTTATAATCGGAAGCCTTCTAAGCTTCTTCTTTATCATCTTTTTCATCACATCTCTTATACTTTCATTCGGGTTTACAGTTACAACTCCTCTCGTCATGTAATCCGAGACGTATCCATCGACTTCTCTACTCCTACTCAGATACTCAACTAAATCCCTTTCGGTAACGATTCCAACCAGTATACCATCCCTGTTTACAATTGGACAACCCCCAACTCTCTTCTCGAACATCAACTCTACGGCATCTTCAATCGAATCGTCTTCGTTCACAACTACGACATCCCTCTCCATTATTTCTCTTATCTCATCGTTTACAGCTGAGGTTAAATTTCCGTTGTGTCTCTCTTCAACGAGTTTATGCTTTTCACCACCACCGAAGAAGTTTATCAGATCTGTTGCAGATATTATCCCCTGTAATCTTCTCGTTCCGGCATCTGTTATCGGAACTCTTCTGAAGTTTCTGTTTAGCATCGATTTTAATGCATTCATTATGGTTGAAGTCTGAGGTAAACTAAAGACGTCTCTTGTTGCAATCTCCATAACCTTTAAGTGTTTCAAAGACTTCACCTCTCAGATTCGAGACAATCCTCGCAAAGCCTTAATCCATCAACTTCTGTAAGGTTATCGGAATACCTTCCACACTTATCACAAATCCCAGAGTATATCTCCTCCTCCTGAGCTGGAAAACCTATCGCATCTTCTGTTAATAAAGCGGCAAATTCACCCAAATCGAGGGAGACGCTTAATATATCATTATCCGTTATAATACCTACAAGCTCTCCAGAATCGTCTACTACCGGTAATCTGCGAATACCCTTCTTTATCATTATATCTGCTGCTTCTCTTAAGCTTGTGTTTGGTTTAATCGTTATTACTGGAGATGTCATAACGTCTTTTATCAAAACCCTAGACGGAATCTTATCCCTTGCAACTATTTTAGAAATCAAATCCTTCTCGGTTACGATTCCAATAGGTCTTCCGTTCTCAATTACAACCGCGCTTCCAACGCCGAACTCTATCATTTTTCTCGCCAAAGAGAGAACAGATTCATCTTTTCTAACGGTACAAACCTCTCTTGTCATCACTTCTTTTACTGGAATGTCTGATTTCATTATCTCACCAATTCAAATGTCTACATAATTTTTAAAGACTTTTTGGTGTTTTCAAAACGTTTTAATAACCCATCCTATCACGCAAACTGACATGAATCCAGAGAGGTTATACCTAAAACTGTTTTCAATCCCCCCTTTAAAAATCCTAATTCTCTTATCGATTGCGTTTTCAATTGTATTCACATCAATTAATAAAATCTATTTGATCTACTTTGCAGTTTTTTTGATTTCATTGGCAATTGCCGTACACGTTCTCAAGCTCAGGTTCGATGCTAAAAGAATTCTCTTCTTTGCACTGATGTTGTCTACAATATCAGTCGTATTGGCTTTCTTTAGGGTCTATGCATGCATAGAATTTCTATACGCACTTGTTTTATACTTCTGCTCAGAATCCGGGTTACTCTATGTGCTGTTGTACACAGCTGTAGTATTCTTGACAGTGGACTTCTTCGCAGCTGTTCAGCTACCCATAGCTTGTATATCCCTTATATTATTTCTAATGCTTTTAGATAGGAAAACAGGAGTTTTAAGTATTAGAGATTTTCTTAGAGCATTCGTACTCCTATGGCTTACCTCAAACCCTGAATACCTTGAGAGATACCTCTTGAATGTATCTGAGAAGTTTACTGGAAGGGTTAGATGTTTAAGGATTGGTTGCGTAAAGTTAATCTCCACTGATTTTCATCCAGGCCCCTTTAGAAACGTGGGGGGAGCAAAAATGATTGAAGAGTTGACGAAAGCCAAAAACACCATTTATCTACACTCTCCAACGACTCATTCGAGGAATCCAGTATCTCATTCGGATTTGAAAAAAATAGTTTCAGCTGTTAGATGTAACGGTATATTCGTTAAGCCTATGAAACCGTTTGAGATCAGTGGAGAACGCTTTGAGGTCATATGCTTTCCGTTTGATCGTGTAAAGCTTGTATTTGTGAGTGGAAAGGAGAGAATAGACGATTTCTTGTTAGAATGCGAAGATTTCGTTGTGGATTGTCATAATGCATACAAAAGAGAATTTTATATGGATGACAGCGACGTCAACGAGATTAAGGAGTTATTGGAAGGTGTTAAAGATTTAAAAACGAATGAATGCGAGTTGAGATGTGGATTCGTTAAGAAACACGTAGAAACAGATAGTATATGTGGATACATCGCCGCGCTACTGTTAGACTTTTCGGGAGAGAGATATGCTCTAATCTCAATCGATTCAAACAACGTATTGATAAATTTTAGAAAATATATAGAAGAAAACTTTTATAAACTCGGATTTAAGGCTATCGTCACCTCAACGGATAATCACTCGAAGACTGGGATCAGAGCTAAAATTGCATATAAACCAGCTGGTTCAGATGAAAGGGATTGGATTGCTATGAAAGATTTAATCGACTCCTGTAAACGTATTGAACTGAATAATTGCGAATGTTACTATTCGGAAAACACCGTCACAGTAAACGTCATGGGTGAAAAGTTCATGATTGCCTCAAGCGATGCCCTTAGCAGATACAACTTTTATCTATCGATTTTTTTACTCTTCATAGTCCTGAATATAATTGCATCATTTTTAATTAATTATATTATTTTATGATAATATAATAATATTCAGCTTAACAGGAAGATTCTTAGCTTAGATGTTAGTTCGCTCAATTAACAAGAGTATCTCTTAAAATTATTAAAATTAGTAAGCTATAATTCAGAAAGATAGCCTAAAAGAATTGTAAAAAAGAAAGTAGCGTTATAAAGCTATGATGTCAACATTAATAATTTTTATATTAATATTATATATTCTTTCAAACTAATTGATTAAGGGTTGTGAGAATAATTACCTTGTAAAGTTTCTAACGAATTTTCTTTAGTTTGAGCGATTCAAATAGTATCGATGAGAGACCTAAGGAAGACTATAAGAGATAATGCAAGAATTTGTGTTAGGCAGATTAAAACTAAAATTAAGATGTGATGTTAGGAATAAAGGATAAAAATGGGAAAACAAAATCGGAGATTAAGATGAAGAGTGTAGAGAAAAATCTTTCGGTTAATCCAAATTCGCAAATAATTTTACGGCTCGATCAAGTCAATCGACCGATACAAATAAAGCAGACAATTGAAATAGAAGATTGCTGGAAGAATCTTTGGAAATTTTATATAATAATGGTAACAAAATGTTACATCGTAAAATTATTAATACTAATTTAAAATATATGTACTATATTCATTAAAGTATATTATATTTTAAATTAATAGTTAAACCATCGAAATCTAAAAACTTCTTAAAGAAAAAGAAATACTATTAACTGTGAGAGTTAGCAAAAGGGCTTTAGATTATTTGAGAAGGGAAGGTATAAGCAAGCTAAGACTAAGTCTATACTTCGACTGCTCGATAAAGATAAAAATCGAAGTTTTAGAGAGACGTGATGATGTGAAAGATGTGGAACTGATAGTTGACGAGGATGCAGAACCACTTCTCCAAGGTTTAATGCTCGATTACGATGGAGTCTTATTTCTGAGACCAGAGATTTGATATAACTCTCCAACAGAGTTTAAAAAGAGGTGATAACTTGGAGTTAAGAGGGTTGATAAAATACGATTACGAAGTGATAAACGCTGAAGAAACGATTTCAAAGATATTTCCGATGGTTGAAAAGGGTTCTGCAATACTTGTTGAGGAAGAGGGAAAAATAATTGGTGTTATTAGGGAAAGAGACGTAATAAGGGGTAGTGTTTTGAAGAATCCACATGAAACAAAAGTTAAGACATTTGTAATAAAAACGGGAGTTATTCCCGTAAATGAATTAGATCCAATAAAGGTTGCTAGGAGATTTGTTGAAGATTCCACACCATTTGTAATCGTAAGAGATGGAAGAAAATATGGTATAATTGAAATAAACGATTTTCTACAGATTATTAAACCTGAATTCAGGAATGTGAGGGTTAGGGATGTTATGAATCCAGAAGTCATAACTGTCAAGAGATTTGACACGATTGCAAAGGCTTTGTCGACTATGAGGAATCACGACGTTGACAGAGTTGTGGTAGTGGATGAAAAGAACAGGGTAATTGGAATTCTGACTGGTAAGGATATAATTGACAGAGTAATCTCACCGAGAAAGAGGGCAAGGTTTGGAGAGGAGAGTGGAGAGAAGGAGAAAACCCTTTCGATAATGGTAGAAAGTATCATGAGCTCTCCAGTTGTAACAGTAGATCGAAATAGAAGTGTAGCAGAAGTGATAGATCTCATGATAGAAAGAGGGATTTCAAGTGTAGTAGTTACAAGAGATGGATTTCCAGATGGAATCGTTATAAAAAAGGATATACTTGAATACTACTTGAAAAAAGCCGAGAAGAAAGAAGTAGGAGTTCAGATAATAACGAAGGATGTGACAATAGACAAAATAGACAGAGACAGAATTCTAAACGACATAGAGAGGTTTATGAGAAAGTTCTCAGAGTTTTTAGGTGAGTCTTACATGTTTGTATACGTGAAGAGACATAAAGAGGTTTTCAGAGGGCTTCCACTTATCCACGTAAGGTTAAAGCTTTCGAGCGAGAGAGGAAACTTCATGGTAACTGGAGAGAGTTGGGGAATCGAATACGCATTACATACAGCTCTAAAGAAATTGGAGAGAGAGGTTTTAAAGGAAAAAGAGATAGTCACAAACAAAAAGATGTTAAAGAGGTTTTACGAAGAAGTGCTTGAATGATTGGTAATAAGGATAGTGGAATTTGTTTATGTCGTAGATAAATATTTTAATAGTAATATTATTTATCTAAAAATGGGGAAAGTTCTCTAAAGGCAAGTTTCTCAAATCTTTCACACTATAAATCTCCTTCTTATACTCTCTGCGTGGTATTTCAATCCTTCGGCTTCAGCAAGTCTTATTATAGCTTTACCAATCCTTTTAATAGTTTCTTCGCTTAGTATTTGATATGTGAAATGCTTTAAGAAGGTTTCAACACTCAATCCACTGTAAATCCTTGCATAACCAGAAGTTGGTAAAACGTGATTCGTTCCACTTGCGTAATCCCCAGCTGCAACAGCTGAGTAATTACCGATGAATACACTTCCCGCATGCTTTACTTTGTTTATGTAGTTCTCTGCATTCTTGAAGTTTAAAACCAAATGCTCTGGAGCGAAGTCGTTTGCGATTTCAATAGCCTCTTCCAAACTCTTAACAACTACTACTTTAAAGTTTTTAGCTTCGATCTCACTCTTCACAATTTCGGTAACTCTATCAGCTAAATCCTTAGACGTCGTTAAGACTACAGCTACAGCCATTGGATCATGCTCAAGCTGAGCTATGCAGTCGTAAGCCACGAATTCAGCATTTGCGGTTTCATCTGCAATAACCATAACCTCTGATGGGCCAGCTGGCATGTCTATCGCAACATCTCTCTGCACTAATAGCTTTGCAGCCGTTACATAGATATTTCCTGGCCCAACTATTTTATCCACTTTTGGAATACTTTCAGTTCCATAAGCCATTGCGGCAATCGCTTGGGCACCTCCAACTTTGTATACCTCATCAAAGCCAGCTATGTCACATGCGACAAGGGTTACGGGATTTACACTTCCCTCCCTGTTTGGAGGTGTGCAAGCTATGAGTCTATCAACTCCAGCTATCTTTGCGGGAACTCCAATCATTAAAGCCGTTGATGGATAACAAGCCTTACCTCCAGGTATATATGCTCCAACCCTTTCAATTGGGACGTAAACCTTTCCAAGTATGCAATCGCCAAAATCAACTTTTATCTCCTTTTCAACTGACGTAATCGAATGAAATCTCTCTATGTTTTCCCTTGCAACCTCTATTGCATCGATTAAATCGTCGTCTACTAAATCGTATGCCTCATCGATTTCACTCTTTCTAACTCTAAGCCTTTTGATTTTTACGCCGTCAAACCTCTCAGTTAACTCTATCAATGCCTTGTCTCCTTCTCTTCTGACTCTCTCTACTATCTCACCAACATCCTTCAAGATCTTATCGATTTCAACTACTCTTCTAAGTTTATGCAATTCGTGCATGAGAACAGTTAGCTCTATTACTATTAAATCGCTCGACAACGTTATCAAAAACGTGATAGTATTAAAGACAATGGAGGCTAAGCTTTACAGAAGGGTTAGGGGTAAAGTAGTTTGCCAGCTCTGCTGGAGGTTTTGCAAGCTAAGCGAAGGTGAACTGGGATTTTGTAATGCGAGAATGAACAAAAGAGGGAAGCTAATAACTTTAACTTATGGGAACATAAGTGCAGTCGAAAGCAGACCTATTGAGATAAAACCCTTTTATCACTTCAAACCCGGGAGCACGAGCTTAACGTTTTCAACTTATTCGTGCAACTTGGATTGCCCGTGGTGTCAGAACTGGCATCTCTCAAAGTCTCCTCCACCTGTAAAAAAGAAAATACTGATAAAACCGGAGGATTTGGTCAATACCGCTTTGAGATATGGAGACATCAGTCTCTGTGCGAGCTTCAACGAACCAACACTTCTATTTGAATTCCTACTCGATGCATTTAGAATTGCGAGGGAAAAGGGTTTGATGAACACAATGGTTTCAAACGGATACATGACTCCAATTGCTTTAAAGATGCTGAGACAAGCCGGGTTAGACGCTATAAACATAGACATAAAGGGTGATGAGGAAACCTATGAGAGGTACTGCAAGGGTAAAGCTGAATTCGTTTGGAGAACTGCAAAGAAAGCTGTAGATCTTGGGATTCATTTGGAAATGATAAATTTAATTGTAACGGATGTAAACGACAGTGAAGACACTATAAGAGACGTGATTGAAAACCACTTGAAGTACGTTGGAAGTGAAGTACCTTTGCATTTTACAAGGTATTTTCCAGCGTACTTATTTAACAACCCTCCAACTAAGATAGAGATACTTGAAAAGGCTGTTGAAATGGCAAAGAGGGAAGGAGTTAGTTTCGTCTACATCGGTAACGTTCCAGGGCATAGATACGAGAACACGTATTGTCCAAATTGCGGAGAATTACTAATAAAGCGTTACTCTTACAGAGTTTTGGAGAACAGAGTTGTAAACGGTAGATGCTACAAATGCGGTAGAGAGATTTACGGTGTTTGGTAATCAATGTTTAAGAGCTGTTTTAATATCTTAACCAATTTTCTTCCGCTTTCAGTCAACACGTATTCATCTGAAACCTTCTCAACTATGTTCAGCTGCATCAGGGATTTGAGATGTCTGTTTAAAACTCCCGGATTTAGTCTTGCATCAAACATCAGTTGAGAAAATCTCTTTGGACTCTTGTCTAAGCATAGAAGTATTGAGCTAACTCCATTTCGTGATAACACCTTTAACAATTTCTTCCTCTCGTTTAAAGCGTTCAAGCTCATCACCTCGTTATAATCATTATAAGTATAATTAGTATTTTAAAGTTTCGCTTAAAGTAATTCAAGTAGAAATTTCAAAAGTAGAAGAAATGTTTAATATAGTAAAAGAGTATTGATATTTATGGAGCTTATCGCTGAAGTCGTTAAGCTATCGATTTCGCTCAAAAACATCAGAGCTTTAGTAGTCGTAGATATTCTTAATAGAGATTTCAAAGTCGTTGACTGCACAAATATAAGCTTCTGTAGGAGGTATATATCGAAAAGATGTCTACCACAATGTCCTGTAGTAGTTGCTGCTAAGGATTTCGTTTTTAAGAGGAGAGAGCCGAAAGCAGATGTCAGGGTTATTTAAAATTTAATTAAAAATTAATATTTTTAATATTTTATTATAGAGGATTTAATTAAAATTATTTAGTTTAAACTTTATTTTCTATTTTTTCTCAGATTTTTTAGTTTCTGTAATAATACTGTCATCTCCTCTTGAAGCTCATTTATATCAAATTTTTGACCTTTCAAATCTCTAAGTAAATCTATCTCTTCCTTCTCTTCAGCAGTAATTTCCTTTTCTAATGATGCTAAAAGATCGTCTTTTTCGTCAAAATCTAATTCTTCCTCACTGTTATTCTCTTCTTCATTTTTAAGATCTCTAAGACTAACATCAACTACATTTTCACTTTCGTTACCACTTTCATCTTCTATCATATCAGATAGCTGTGGAATATCTGGTAGTTTTTCAGCTTCATTCTCGTTAGTTTCATCTTCTTTTTTAATATTACTATAAATATCTATTCCCTCTAGTAAATCTTCATTAATCTTAACTTCTTCAGCTTTTGATTTTAACGCATCTTCTATTTCACTCAAGCTTTCAATTCTTTCAACTCTTATTTCTTCCTTATTATCTTTTTCTTCTTCTTTTCTTTCTATGCCCGATGCTGCAACTTCTTCTAATTTCTTATCAATCTCTTCCATTTTTTCTTCAATTTTCTCTTTTCGTTTTTTTAGTTTTGTAAATCTAATTTTATGTTTGATTTTGCTTAACGCTACACCTACTACACCACCTGCAAAAGCTGTAAAGGCCAAACTAAAAATACTCAGCTGATCCATTTTATCACCTCCTCACGACCCACACAGCCCATTTATTTCTAAAGAACGTAAACACAGATTTGAAATCTGCTAAAGATTCAAAACAATAACAAATTCTAAATTCATTTTCGGTTTTTGGCACAGCAAATACGATCTTTCCACTTGAGCTTTCCCCATTTTTTAACCTTTTAAGCTGTAAAGCGTCTTCAAATGCATGAGTTAATGTGCTGTAGCTGTATATGTTACCTTTCGAGTCTATTACTATGAAGTCATGGGCAGTAGTATAAGCCGACTTATTACCTGTATTTCGTATCTTTACATCTATTACTAAGTAGTCAAAGTCGTTATTGGCTACTCCAAAATACTTATCAAGAGGTTTAAATGTTTTAAATTCTCTTAAATCCTCTGAAAATACAGCGTTTTCAACAGTCACATTTATTCCCTTATACTCTACTGATTCTCCAATTTTTAGTCTTATAGCTTCTCCTAATTCAAACTTATTCTTTTTCGTATTATTGTGCAATTTATTATAGATATCACTAATAATTTTCTTAGGAATGCTAACATTACTGTTATATAGTATATTTCCTATGCCACTAAACTTATCTCCAACACATCCACACAACAAAATTACACACAACATAGTAGTTATATATCTAAATCTCATTTCAACCACCCCCAATAAGTGTCGGTATTGAAAATGCCCAGTTTATGATCTTAGGAAGTAATACCATTAGAACTCCAGAAGTTATCGAGAAAATACTACCGTAATAATATAACAAGTAATTAGCACCACCCTTAACCACTTTAGATGCAAGAGTATTTGTAAATGTTAAAATTAACACAACTGCTAGTAAGTATATATTTAATAATTCAGAAGGGATACTACCAAAGATTCCCATATTTAGACCACTTACACTGGATAATCTGCCAAGTATATCTGTTGCACTACCTATACCAGCCATTTGAGTTGCAAACATCGTTGATATCAATGTCATGAATTTTGAAAGGATCTTAACAATAAAGATAAGCAATCCAACCATTGCAGCATGAAGGGGTATTACTAAATTTACAAAACCATTTGATATTAGTTCTCTCTTTAATCTTAAAAGAACCATTTCGAGATTCGATGAACTTACGATTTCTCCTATTATGTCAGTATCTCCACCCATATCTGCGGCATCTATAAATATATTTGTGAGTTTATGGATCAAGTAACTCCCACTTTCACCAATAAATCTCTCCCAACAGAGTTTAGGGTCAAGACCAAAGGATAGCCTTCTATATAATTGCATAGCTAAATCCTTCAGTTCACCCAAGTTCTTTTGGTCTATCCTACTCAGAGCCTCTGCTATCGAAACTCCAGCACCAGATATTATTGCTCCTAAACTTCTAATAAATCCCGTGAACGCCTCATCTCTTTTACTGATTTTTATATAATCCCTTCTACCAAGTATACCTAACGGAAGTAAAACTATACCACAAACTACAAATCCCAATCCTTTTAAATCCATATCCCCGTATTCAAAATCCAGATTAAGTATAGTAGGTATGACCGTTAATACGATTAAACTAATGACAGCAATTGGTAGAAGTGGCAGTGAAAGTCTGGATATAAGTCTTTGCTCTTTAGATTTAATACTCAAGTTATGTGTTTTTACATCTTTTGGGGCTGATTTAAATAGCATGAATATACCAAATAAAGAGAAAAGCAAACTAGATAATGCTGACATAGATAACACTAAAACTGGATCTCCACTCTTGTAAATCATAACTGAAAGTAAGATCACTATAGAAATCAAAGAAGCAGAAACAAGTATTGATACATACGCATCAGTCCACTTTCTCAAACTTTCAAGGCTTCTTAAATACTCATCTTTTCTTACAGTTTTGAAAACCTTCCACTCATTTTCAAGAACTTCCCTATCTGGTTCTCCTGCAGTTATAGCGTTTGCTAATCGGTTAAACAATCTCTTTACTCTATCATGTTTAACCTTTTCAGCGACGAGTTCACATGCTGTTGCATAGTCGTAGTGCCAATTCTTTGTTAGATTTATAACTTTTTTAAAATATTTACTTGGAGCGTATTCCTCTTTACTTGCAGCCATTTCAAATATCTTATCTCTACTTAGTTGAGCAGTGGAGAGTGAAGCCATATACGTTAATATAAATAAAAGATCATTATCCATATATAATTCTTCTTTTAAAATTTTAATTTTATTAATAATTTTATTGAATATGCTAAATTTAAATTTTAATGGCATTTTTATAGTTTTTACCTTTGTTACTTCTGCCACTTCCATTAAACACACCTCAAACCTTTATTTTAAGTAGACCACTCTTCTGAATCTTTGCAATAGCTCTGAATAATTCATAAAAGTCTGTTATACCTTGTTCATGTAATTTCTTAAGGATCTTTGCCCTCTTTTCAACCTCTTGGTATATGAGCTTCTTTTTATTTGGAGGTATACCAAGACGAGTAGCGATTTTGTATTCAAGTAGATATGAACTACCAAATCCTGTGAAGACATGTGTATCCGTTACGGGATCCCATGAGAACACTTCTATGAAAGATACACCACCTTTTTGTGGATTATATCCTACTATTTCATTAACACTCAAAACTCTCCTAACCAATTTCCCATCTGGTCGTCTAACAGCACTCTGGATGACTACAAAATTTAAGTTATCTATAAACGTCTTTGGGACACTTATCGGGGGAGCTGTAAGTCTTTGTATGAGTTTTTCAACGGTAGCTGCATGAAATGTAGCCATTACAGGATGTCCAGTCTGCATAGCCTGAAAGGCTATATTTCCTTCGACACCTCTAATCTCACCAACCAGTATGTAGTTTGGTCTTTGTCTCAGAGCAGCCTTCAACAAATCGAACATTGTAACTTCAGAACCACTTCCCTCACCTAAATTACCGCCTCTTGTACTTCCCCTTGTAACTTCTCTTGTCCAATTCTTATGCGGAACTTGAAGCTCAGGTGTATCTTCAATAGAAACTACCTTTGCCTCTGGTCGTATAAATGTCGTTATAGCATTCAGTAATGTAGTCTTACCGCTTGCTGTTTCACCACATATAAACCCACTCATTCCCTCTGAAATTAGTAACCACAAATATCCAGCGATCATATAATCTAAGGATCCAAATTCTATTAGCTGTAAAACGCTAAATGGTGTTTCGTTAAACTTTCTGATTGTGAAATTAGAACCATTCTTACTGATATCGTTACCGTAGACTATGTTTATTCTTGAACCATCTGGAAGTGTTGCATCCACAATTGGATCTTTATAGGTTACAGGCTTACCAATTCTTTCTGCAAGTTTGATTATAAATTTGTTCAAAGCCTCCTCATTTCTAAACTCAATTACACTCTTCAAACCTTTGAAAATCTTGTGTTCTATGAATATAGGCCCTAAACCACTGCATGAAATATCCTCAATGTACTTATCTCTAATATAAGGTTCAAGAATTCCCAATCCAACTTTATCTCTTATTAAAGCATATTCTAATGCCTTGTACTGTTGCCTAGTAACGTATATCTTACCATTTCCATTTTTCTTATTAAATAAAAATAATTTTGTAAGAAAGCTGAGTTTTGGCTTTTTGCCATTTCCATTATTGTTATTATATCTCTCTTTTATCTCCTCGTCAATTTCTCTTCCATCTACTATTTCACATACCTCTTTTAGTGCCTCTTTAAGTATTCTCTTCTTTTCTTCATCGTCTTGAGAATCAAATTCTACATCAGCTAAATAATCTACTAATTTTATTTCCACCTTTCTCAATAAATCATCAACACCTGTGAGTAATGTAGGCTCTATAGGAATGTAATAATTTCGAACGTCGTTCTTGTCTGGATAAATATGAATATATATCTGCTCATCTGCTGGATATATAAGATTCGGATTTTCTAAATCTCCATGCTTTTTTCTATCAAGTTTTGGACAGAATTTCGGTATTCCTATTTTATCAAGTGGAATTATATGAAGATACTCGAGTAAATGTAGATTTTTTTCGACTTCTCTTTTCATATTTTTTGGTAGTAGTCTATATATTCCACAACTCTTAAAATTGATGTGATTGTGTTCTTCTTCAAGCTTTCTTGGTTTAAATGGGAAATTGGCAACTATCCCCTGTTTTAGATTTCCATCTTTTTGATTTTGTGCAATCTGTGTAATCACTGCAGCCATGGTATCATCACCATTATAATACTTACACTAATAACTATCATTGTATCTTATCCTGTTAAAAAATTTAAAGTTTACGTCTGGGCAGATTGTATTGGTATCATTTTTAACCCGAATCCCGGATGTACTTCAAAGCTTACAATATTTCCCGTAGTCTTCTTTGCTCCTCTAACCTTTGAAACCTCAAGAACACAGACATACCTCTCTCCGACTTGTTCCTTTCTTAAGAATAGATGACAGTCACATGCTGAACGTATCCTTACAAGTGTATCTTCTTTAAATGCATGTTGATGTAGTGTTATGAGTATAGTTTTTCCTTTATCACATAAGTTTTTAAGTCTTGTTAAGAATTCAAGTACGTCGTCTTCCGTAGAATACGTCGTAAACATAGTTAGTGAATCTATTATAGCTACGTTTTCCTTTATAGATCCTATATGATTAGATAATAATTGTAGTATCTTTTTCATCTGCTCAGCACTCCAGTCAATGCCTTCTAAATGTATTGGGAATATCCTCAGATATCCCCATGCGTAAAAATCAGATACGTCTAAGCTCAGAGATTTCATTTGAGCTAATAGGCTTTTTATAGTATTTTCAGTTGTGTAATATGCTATTCTATGTCCCTGCATTAGTCCACCATATGTAAACTGCTGACATAGAACACTCTTTCCAGTATCGTTTTCACCCTCTATTAAAGTAAGAGAACCCAGTGGTATTCCTCCACCTAACCTTTTATCTATTTCAGAATTTCCACTTGAAAGTATATTCTTTTTCTGTTCCTCCTCAATATCCTCTATATTCACTCCCAACTAAATCACCCCCCAACTACAAACTTACCACTACAACAAACACCGTTAGGGGCACAAATGACTAGAACGTAAGTTCCATTTGGTAAACTATTGTTAAGTGATATCTCAAATCGTGCAACCTCATACGGATCAAATATTCCAGGATTCGTTATTTCATTTGTAAGGTATGTGTCTACTTCTGCAATAGATGGATAATATGTTCCAGTATATCCACTAGCATTCCCATAAAGAAATACATCGAAATAGGAGAAATCACTAAATCTCGTTTCACCAATATTTTCAATATCAGCAATTACTTCATTTATTGTATTATCATATACTATATTTGTTATATTTATTTTTGTATTTAGAATTTCAATGAATTTGTGAGCTTCTTTTTTATATTCAGATATACTTAAATCTATCAGTGAAAGGCTACCAGACACGAACACGTATATTACAGCGACTATTAGAGCCAGTGTAAGTATAGATGCTACAATACTATCAAATCCCATATCCTATCACTTTGAGAACACGTCACTCGTTTTAACACCATTGTAGAGCACAAATATAAGTAAATAATCATCTGAGCTTAAGGATAAATTAATTGTAATCCTCAATGTTTCACCACTTTCCCAATAGTTATCACCATCGTTGTTTTCAATTACATATGAGATACTGGAATCTGAAAGTGTAAAATGGTACGATACATTATTAGAAACAACAAATACATCGCTGAGATTTAACATTGGCAAAGGAATCCTATTTGTTCCAATGTTTTTTACCCAAAACGTTAACTCTGTATCATTTACTTTTATGAATATTATTTTTATATCCGTTTTTACTCTGTCACTAAGCTTATTAGTTAAAGAACTGTAAGCATTTAAAAGATCTCTAACAGATGGCAACATAGACGCCGTAAAGACTGTTACAGCTACTACAGTAGCAATTACGAGGAGTGCTGTGGTTATTACTTCTTTTGACATACTTCACCAGTTTAAATTACCACTCCCGAGTCTTCTGTTAAGTATTAATAATAGTATTTTAGAATCCATACTTGTATCGTTCGGATTTATGATTTTATGCAGCCTATACAAATCAAGTATCACTTCCTCCAAATTACTACCATCTACTGCACTTGAGACTTCTATGACTTTGATTATGAAATCTTTAGTTTTGGGATTTATGTAACCTACGTATTCAAATATATCCATGAGTTTCTTTAACGTTTCTTGATCGTACTTTTTGAGCATATTGCTTACCCATTCCATCAAGTTTAGTAGTGTTGCTAGATCTATTTTTGTAAGTAAACCCATTTCCTCCTTAAATTTTATCCATTCTTTTTCCATCACCTCCTTATCTTTCTCAACAATTTCACGACTTTTATCCTCTTTAAAAATAGAAGAAGGGGAAACATTCTTATCTACTTCCTCTAACTCTTCTTTCTTTTCCCTATCTTCTTCCACCACCTCCTCTTCATTTTTTACGGATTCGGGGGGAGCGGGAGGGGGAGGTAAAATCTGAACCTGCTGAGGTTTTGCAGCAGGACTAACAACTTCAGCAAGGTTTTGTAAGCTTTGAAACGGATTCTCAAGGTTATTTAGTGTTTCTCTAATATCCATAAGCAACCTTTTTATCGAACCCTTAAGTAACTCAATTTCTTTCTCTAATTTTGCTATTTTACCTTCGGGAGTTTCTTCTTCAGCAGCAGCAACGATTTGATCAATTGTAGATTGATCAAGGGATTCAACCATTTTATCACCCTAAAAAATTAAAAATAAAAATTTTTATGTTTACTGTAGTAATACCATCGTCGGATCTATCGTTGGTGGGACTTTGAGTTCTATTGGATACGTTGCACCCATTGGTGGCTTGATTTCGATTAGGAAGACTTCGTTTGGATTGAGAGCGTAGTCACCTGTGAATCCAGCATCTTTCAGATCTATGTATATCTCAGCTTTCTCAAATTCTTCAAGATAGTTGTCTGCTCCTTCGCTGTTTACAGTAGTTACCCAGTAAACACCATAGTGTGTTTCATCAGCGGCATCTTCTGATTTTGTCGTTGATTTGTTATATTGGAGCTCAACACTTTTACCATCCTTTGGATTCGTTACTGTGATTACAGTTTTACTGAGATCTATTGGATTTCCACCTGCAGCAAGTTGAATTGTGAGTACAACACCCTCCATAGCATTGTTACTTGTGTCACCATAGCCTACTATGCTTCCAACGATTTCCACGCTCGAAGACACTTGCTGGACACCTGTATGGACGACTTCTTGACCCTTCTGAGTTGAGAAGAATCCTGCACCAAGCAGGACGTAGCTGAAGACCGCTGCGACTGTTATGAAAGCTATCAGTGTGATGGCGGCTTCAAGACCTGTGAATCCTTTTTTATCCTTAAATATCTTAGGCATCATTTACATCACCTCCCTCAGACCCATGTTAACATAGTCAGGCTTGGTGGAACCTGTTTATTGATTATGAGCGGTGAACCAATGGATGGCTTGAGTTCAATTGTTAGGTAGTCGTTAGTCTCAGGAAGTGTGCTCAAACTTTTGCCTTCTTTAATAGCAGACGTATTTATCAGTATCTCGTATTTTTCATTTTTCTCAAGCAAGTTATCATAAGTTGGTGTATCGATGTATACAACACCTGTATACCACCAGGACATATAACCAAACTTCCCAGAGCTGAAGTATACTACTTCATTAGACGCTTCGTAGTTACCAGTAGTATCTTTATATTGTAATGATAAATCCGCTGTAGAATTCTCGAGATTGAACGCTAAGGCACCAAGTTCTTCTTTATTATTATCCACAATATCATACAGCTTTCCATCGGTTAGTGTTGTAATATTCAGATAG
>CAYWXE010000017.1:0-24217 GCA_964462505.1 uncultured archaeon | reverse complement strand
CAAAAGTTACCAAAAATTTTAAATATACTAGTAATGCAAAATAAGTAAGAAAAATCTTACATATTTTACATAATTGTGTGGTGGTACAAATGGTCGAGAAGGGTATTTGTTCAAAACGGAGAATCGTATACGGTATCGTTACAGTTAGCGAAAAAGGACAAATAGCGATTCCAGTTGATGCGAGAAGAGATTTAGGTATTAAAGCGGGTGACAAGTTAATAGTTTTGAAGAGAAGGGATGAAGCTGGATTAACTCTTATAAAGTTGGATAAAATGGATGAACTCATGTTTCTGATCCAGGAAGATGAGGAGTTTTTTAAGAAGTTGAAGGAGGTGATAAAATGACTGAAAAGAAGTATACGTGTAAGGATTGCAAATATTATAAGCCAATAGATGAAACTAAAGGTGATTGCTTTGGTCATGTAGTTCCAGCGGATATGCCAGCTGATCAGTGTCCAGCTAAGGCTTTTGAACCCAAGAAGCAGAGTTAGCACATCTTAAAGTATTTATTTACAATTCATCTTTTATTTTTATAAAAAATTTTATTACTAAAAATTTGATTTATAAATATTAAATAATTAAATAATACTGACAAATCAAATGTAAAAACTCAAACCCAAAACTACTACTGAAAGAATTAGAATTACACAATCAAACCTCTTAACACGATTCATTTCAATTTGAACATCACAAAATCCAAATCCCCTTGAGTATAGGGTTTCTGATATAGCAATAGATCTTAAAACCGCAATAGATACAAAAGTCTTCAATAACTTCTTGTAATACATCAATCCACTCTCACCACTCAGCTTTAAAGCTTCGATTACGTGTATCAAATCCCTTACATAAATCTGAAACATTCTAAAAGCGAGTGAAATGAGAAAGGCATAACGGTATGGGATTCTAAAGAATACAAGGGCTTTAGTAATCTCTTCTGGAAGAATTCCGTATAGCATTCCTATACCGATTAAAACTAATGCTGTAATCCCTAAGCTAATCCTTGCAATATATATGAGATCTCCACTTAAGAAGTAACTTGAAATCGAAAAAAACGCTATAAATGGAATTGAAGCCTTTAATCCGTTTAAAATCTTTTTAAAGTTCCTACAAGCAAGTATAGCTATACCTATAGCAGAAATCGATACAATCGGATTGAAATTCGATATGTAAATAGCTAAAGTTATCAACACAACAGAAGTTATTGCAATCCTTGCATCGATATCAGAAGTCGCTAAAAGTGAATCACTAACAGTTAAAAGTAACTCCCTTATCAAGGTCTATCACTCCATCACAGAAAGAGGCAAGCTTTAAGTCGTGTGTAGCAATTACTACCGTTTTATCACTTTTTCTTGTGATGTTGATCAGTTTTCTTCTGAATGTATAATCCTGCCCAACGGTTGGCTCATCTAATAAAACGATGTCGCCCCAGTTAAAGGCTTTAGCAATCGACAACCTCTTTGCCTCTCCACAGCTTAGTGAATGTGGATTTCTCTTTGCTACGTTTTTCAACTCAAATACCTTTATTAGATCTAAATTTTTTACTTCCCCTTCGACTGAATCTTCTGAGAAGTGATAGTTTGGATATTGAAAAGCCATCGATACCTTACCTCTGACTTTAATTCTTCCCTCTACCGGTTTCAGAAGTCCAGCTATCAGTTTTAGCAGTGTAGTTTTTCCAGCACCGTTTAATCCAATTACTGCATAGACTCCACCTTTGAAGAGTTCAAACGATAGATCTTCAAACAAAACGTTGTCTCCATAGCTAAACGTTATCGAATCTGCTTTGACTACTACATTTCTATTCTTTAAATCACCTTTTTTCTCTACATCTCTCTTAGCTCTGAGTTTCAAGTTCTCTTCGACTTTTTCCATTTCAGAGAGTTCATTGTATTCGCCAAGTGAAAACACACTATCAAAATACTTCAAAAACTCAGTCCTGTGCTCTGACATTACAACAGTTCTCTCCTCCTTAAGCAAACATCTCAAGAAATCCCTAGCGATTAGTGGATGCAGATGTGAAAAGGGTTCATCTAAAACTATGCAATCTGAAGGTGTTGCAATTGCACAAGCGATTACTACCATCTGCTTTTCACCATCTGATAGCTCGTGAGTTCTTCTACTTAGTAGGTGTTCAATTCCTAAGGACTTTGAAACCTCGCGAACGATTTCAACTGCATCACCCCAATTAAACCCCCTCTGCAAGAGTGAAAACGCGATTTCATGTTTTACATGACTACAAACGATTTGTTCATCTGGATGTTGAGAAACGAAGTATACCCTCTTCACGAGTTCTTTTGGACTTCTTGTAGAGTATATAGAGATATCACCGCTAAGCTCTCCCCCGTAGAAGTATGGTATTAAGCCATTAAAAATTCTCAAAAGTGTTGATTTTCCACATCCGGTTCTTCCAGCTATGAAAACCTTTTCTCCATGTTCTATTTCCAAATCGATATTGTTTAAAGCTTTAATTCCATTTGGATACGTGTAAGATACCCTCTTGAGTTTTATCATAGCTCAATACCCCTCTGCTTGAGGAGGTTGAGGATGTATGCAAACGTTATTACAGCAAGTACGTGATCTACAAAGAAGTCTTGTGGAATAAACACGATAACACTTGCGAAGAATACAGTCCAGAAGGGATTTAGGTTTAATCCGAAGTACTGCAAAACCCTACTACACCAACCCATTAAGGCTTTACTTCCAGTTGCATACACGTAAAACACGTAAAATCCGAGAAGGTATAATGGGATTACAGCCAAAACACTTCCAAGCCAAATCAGAAACATTTCATATCTGTTCCCATTTTTCCAAATACCCCTTCTGATCAATCCTACTATAAAAGCCGAGACTGGAAACATCCAGAGGTAACCAGCTGTATATCCAAATAGAACTCCTATTCCACCTTTAAATCCAGATGCAACGGGTAAACCAACTGCAATCATGCACAGGTATATCACCTGGGCTAAAGCTCCGTAAAAAGCTCCCAACAGCAATCCAGACAGTACAATTCCAAAGTTCTGCATAGTGTATGGAATTGGGCCGAGATTAAACTTAATCTGAGCAGTAATAGCTGTAATTACAGCCATAGCAGTTGCTAATGAAAGTTTTAGCAAATCTCTGCTCATGTGTTAGGAAAATTCGGTAAACTTCTTAAATCTTATCTTAATATGGTAAACCAAAAATTTTAAAAGGTTTACAAGTGGTATGTTTGTTATAGCGAATATGTTAAATATTTAGGTTATATAATATTATATATATTATTTATTTATTTTTAGAATTAAATATTAATATTATTAACAAATAAATATTAATAAATAATACTATATTCAAAATAAAAATATCAGAGAAATGCTGTAATTTCGAAAAAGTATTGCAATTGACAATTGTAGTCGACAATAAGTTAAGATTAAATATCATGCGCAATTTAAATATCTTGATTAACAGCGTTAAATCGCATTAAAAATTCGATTACGACAAAACCCTAAACGATTCATTGTTACTTAGAAAATTTAATTAAAGTTATTAATCAGAAGAGAATTATCTCCATTCGTGAATGATTACACTGCCAAAGACATCGAAGTTCTCGATGATCTCGAAGCTATAAGGAAGAGGCCTGGGATGTACATCGGAGGAGTTGGAATCAGAGGCTTGCACAACTTGCTCTGGGAAGTAATAGACAACAGTGTTGATGAAGTTTTAGCTGGATACTGCAACGAGATAAAGGTGGTATTGCATAGAGATGGATCTGTAAGCGTAGAAGACAATGGAAGAGGGATTCCCACTGAAATGCACGAGTTGGGTAAGCCTGCTTTAGAAATAGTTATGACAAAGCTACATGCAGGTGGAAAGTTTAGTAAAAAAGCTTACAAGGTCTCAGGTGGATTGCATGGAGTTGGATTGTCAGTCGTTAACGCCTTATCTGAATGGCTTGAAGTCTGGGTTAAGAGGAACGGTAAGGTATACCATCAGAGGTATGAAAGGGGCAAACCCATCACAGAATTAAAAGTAGTTGGGAAGTCAGATGAAACCGGAACTAAAATAAGGTTTAAGCCTGACGACGAAATCTTTGAGACTACTGAGTTCAAGTACGAGCTTGTAGCTCAGAGACTTAAAGAGTTGGCTTATTTGAATAAGGGACTTAAAATAACACTGCATGATGAGAGAATTGGAAAAACAGAAATCTTTCAGTCAGGAGATGGAATAGTTGGACTTGTGAGAGATTTAAACAAGAACAAGAGGGTTTTACATGACGTGATATACTTCAACGGTGAGCGAAATGGAGTAATAGCTGAAGTGGCTATTCAGTTCACGGATTCAGAGATAGAAAACGTTTTAACATTCGCAAACAACATAAACACATCTGAGGGCGGAACCCATCTAGTAGGTTTTAGAGCTGGGCTTACAAGGGCTATAAACGAATTCGGTAGAAAGAATATTAAGAAGTTCACCCCTATAAGTGGCGCAGATATAAAAGAGGGTTTAACAGCTGTTGTAAGCGTTAAAGTTCCAGAACCACAGTTTGAAGGGCAGACAAAGGCTAAGTTGACGAACAGTGATGTAAAAAACGCTGTTGAATCGATAGTTTACTCTGAAATGCTTAAGTGGCTTGAAAGAAATAGATCAATTGCCGAGAAGCTCATAAACAGATTTCTACTCATAAAAAGGGCTAGAGAGGCGGCAAAAAGGGCTAAGGAGCTGATAAAAAAGAGAGATGAACTCACAATAACTCTGCCGGGGAAGTTGGCAGATTGTTCCTCAAGGAATCCAGATGAGAGAGAACTGTTCATAGTCGAAGGTGAATCAGCTGGAGGTTCAGCAAAACAGGCGAGAGATAGGAGATTTCAGGCAATACTACCGATAAGGGGTAAGATCATAAACGTCGAAAAGTCGGGCTTAGCGAGAGTTTTAAAGAACGAAGAGATAAAGGCGATAACTTCTGCAATAGGTGCTGGAATAGGGAAGGATTTCGATATAAACAGGGTTAGATATAAGAGGATTATTATCATGACTGATGCAGACATCGATGGAGCACACATAAGAACACTACTTCTGACTTTTTTCTACAGGTATATGAGGCCCCTAATAGAGAAGGGTTATCTATACATAGCTCAACCCCCACTTTACAGGATAAAAAAGGGTAAGAAAGTCTACTACGCTTACAGTGATGTAGAACTCAAATCGATTCTGGAGAGAATTGGAGATGCGGAAGTTCAGAGGTATAAGGGTTTAGGTGAGATGAATCCTGAACAGCTATGGGAAACGACTATGAATCCACAAAACAGGGTTCTGATTCAAGTAACGATTGAAGATGCAAAAAAAGCTGAAGAACTATTTAGAATTTTAATGGGAGAAGACGTTGAAAAGAGGAAGAGGTTTATAATTGAACACGCAAAAGATGTGAAGAATTTAGATATATAAATCAGTATAAATAATTTTTAATTTTTAAAATATTTATATAAATTGTAAATATATTTGCTGATTTACTGGATATAAATATTTAATATAGTTAAAGCTAAACCCATTAAAATCAGTTTTTAGTTAAGTAGAAATATTGAAAATGAAACAAGATGTGTTGAGATTAAATTTTGTTTTTGCTCTGCCAAAAATTATCTTAAGACTTTAACTAATAAAAAATTTGACAGAGCATACTTGCGCTAAATCATAACAAATTTTAAATTTCTGCTTTTTACCTTTAAGCATGCTAAAGAAATACTGGCACGTCTTAGCATTCGTAATCGCAATAGTGATTGGCTTGTACCTCAGGGTAATAAATCCCTGGAATAGCGTTTTTACTTGGACCGTAAGGCTAGGTGGAAATGACCCATGGTATTACGAGAGGCTAATAGAAAACTGTATCCACAACTTTCCATATAGGATTTGGTTTGATCCATTTACTAAATATCCATATGGAACTTATACGCATTTTGGCCCATTCTTGGTTTATCTCAGCTCTATTGCTGCAATACTATACGGTGCAAAAACTCCTGAAGCGATAAGAGCCATTTCAGCGTTTATTCCAGTGATTGGAGGGATAGCAATAGTATTTCCTGTGTATCTGCTCACAAAGGAGGTTTTTGGAAAGAGAGCAGCTGTAATTGCTACGGTTTTAATGGTTATTATTCCAGGGCAGTTCTTACAGAGGAGTATGTTGGGCTTTAACGATCACCACGTATGGGAAGCTTTTTGGATAATTACAGCTTTAGCTCTTTACGTATTCTCGCTGAATAGATGGATTAAAGAAACGAATATCAAAAGAAATTTGATATTTGCTACTCTAACAGGTTTAGCGTTCGGTCTGTATTTAGACACATGGGCTCCTGGATTTGTATTCGGGTTAATAATTACGACCTTCATATATCTCAGCCTGTTACTCGGGCTTAGAGTTGAAAAGAGAGTGTTTTTACTGACGGCTTACTCGTTTGTTGTAGCCTCGTTAATATATTTACCATTTATAAATACTCCATATATTTCTACAACTCATTACACTCCACTACAACTCGAAATACTCCTTACACTCTCAGCCGTGATATTACTGCTTTGGTTAGTAGATGAGAATTACGAAAAAATTGCAAAATTCGTTAGAATCTCCAAGCAGAGCTTCTTTGCTGTTTTAGCTCTGTTTGCATTGATAGCATTGCCAAACGTCTTTCCAACTTTTTACTCAGCTTTGATGTCGGTTATAGGTGTTGTAAGACCGAGAGGTGGAGCTTTAACGATTGCAGAGGTTTATCCATTCTTCTTTACGCATGCTGGCGAATTTACACTTAGTAATGCAATATTCAACTTTGGAACTGCCTTCTTCTTTGCAATTCCGGCAATAGCTTATTCGGCTTATAGGATTTACAGGAACAGAAATCTTGCAGAGTTTGCAGTATTCGTCTGGGCTATTGTAATGTTTATAGCTCTATGCGGTCAGAATAGATTTGCATATTACTTCGCATCTGTCACGGCGATATACTGCGCGTTTGCATTAGATTCGCTTTTTTCGAAGTTACAGCTCTACGATTTTATCGAAAACATCGTAAAGAAAAGGAAAGGGTTTAGCTACACAAGGGTTGTAATCGCTTTGTTAATAGCTTTAGCTGTTTTCTATCCGACTTTTGCACTTGCAGATATGGAGAGCAAATCGGGTGGTGGGCCAAATAGGCAGTGGTATGACGCACTCGTTTGGCTTAGAAACAACACTCCAGATGGTGAACTATACGATAAATACTACTACGAATTGTATAAGCCACCTAAAAACACGAGTAGGCCTTACGATTACCCGTTTAAAACCTATGGAGTTATAAGTTGGTGGGATTACGGACATTGGATCGAAACTATTGGGCATAGAATGCCGATAGCTAATCCATTTCAGCAGGGTATAGGTGGAAGGCATAGCAAAACCCCCGGAGCTTCGTGGTTTTTCACAGCATTTAACGAAAGTGAAGCCGAGATAACTGCTAAAGCCTTAAACGTTAGATTCGTCGTAAGTGATCTAGAAATGGCTACTGGAAAGTTTTACGCGATAGCTACGTGGTCAGAGGGAGATTTACCGTATGCGGAAAAGTATTACGCCGGGTTTAGCTATGTTGCGAACAACATGCTTGGATTTGCAATGAACAGGTGGGAATTGCCACCGAATGCTGTAATAATTATGAGAAATCCGAGTATCCTGTATTACATGACGATGGAGGCTAAGTTCCACATGCTTGATGGTGTGGGCTTAAGTCATTACAGGTTGATATACGAAAGTAAGCCGGATTACGGATGGCTTGATATAGTAAGACAACTTAAGGAAAAAGGCTTAAACATCAGTGAATCCGATGTCATTAGTATTGCAGCTCAAAATGCTTATTACAGGGCTTTATACGGTGTTTCGCCGTCAATTTGGGCACAGGAGGTTTTGATAAAATACGTATACAAGAAGTTGTATGAGAGCAAAATCGGAATTCCACTATCAACTCTTATGCCAACTGGATACGTTAAGATATTTGAGAGAGTTAAGGGTGCAAAGATAACTGGCAGAGTTCCAGAGGGTGTTGATGAAGTTAGATTAAACGTAACGATAAAGACGAATCAGAACAGGACATTTGAATACGTATTGGTATCAGATGTCAAAAACGGAACTTACGAGTTTGTAGTCCCATATTCGCAAGATACGAGCTATGATGTAAAGCCAATTACTCCTTATTTTATAAGAGCAGGCAATATTGTTAAGACTGTTAACGTTACTGAAGATGAAGTCTTAAATGGAGGGATTGTTAGAGTTGACTTTGATTAATACTTAATATATATATTCAAATCATATATGTAAGGGATACATACTTGACATTATAACCACAATACAAGGATTCACTATAGCGAACCCTCTATACAACTATATTATTATTAAGAATTAATATAATTTATTGTATTATTTAATTGTTTCAAAAATGTAGCTTTAAAATTTTTATCTCGGTTTTGATCTCCAATAGACTATATGAAAGCAGTGATAATGGCTGGTGGTTATGCAACAAGACTCTGGCCCATCACAAAAACGAAAGCGAAGCCACTTCTACCCATAGGAAAAAAGAAGATAATCGATTTGATATACGAAAAACTCAAGCCATTTAAAATCCCGATTCTGGTTTCCACTAACAAGAGATTTGAGAGTGATTTCGCTGAATGGGCAAGAGACAAAGACGTTGAACTCGTAGTAGAGCAGACTACAAGAGAGGAAGAAAAATTAGGGGCTGTCAAAGCATTGGCAGAGGTTGCGAAGAGTTGCGATGAGGATATGCTTGTAATAGCTGGGGACAACGTATTCTCATTTGACTTAGTAGATTTCGTTAGGTATTATGAGAGAACTCGTAAACCACTAACTGCCCTATACGACGTCGGCGATTTAGAATTGGCTAAGAGGTATGGCGTTGCTGAACTCTCTGGAAACACGGTATTGAAGTTTTACGAGAAACCTGAGAAGCCACCATCAACACTCGTTGGAATTGGAATTTACGCATTTCCGATTGAGGCAGTGGAGATTCTACTCGAATACGTTGAGAAAAGTGAGAGAAGGGATAACTTAGGTGATTTCTTAAGTTATTTATGTGAAAAGACAGAGGTTAAGGGATACGTGTTCAATGGTATATGGTATGACGTTGGAAATCCCGACACTTACTTAGAGGCTTTTAAATCCTATGCAGAGAATCACATAGACAGTTCTGCCGAAATAGATAAACACGTCAAGATAATCGAGCCTGTAATAATTTGTGAGAACGTCAAAATTAAGGGGAGATCGATTATTGGCCCATACGCGTATATCGGAAGTGATTGTATTATAGAGAGCTCAGACGTCTGTGAGAGTGTTGTATTCGATGGAGTTGTTTTAAAGAGGGTTAAACTCTGGCGAAGTATAATCGATGACAGATGTGAGATAAGGAATATAGAGTTGAGTAGCTCAGTTGTAGGTGGTCATGCAAAGATTCAAAGAGCATGAAAGTCGCTATCTTAGATGGATACGTTGACGAACCCTCTTGCCTCGGAGTTCCACCTTATATTGCTCCGTATCCTCGATATATCTACGGAATGTTAGTAGATTTTGGAGTTAAACCACTCTACATAACAATTGACGAGCTCAGGGGTAATTACAAGCTCAAAGAAAAGCTGAAAGATTTCGATTTACTGATAACGATTGCTGGAATTGCTGTTCCTGGAAAGTATTTGGGTGGAAATCCCCTGAGTAAAAAAGAGCTATTTGATATAGGATTGGCTAGGAAGAATATACTTGTCGGCCCGATAACGCTTGAGTTATCTAAGAAGGAGGTAATGCAGTTAGAGGATTGCAACATTAAAGTTGTAGACTTTCCATTCGAGAGAAGACTCTTCGAAAGCTTGTGCTCAATTTTTGGCAGGAGAGATTTCGATTTAAACAGATTTGCAATCTTGGGGGCTGAAGTTATAAGACAGCATCCGGATTTTCCATACGTTATGTGCGAAATAGAAACGTATAGAGGTTGTTACTGGGCTAAATGCTCTTTTTGCATAGAGAGAATCCACAAACTTTGGATTAGAGATCCTAAAAACGTAGTAGCGGAGATAAAAGCTTTATACGATATGGGTGCGAAATACTTTAGACTTGGAAGACAAACGGATTTCTTTACTTATTTAGCAGATTTCAGCAGAGATATCCCGAAGCCAAATCCAGAAAAGCTGAAGAACTTTCACAAAGCTATATGGCATAACTGCCCAAAGATAAAAACCTTGCATTTAGACAACGTAAACCCAAAGACTATTGCAACGTATCCAGAGGAGTCAAAGGAGATAGTTAAGACGATTGTGATGTATCAAACCCCAGGTAACGTTGCAGCTTTCGGGTTGGAGAGTGCAGATGAAAGAGTAGTGAAGAAGAATACACTATGTGCTACTCCAGAAGAAGTTATGAAGGCTATAGAGATCGTAAACGAATACGGGAGATATGTAGGCTACAACGGCTTACCATATTTTCTACCGGGTATAAACTTCGTAATTGGACTTAAAGGTGAGAGAAAGGAGACGTTTGATTTAAATTTAGAGTTTTTAAGGGAGGTTTTACAGAGGGATTTATTGCTCAGAAGGATAAACATAAGACAAGTGAAGATATTTCCTGGAACTCCAATGGAAAAGGTCGGTTATAGAATTGTGATAAAACACAAGAAGTACTTCAGGGTTTTCAAGAAGAGAGTAAGAGAAGAGATAGACAACGTAATGCTTCAGAAAATACTTCCAAGGGGTAGAAAGATAACGGATCTTAGGTGTGAAGCCGAAGGAAAGATAACATATGCAAGACAACTCGCAACGTATCCAATCTTGGTAGGGTTGATTGGGAGTTATAAGAGGAATACTATACTTGATGCAAGAGTTGTGGACTACGGTTATAGGAGTATAACAGCAATCGAATGTCCCTTGAACGTTAATAAGGCTACGATTGAACAGCTTTCGAGTATCCCGAGGATAGAGAAGAGAGCGGCTGAAATAGTTGCCAAAAGACCTTTTAAAAGCTTAGAGGAATTGAAAGAGATATTGAGAAGCGATTTCGAAGTAGTTAAAGATTACATCACGGTGTGATTATGTTTTACGTTAACGCTTGGAGAACTAAGCTCAATTTGAAGGTGTTTGTGATTTTGATTACAGTATTAATATTTTTAATAGCCTTATTCTCGTATTTAGGCTATTACACGGCAGTTCTAATCGTATTCTTTTCATTTATAGCTTTAGTTCCGATAATTGCCATATCTTCAATGTTATTTAGTAAGCAGGAACTTGTTAAAGCTAAAAATACTTGAAGAAATCGAATTGGATAGGAGTTGCGAAGTTAAAGAATTTTGGTGGCTCTATTTAATTCTTGGAATACTCTTTGTAATTTTAGCGTTTTTAACAGAGCATTACGTATTTTCCCTGTATACTCTTTACTGTTTTTAGTATTAGGTTTTTATAAATATAAATTAAAAATTTATGTAACAGATAAAGGTTTAGTTTTCGGTAGGAACTTACTACTCAGTTGGGAAGATATAAAAGAAGTTAAGATTAGAGGTGATTGTGCAATACTCTACAAAAATAGATTTATGTGCTTTGGTATTCCGCGGAATACATTTGAAAAATTAAAAGATCATTACAGTGGCTTAATACCGTAATCAACGTCGTACGTGGACTTTCTCAAGGCCTCTCTTATCTCTTCTCTCCTAATTTCTAATGGTCTTTCAGGATGAATTTGGAAAGCTCCCATTCTATCACCCCCAAATATCTATAGATCTCCTCAAACTTAAAATTTTCTATTCATGATATATTATTATCTATATTATACATTATATCATTATTGAAAGAGATGTTTTAGGCTTTTATACGCAAAAAATAACAAAATCCTCGAATGGAAAAAACTTTATGTTGTAAAAACCTCAAAAATTAGAGCAACATGAACGTCTTTGAGGATTTTTTAAGCTTAAGTCCAATATTTAAAAACAGAGACGTTTTAAGGCATAGCTACACTCCTGATCACTTACCGCATAGAGAAGAACAGATAAGACAATTAGCTTTACTACTATCTCCCGCTCTAAGGGGTGAGACTCCATCAAATATATTCGTATACGGAAAAACTGGAACTGGAAAAACAGCTACTGTAAAACTCGTTGCAAGACAGCTTGAAGAGATGGGTTCCAAGTTAAACACGAGCGTCTGTGTTCACTACATAAACTGTGAAATAGTTGATACTGCCTATAGGGTTTTTGCAAGTATAGCGAGAAAACTAGGCAGAAGTGTTCCACTTACAGGTTGGCCGACCGATCAGGTTTACGAAGAGGTCAAAAGCGTTATAGATAAAAAAAACATTATACTAATAGTCGTCCTCGACGAAATAGATAAACTTGCAAGAAAAGGGGAAGAAGCGTTGTACAGCTTAACCAGAATAAATTCAGAGCTTGAAAGATCAAAGGTTAGCATAATTGGGATTTCGAACAATTTAAACTTTAAAAACTTCTTAGATGCAAGAATTGTTAGTTCATTAAGCGAAGAAGAAGTCGTTTTTCCTCCATACAACGCTGAACAACTAAAGGACATATTGAAACAGAGAGCTGAACTGGCTTTTTATGAAGGGGTTTTGGAAGATGGGGTTATAGAATTATGTGCGGCTTTAGCGGCTCAAGAGCATGGAGATGCGAGAAGAGCTTTAGATTTGTTGAGAGTAAGTGCAGAAATAGCTGAGAGGGAGAGGGATAGTAAAGTCAGGATTGAGCACGTTAAAAAGGCTGTTAAAAAGATAGAGTGCGATCACATAGCTGAAGTCATAAGGACTTTACCAATTCACAGTAAAATACTGCTCTACGGAATGGTTTTGTTAGCTGGTAAAAAGTTTACGACTGGTGAGGTGTACTGCATATACAAAAAGCTATGCGGTAAAATTGGGATAGATCCACTGACTCAAAGGAGGATCAGTGATTTAATCTCTGAGCTTGACATGCTTGGGATAATAAACTCCATAGTCGTTTCTAAGGGTAGATATGGGAGAACAAGGGAGATAAGTATTGATACAAACGTAGAGGTCATTAGGAGGATATTAGAAGAGGATTACAGATTGGAAATTCTCAAGAGGTATGAGAAGGAGCTTAGGAGCTTGGTAAGTCTTGAAACGTTCGAAAGTTAATTATAATGCATTAATGCTATAGAACGATATGGTCAAAGTAGCGGACTACATGACTAGAAATGTCTACACGTTAAAGCCGAATAACACCGTAGAGGATGCGATCGATTTAATAGAGAAGACCGGACATGATAGTTTTCCCGTTGTAAACGATAATTTGGAGGTTGTAGGCTACGTTTCGGCGATAGATTTACTCAGAAAAGACCCGAAGACTAAGATAAAGGATGTGATGTCAAAGAGGCTATGTGTCGCAAGGGAGTATATGGATTTGAGAGATGCTGCAAGGGTTATGTTTAGAACTGGTCATTCAAAACTACCAGTAGTTGACGAGAAGAACAGACTCGTTGGAATAATATCAAACGCCGATGTAATAAGGAGTCAGATCGAAAGGGTTACTCCAGAAAAGGTTGAAAAGCTTAAGAGTACGATTGAAAGGGTTCACGGAATTGATGTAAAAGTCGAAAGGGGAAATGTAAAGATATCGAGTTTAATTCCAACTCAAAGTAAGATATATGCAGATGAGCTTAGAGGGAGGATTTACGAGTTAAAGAGGGGTTTAGCTGAGCCAATTGTAGTGTTAAGGAAAGGTTCAAAGTATTACTTAATGGATGGACATCACAGAGTTGTAGCGGCGAGTAGAATTGGAATAAAAGAGCTTGAAGCCTATATATTAAGTGTTCCATCGGACGTAGAATTGGGAATTGAAAAACTAGCGAGAAAGAGAGGCTTGAGATCTCTGAAGGACATAGAGATCATAGAAGACGTTCCACATCCGCTTGTCGAGATAACTCTCAGAAACGGATGATAAGTATGAAGGAATGCGTTATTTGGACTGTAAACATCGATAAGAAAAAGAGTAGATCTGAAGGAAGAAAGATTCCAAAGAGATTTGCGATTTCAAACGTAAGATTGCATGAGTTAGTAGAGGCTTGTAAAGAACTCGGATTGAAGTTTAGAGCTGAGGAGAGGAGGTATCCGAGGTGTTGGTGGGAAGAAGGTGGTAGAGTATTCGTTGAAAAGATCGATAAGAAAACAAAGCTTATGATTGAAATAGCTAAAAAGATCGCTGAAATTAGAGAGAGGAAGAGGAAGAAATGAAGTATATATTGTTTTTATCTGGGGAGAACGTTGAACTTGCAAAGTTTGAGGCATTAAGGCTGTTTGAGAGTTATGGAGTCGTTAAGAATTTCTACTTAGACAGTAGGCTTTTAATTGTAGATTACAATGGAGATGTGTTTTTCGATAGATTGGCTTTAACGCATGAAGTTTGTGAATTGATAGCTGAGTGCGAGTTTCAAGAGCTTGAAAGCGTATTTTCGGAGATTGAATTGCCAAAAAAGTTTTGTTGTGTAAGGGTTGAAAGGATTGGATGTGATATAGATTCTTTAAAGCTTGAAAGAGAGTTGGGTGCTGTAATTTGGAAGAGAGGAGCAAAGATAAGCGTTTCAAAACCTGAAAAGATTTTTAAAGTTTATGTAACTCCAGAGAAGTGCTTTGTTGGGATTTTGGTTCATAGACAGAACAAAAAACAGTTCTTGGAGAGAAGACCAGATAAAAGACCGTTTTTCATGCCAGCAGTCGTTTTGCCGAAGTTTGCTAGGGCTTTGGTAAACTTAAGTGGTTTGAAAGCGAAAGAGTTGATGCTTGATCCGATGTGTGGAACCGGTTCGTTCTTGATAGAGGCGGGTTTAATGGGTATAAACACAATTGGAATGGATTTCTTTGAAAAAATCGTTCGTGGGTGTAAGGAGAATTTAAGGTTTTATGGGATCAGTGCAGATGTCTTGAGAGGTGATGCGAGAGATTTACCGTTTAAGGATTTTACGTTTGATGCGATTGTAACGGATTATCCATATCTGAGGTCTACTAAAGCGGCGGGAGAGTTAAGGGAGTTGTACGAGAGAAGTCTTGAGGAGTTTAAGAGGGTTTTAAAGCCAAATCGTTCGATTGTAATCGTAACGAATTTGGATATAGAAGATTATTTGGAAGATTTTAAAGTTTTAGCGAAGTTTACACAGAGAGTTCACTCAAGCCTTACGAGGAGGATATACCTCTGTTTATCTTAATCAATGATCGTTGGATGGTATATCACTTTTAAGACTTAAAATTTAAAAACTCTTTTGAGAAAACAAACCGATAAATTACATTGGCTTATTCTGAGAAATATCAAAGATAACCTTGCAAAATAAACTGCTAATCTCTATTCAACTGTTAGTCATGAAGTGATTGACGTATCAGCTACTTAATCCTTTAGGTTTAGGTCTAAATCTTGAAATACAACTACTAAATATGGAGGAGGAGATATTTGAATTAGATGAGATAACGTTTGAAACAGTTGCAAAGAAATTAAACATAAGTGTTTGTGAGGCATCAAATCTCTGCATGAAACTCGTTGAAAGGGGATTGCTTGAAATGTTCTTCGACATCATCTGCCCGAAGTGCAAATCCACAGCTGGAACTTATAAGAGCCTAATCGAAATTCCAGATGAGGTGAAATGCGTATGCGGTAATGTTTTCATGCCTATGAGAGAAAACATCAAGGTTTACTTCAGACGTAAGAGCTAAGTGTTCTCTGCCCAAGTATTTTAGATCTCTCGATATACTTTTTAAGTGGAAATAATAGGAGTTCTTTGAGCTTAGCTAAGACTTCACTTAAATCATCAAAAACTCCGATTTTATTCCTAAGAGCCTTTCTAACACCAACCCTTATCTGCCAAACTCCGACTGGTAAGTAGTAATTGGGAGTAATCTCTCTAAAAACTATAACCCTCGCCTGCCTATTGATGCTTCTCAAGTACTCTAAAACGCTTAATCTTGCCGCATGGTAAGCTCCTAGGGTTTCATCTGGGTATCTCTTCAAGCCTTTCCGATCCTCGTAATCGCATAAAACCCTCGGATTTTCACTACCAAAGATAGAGCCTCTAAGCCAAACCTCTAACAGCTCAAATGAGTAATTCCCGGGAATCAATAGAACGGAGTATCTATTCCCCAAGAACTCGCAGAAGTAAAGTTCGAACTCATCAATCGACTCAAACGTCGAGATCCGTTTTCTTAAAAAATCTGCTACTATATCTTGAACAGCCGTTATACTCCACCTCGTTGGAACTAATCTCTTCTCAACTCCAAGCAATCCAGCCGAGAAAAGCCTAACTATGTAGTAATCGTTAAATCCACAATTGTATAGGTATGTAACTGCATCTTTCGCTTTTACTTCGTCAAAAATAATTTTATCGACTTTTCTCGGTATCTTTGGGTTTTCAAAGACTTTAAAGCTCAGAAGTGGAGCAGTTGGACTTATGGGTGGTGAGAAGCCGTTTGATAAGATTTTAAGATTTGGTTTTCTCTCCAATTTTGCTTCGCAATCAACTGGCTTTATCGAAGCTGCAAGTTCTTGGAGCTCTTGAAAACGACTGTAAACATTAATTCTTCTCTCCCCCATCACTAAAATAGATCTGTAGTAGAGTATATCCCCAATCGATACATTTTCCCACCTCAACGGATTATCCAAGTAAGAAGTGTCTCCCCTCATCGGTGGGATTAGGATTCCAGCTTTGACGTTCGGGTAGCCGTACTCTCCGATGAAAACAGATGGTGGAGAGGAACCAACTACTTCCCTTCTATTTATAACGCTTCTAATACTCCTTAAAACTTTAAACCTTTCAAGAATTGGGCACATCTGCCTTCCACACAGTAATCTCCTTCCCTTACAGAGTGAGCAGAGTTTATCCACAGGATTACGTTAGATTTTAGAGGATTTAAACTTTTAGCTACTGTGTTCTTAGTAATTTTTCAATGATTTGAATACTATTAATATGACTTCATCTCCAACATTTATATCAAAACTATCTGAAATTTCTACTACAACATCTCTCCCCTTGACATCCTTAACAACTCCATGCAAACCCCTTAAAGCAGAATTCATGAGTTTTTCAAACCGTTCGTAAAGTCTTAATAGTTCTTCACCGAAAGGAGTTAATACAGTCTCTCCCCCTTTGGCCCCACCTCTTTTACTTATTACAACCTCTTCTCCCAAAACTCTCTCCATTCTCTTTAAATAACTCCATATAAATCTATAGGACATTCCAAGCCTTTTTGAAGCCCTTAAAATTGAGCCACACTCTTTTATAGCCTTTAATATCTCGTATCCACCCTTACCCATCACGTGCTTTTCGTCTTTTTCAATCCAGAACTTCCACTTAATCTGCATTGATAATGAATCCCACTCAAGTACTTTAATACCTAATCCCTGATTACGTGAAAACCTCTGATCGAAACGTATACTATATCTCCTTCCCTTATTCCCTCTTCAAAGATCTTACGGATTGTCGTTAAAGCTTGGACGTTTAATCCGTTGATATTTAGTGTAACTCTCGCTAAAACTTTAAATACTTCGATTTCTTCAACTAAAGCCTTAATATCTCCACTCCTCTTCGATAAAATCAAATCATCAGGCTTTAAAACTATGTATACTCTACCATCGCCATCCAAATTAACTCTAATTTTCACATCATTCAGTTCTACAAAGCCATCTCTCAAAAACCCCTCAAGGACGTTGTAGCCGAAAAACCTCGCAACTTTAACACTCTTAGGCTTTGAAAAAACGTCTCTGATACTTCCGACTTGCTCAACTCTTCCATCTACCATAACACCAACTCTATCTCCCAATGCCATAGCCTCCTCGAAGTTGTGTGTGACGTGGATTGCTGTGAATTCAAACTCCTTTCTCCATCTCTTCATCTCCTTGATCAGTTTTGAACGGAGTTCGATGTCTAAATTTGAGAAGGGCTCGTCTAAGAGTAATACCTTTGGTTTAACTGCTAAAGCTCTTGCAATTGCTACTCTCTGTTGTTCACCACCACTTAATGTCTTGGGTTTTCTGTGAAGTAAATGCTCTATTCCAAACACATCTGCAAGCTCGAAGACAACTCTTCTAATCTCAGCACTGTTAAATTTTCTAACCTTTAAACCGTATGCTATGTTGTCGAATACACTCAAATGGGGAAATAGGGCATAGTTTTGTGGTATATACGCTATATCTCTCTTTTCGGGGGGTAGTTCTGTGATATCTCTCCTATTTAGATATATTCTGCCACTATCTGGCTTGTGAATTCCAGCAATTACCTTAAGTAAGAGCGTTTTTCCAGCACCACTATGCCCAAGTATTATAAAGTATTCCTTTTCTTTAACCTCAAAACTTATATCTCTTAACTTAAACTCCTTCCAATCCTTGCAGATCTTTTCAAGCTTCAGCATGATATCCACCTTTCACATGCCAAAAGAGCCATCTCAGAATTGCAAATAGCGTCAAACTCAAAACTATTAGTATTACAGAAATTGGCATCGAATACTTCAATCCGAAGTTTTCAAAGTATTCAATAACCAATACCTGAGCAGTCTTCGGGTAGTAAGCTACTACTAGAATCGCTCCAACCTCACTTATAGCTCTTGCAAACGTCATTATAGTTCCACTGAGTATTGAAGGAAGAGCTATCGGTAGACTTACAGTCCAAAAGACTTTGAACTTCCTAGCCCCTAAAGCCCTTGCCACATACTCGAGTTCTTCATCCACAGACAGAAATCCATCTCTTGCAGAGTTTATCGTGAAAGATGCTGAGACGAAGAGCATAGCCATAACTATTCCAAGATAGCTGTCTAAGATTGCATTTGAGAAAGTCGTCAAAAGCATTACACCTACTACTGAATGAGGTATTACAATCGGCACATCGACAATCCCTTGAACGAGACTTTTATATCTAAACTCCTTTCTAGCTAAGATGTAACCGAGTGGAACACCGAAGATCAATGCTATTAAGGTTGTGATTCCAGCGGTGAGAAAGGTGTTCTTCAGAGCGTTTAAAACTACTTCATCTCCCATCGTTTTAATAAGGGTATCTAAGTCAAAACACTGCTTTACGAGTAGCGTTAGTATTGGGAGAGCTATGTATATCAGCAGAAAAGATCCGAAAATGGCAAAGAATACGTCGACGTAACTCTTCATGTCCTTACTTCAACGAACTCTATTAAACCGTCTGGAATTCTACCGAATCCTATTGGCTTTTCGAGGAACTCCTGATGGTTTTTGGAAAATACTTCTCTACCCTTACCACTCAGTAAGTATTCCAAGTAATATTCGGCTATTTCTCTATTTGGGGCATTTTTGGGAATTGTTAAACCGTATACGATCGGCTTAGCCCTTATCTCCTTTTGAACAAATGTACCGTTTTCAACCCTCCATACCATAATTGAAACTTGCCTATACCAGTCTTTTAAGGAGAAATTCCTCAGATTTATCTCATCTGGGAGTTCCACAAACTTCAATCCGTGTTGCATTGCAACACTCTTATACTCGAATGCGTAATCTATGCTATTGCTTTCAAGTAAGGCTATGAGATCGACGCTCTTATCCCTTATCACAACTTTTCCATCCGATTCTATGTCCTTTGGAGTTATTATACGAGTTCCGTTGCAGGCAATATTCGTATGATTTGCAATCAATTCGTGAAATATCGGTTTTCTGTAGTATAACTCAGCTAACTTCATAGCCATAACTGTCCTATAACCGCACGGATCTACGTTTGGGTTTGAAAATCCGAATTTTACATCATTCCTTTCTAAAATCTCATACCAATTGCTTGGGTCTATCTCATTGGAATATCTGCTCTCGTTGGTGTAACACAAAACCAACTCGTTTCTCGCAAAAGCTATGTAGAAATCTGCATAATCTGGATACATCAGAGTTGGAATTAACGTATAATCTGCAACAGCCAATACATCAGCCCTCTTGTGCAAATCTGTAATCTTCCTAACAGCCATTACACTTCCACTCGCCTCAAGCCTTATCTCCAAATCGTAACCCTTGGATTTCATGTATTCCTCAAATTCTTCGTTTAAATCTTTAAGTGGTATCGTAAGCGATCCAGCACAGAAGATAGTTAACGTATTTTTCTTCGGTTCCTGCTGACAACAGCATATAGCTGTAATCAACAGTAAACAAAGCAACACCTTTTTCATATCATCACTTTTCATATTATCACCCGCTCCGTTATGTTCAGTGATATATAACGAATTCTTAAGCCTTTTCGTATACATCGATAATATTATACTGTGCATACTACCAACGACATCGCATCTCTATCCCTAATCCCTAAAACTAGATGTTGAATTTTCGATAGAGTCACTAAGGGTAAAGTAAATAAAATATTTAATACATATATAAATAATAGAATATTATATTTATTAATCACAGCCAACATAAACTTTTAATTTTCGCATTGTAGTATTGATTCATGCGAGAGAAACTCTACGGTATCGAGGGTGAAGTTACACTTAAAGATGGTACTGTTATCCACGTCAGACCCGTTAGGAGGGATGATGAAAAGGCGTTGTACGAGTTCTACTCATCACTCTCACCGAAATCACTTACAATGAGATTCTTCTCAATACCTCCAGAATCATTTCTCAAATCTTACATTAGAGATGAAGTAAAAAGGGCATCAGAAATGGATTACAAGAAATCATTTGGAGTTGTAGCACTATTTGGTGATAGGATAATTGCTCATGCCGTATACCACGCGAAATCTCCTGATCTCGCGGAGGTTGCATTTGCAGTAGCAGATGATTTTCAGGGTAGAGGTGTTTGCACGATACTTCTAGGAATTCTCGCGGAAGTTGCAGAGAGGAACGGTATAAAGATTTTCGAAGCGGCTGTTAGGCCGGATAACTACAAAATGATTGAAGTATTCAGAGATTCTGGATTTCCGATTAGATTAGAAGTTGTTCCAGATGAGATAATCGTTGAAATGCCCACATCTATAACCGAAGAGGTTTTAGAATACTTCGAGAGAAGAGAACAGATAGCAACTATAAACGCTTTAAACAAGTTCTTCTATCCGAAGTCTATAGCGGTAATAGGGGCTTCAAGGGATCGAAATAAAATAGGGGGTAGAGTTTTTTACAACGCGATATCTTACGGATTTAATGGTGTTGTTTACCCCGTCAACAAATCAGCAAAGACAGTTCAAGGGATTCGTGCTTATAAATCCATAAGCGAAATTCCAGACGATATAGATTTGGCTGTTATAGCTGTTCCAGCTGAAAGCGTTTTAGAAGTTGCTGAGGAGTGTGGAAAAAAAGGAGTTAAAGCGATTATAGTTATATCGGCTGGGTTTGCTGAGATAGGAGAAGAAGGACGAAAAAGGCAGGAAGAATTGCTGAGAATTTGTAGGAAATACGGGATGCGTTTGATAGGTCCGAACTGCATGGGTATTGTGAACACCAATCCAGATGTAAGGTTAAACGTGACCTTTGCCCCTAATCCACCGATTGAGGGAAGAATAGGTTTCGCATCTCAAAGCGGTGCAATTGGATTGGCAATAATAAACTACGCAAACTCCTACAACTTGGGATTATCTGCATTTGTTTCGTTGGGAAATAGAGCAGATATCTCAAGCAACGATTTAATAGAGTATTGGGAAAACGATGAGAGAACGGATTTAATAATGCTTCATCTCGAATCCTTTGGAAATCCGAGGAAGTTTTCAAGGATTTCTAGGAGGGTTTCGAAAAAGAAGCCGATTCTAGCTTTAGCAAGTGGATTAACTCCAGCCGGAGCTAAAGCGGCGATGTCACACACTGGAGCTATCCTGTCATCTTCAGGAGTTGTAGTAGATGCCCTATTCAAGCAGGTTGGGATAATAAGGGTTGATACTCTCGACGAGTTGTTTGCAATCGCATCCTTCTTACTTCATCAACCACTCCCAAACGGAAAAAGGGTTTGCATTATAACGAATGGTGGAGGTTTAGGAGTTTTAACTGCTGACTGGTGTCAAGGAATGGGTTTAGAAGTTCCAGATCTCTCCGAGAAAACACAGAAAACTTTAAGGGATTTACTGCCAAAAATCGCAAGTGTTAGAAATCCAATAGATATGGGTGCTTCTGCAACTCCTGAAGACTACGAGAAGGTTATAAGAATAGCTGCAGAAGATGAAGTCGTAGATGTCGTAATTGCAATATTTGTCCAAGTCGTAAGTCCTCAAGAAGCTGAAGATGTGAAGAAGGCTGTATTATCAGCGGCTAAATACGTAAACAGCCTGAGAAAACCGATAATTTTTATACACGTTAGTAGCGATGCGGGCAACGGAATAATAAGAGATGGAGAAATAGCAATTCCAACCTACGCATTTCCAAACATTGCTGCCGAGGTTATAGTTAAAGCTGTTGAGTATGCTGACTGGATTAAAAAGCCAAAAGAACCAATTCCAAGGTTCGATGTAAATAGGGATAAGGCTGCAGCAATAATCGCTAAATCCCTTAGCAGAGGAGAATGGATGAGGTTAGATGATGCGTTTGAGCTCTTGCAATGCTATGGATTGGATGTTCCAGAGTTTAAAACTGCTTTAAGTTTAGAAGAGGCACGCAAAATCGTTAAAGAGTTTAACAACAAAGCTGTACTGAAAACTTTAACAGATTGCAAAGTTGTAAGCTTTGACGAGTTAAAGAACGGTGAGGAAATCTTAGTTCAGAAATCCATAGATGAGGAGTGTGTAGATGTGCTAATAGGTGTTACTACTGATCCAAGCTTTGGCCCACTTATAACGTGTGGACTTAAGGGAGAGTATATAGAAATCTTCAGAGATTTCTCGGTAAGACTTACCCCTATAACAAGATCTGAAGCCTATGAGATGATAAAAAACCTCAAATCGTATTCAAAACTTGTGGGATTTGATATAGATTCGCTTGCCGATGCGATTCTAAGAATAAGTACATTAGTTGAAGACTTTCCAGAGATTTTCGAAATGGATTGCGAAGTGGCTGTGCTTAAAAGTAATGTGCTCGTTACGAATGCTAAGATTAGGTTGAAGGCTTTACACTCCTATATCATGAGTTGAAAATTGTAAACCTTTTGAGTTAAACAATTACTCGAAAAGAGCTTAATCTAAGTGTTAACTTTAAGCGGACGGTGTCCAATAATTCAAGATGCTCTATACTTCCAACTTAGAGCCATTTTTATACAGTAAATGATATTTCTTACAAGAGTTCTTGTTTCATCACTTTTACCTCTTGATTTCAAACTTTCACCGAATTCTACACTTAAAGCTTTGAAGAAATCCTTATCAACACCTTTATACCTTAAATTAATTCATCAAAAAAGAGGTCCTCGAATCAAAGTTGTCAGACCTCTTCGTCGAGGATGACAACTTAAAAGACATCACCATGACATACACCTCTTTAAGTTATACAGAGCGATGAAAGATAGGATTCAATATTCTATGATCTCAAAGGATGAATTGATGGGAAATCTTTTGTAGAAGTTCTTCACTCTCATCTTTAATCTGAAAATACCAGGATTCAATGGTATTTCTTCTACCTCTTGCTCTTATCACGTATTTTAGACCTCTTCTAGACAAAACCTCCTTATACCAAGGAGTTTCATCAACTAGAAATGTGGGTTCGTTTTTACATTTTTCTGGGACGTCTAGAGTTATATCTAAACATTCTAGATTGCTTTTACGTCTACTTATCTTTGCAGACATTACTTCTATTCTTTCTATGTCTACTGCTACCTAAACTCTTCTTTCCACACTTAATAACAGTTTCATCTATCGCTACGTATCTCCCTTTTTCTTTTAACTTTAAAATATATATTTACACTTATGATACTAACTTCTAACCGCTTCGTAAGACACTTTAAGCAACCTGCTTACCTAAACGATAAATCCAGAAAGTATAAAACAATTACTAGAGCTCTTATTTCAGAACTTCTCCTCTCCCTCTTGAATATATCCATCTTCTTCAAAATCCTCGTTAAATAAATACAGCATATTAATCTGTGGTCAGATTTAATTAATATTCGTTATTTCTTTAAATTATTAACATCATATAAGTGATATCCCATATCTTAAACAATTCTTTAATATTTTCAAACATTCTTGTGGTATTGTTAATTCTTCAATTCTACCGATTTTTTCAAATAGTGTTAAAGCTGTATAGATCTAGTGCAGTATAACTTACGTATAATTATATATTGTTATGCATTTACTAGTATACGCAGTCATTCAGAATCACCAGCTTTTATACCGTTTAATTAGAC
>CAYWXE010000016.1:0-26246 GCA_964462505.1 uncultured archaeon | reverse complement strand
ACAGGATCGCCAGTTTTGGGCTACCAAATCGTCAAAGTTTCTGAGAAGGAGACTGGAATGATGACAACAGCTTCGATAATCGCGATGATCGTTCTGCTCCTCGTAACGTTCAGCGGAGCTGTGAGGAAGAAATACACGGCTTTCATGCCCCTTATCATTTCTGTTTTCTCCGTTATCGTCATAGTCGGACTTCTCCCTCTTGCTGGCTTAAAGCTCGATCCAGACATAAGCTCGACTCTGCCGATACTGATTGGGTTGGCTATTGAATACGCTGCACAGATTCAGAACAGATACGAGCACGAGAGAATGAGAGGACATGATAGAGATAATTCGATTGTGATAGCGGTAACGAGAACGGGTTTAGCGGTAATCCTTGCAATGCTCACTACGGTCATAGGATTCATGTCGATGGCTACAACGTTAATTCCAGAAACCGCACTCTTCGGAATAATAATGTCTTTGGGGTTGTTAATAGCTTACATATTCTCTATAACGTTTCTTCCAGCTGCTCTAAAAATACTCGACAGGGAAGAGGAGAAGAAAACGATTGTAAAAGAGAAAAAGAGAGAAGTCGGTATTTTAGAGAGGGTTTTGACTTCCGTAGCATCCCTCACAGCATCAAAACCTAAGGCTATACTCGCCTTAGCTCTTGCAGTCATAATCTTTGGAGCTTATGCGAACACTCAGATAAAGCTTGAGACAGACATAAAGAAATACTTTCCAGAGAATCTTCCAGCTATGGTGAAGTTTAAAGAGCTTGAAAGAATCATGGGTAAGCAGTACATCTACACGATCGTTCTGAATGTTGACGAAATCGGAGTTGAGGAGCTTAAGAGGTTGGACGAGCTCGGAAACTACATCGTGAACAAGGAGGACATGGTTTACAAGTACGATTCCTTATCATCTCTGATAAAGGAGTATTTGGGAAGGTTACCAGAAAGCGATGCAGAGCTTTCAACGATTCTGAACATGATTCCGAAGGATATTCTGAAGAGATACGTATCTGGTCATTCTCTTACTTTGTATCTATACACAACTGCAGATACACACGATAAGAGGGTTGAGCTCACCGAATACCTTGATAGAGATGTGAGATTCTTTGAATGGCATGAAGGCTACTACATAACTGGAATGCCAGCGATAATGGCACATCTCGGCGAAATAATGTTGAAGAGCCAAACTCAGATGACTTTAGTCGCTTATGGACTCATCGTTCTACTACTCTTTGCAACTTATCGTTCAATATCGAGGGCGGTCGTGCCTTTGATTGCAATAACGACTGTTATCGGTGTCCTCAACACGACGATGTTCTTGGCTGGAGTGAAGCAAACGATGATGTCGATAGCGATAAATGCAATAACCCTTGGTTTAGGAATAGACTTCTCGATTCATATGACCGAGAGGTATGTCGAGGAAAGGGAAAGGCATCCGCCAGAGGAAGCCGTCAAAGTTACGATAGAGGAGACTGGAAAAGCAATAGTCACTTCAGCTTTAACGATGGCTGGTGGATTTGGAGCTTTAATGCTCTCAACGTTCCCATCAATCTGGGACTTTGGCTTCTTATCCTTCATAGCGATAATATTCAGTCTGATCGGGTCTTTAACGGTTGTTCCGGCATTCTTGATGATTACAGAGAGATTTAAAGGATTTAAAGTTGAACTAGATGCATTACCAAAAATAATTACTAATAAAATTTGATCAGCGGATGTCTGTATTTAATGAGCGAATACCTGCCCTGAGAAATTAAATTAATAACACTTCTGATAATCATTCCTAGGCACTGTTTTTAATTACGATATAAATGACTAATATGAAAATGCAGTAATGATAGTATATTTAAATTATACACGATAAGATTTCATACCAATTATAGATAGATAGTTCATATAGATCTTCAAAAGTTGTTAGAGATTTTATCTTTAACGAATCAGATAGATTTTATGTTGATAAGACTCCTTAGCTGGTCAAAGGAATAATTTCAGTAAAACATTCATTCATCAAATTTTCGGTAAAAGAAACTACGTAGAAAAAGTTATTTTGGAGATAAGGCAATCAAGAAAATTTAGAAGACTATTCCAAAATCTCAATAGTTTCGAAGTTTTCTACAATTTCTTCAGATTTCATCGATCTTTAAATAATGTCTCAGCTACCTCAATTAGATCATAAAAAGGTCAAAATCTTTGGAATATGGATATGTTACGATGCAACTACCTGACGAATTAATATTATGTTGCTATTTATTATAAATAATTTATCATAAATAAATTATCTAAATGCGTATCCATAGAATCTCAATATAATGTTGAGATTTAAATAAATAGTGTAAAATTTATTTTATTATTAAAATAGACCACCAGATATAACTCTTATAACCTTAACCTCACCTTCCTCAACGAAGTCATCCGTTGGGATTGGAGTCTTCCCCTTAACGATCACAACAGTTTCGGGATTTATCCCAATTGATTCAAGGAGTTCAGAATACCTTTTTTTACCTTTAACATCTAGTACCTCTTCCTTTTTATCAAAGCCTCCGATAAATACCAGCTTTACCTTCATTCTTCAGTTAGAAGTATCTCTCTTGATATATCCTTTATGCTCTTAACCTTTAAGTTTTCAATTCTCAAGTCAGATATGTTTTTCTTTAGAGATCTCTCATCCTTACTTTGGAGTTTTTTCTTTCCCTTTCTTCTAAACTTCTTCCACTTAAAGCATCTCATATATTTATGTATGTTCAATCATTAAAAATATTTGTGGTGTTGAGTTTTGGAAAACTTAAATTATATGATAGTCAAGAGCTTGTTATGGGTTTGAATTACAACCCAGAACTCTGTTTGAGTTGTGAATCCATTGACTGCTTGATGAGATGCCAGCACATTGAAATCGACTTTGATAACGCGAGGGAAGAGATAAAAAAAATCGCAAGCGGGGATTACAGTAGGATTTTAGAGTTGTGCATAAACTGCTACGCATGCGAAGAGTACTGCCCATATGGCAATCACGTATTCTACAGGATAGTTGAACTTCAGGAGAAATACGATGTATTTAAGCGTAAGGAATTTTTAAGGGAGATTATAGAGAGGTATAAAGCAGAGGGAGAGTTTAAGCCGAAAAGAGTTGGTAAAAGGGTTATACATCTATGCCTATTCCCCGATTTCGTCAAGACTATAAAGGGAAAGCTTTTTGAAGGTTTAGACATCGTTAGGGGTAGACATCTGTTCTGCAACTTAGTTTACCTTCACTTCGGGAACGTTTCTACGGTATTAGAGAGGGCTAAAAGAGTAATTAAAAACATGGTGAGTTTAGGAATTGATGAAGCCATACTCTTCCACGACGAGTGCTATGCGTTCTACAACTCGTTTGCAAAGGCTTATGGATTTGAAGTTCCGTTTAAAACAACTCACATATTTGAATATCTATTATCTAAGCTTAAAGAGCTTAGAGATGAAGTGAAACAATTAGATATAAGAGTAGCATATCAACGTCCATGCTCGAACAGGCTAATTCCAGAGACAGATAAAATTCTAGACGAACTGTTTAAGCTAATAGGTGTTGAAAGGATTGAGAGAAAATACGATAGAGAAAACGCCTTGTGTTGTGGATCTGTTTTCAAGATGCAGGGAGATTTGAAGAGATTTGAAGATCTGCAGAGGAAAAACTTAGAGGACATATTAAACTCAAAGGCGACTCATGTAGTATTCAATTGTCCGATGTGCTATACGACTATGAAAGATGCTGTGAAGGCTAAGGGGTTAACACCTATTATGATCAGTGAACTCTGTAAAATGGCGATAGGAGAGGAGACTATAGATGTATAGAATGACAAACCGAAAAATTCTTAATTCAATGATTTTTTACAAACAATAGCCAAAGGGGGTGATTCGATTGAATAAAGACTACATGGAGTTTATGAAGAAGTTATTGGGTGTGGAAGAACTCTTCGATAAGCCAGAACCGCTAAAGGGTGTAAGGGTCTTAGATGTAACAGCTGTAGTCCTAGGGCCCTCAGCAACCGACTACCTTGCAGAATTCGGTGCTGAAGTTATAAAGTTTGAAGCGGCGAGAGGAGATCAGATGAGATTTGTAACACCATTTGCATTCTTCTGGAAGAATCTATCTCCAGGCTTATTAGAGCAGAATCACAACAAGTACTGGGTTGGAATGCACCTAGGACATCCAAAAGCCAGAGAGATCTTCTACGAATTCGTGAAGAAGAGTGACGTAGTAGTAGATAACTTGACTCCCGGAAGGCTTGCGAAGTGGGGTATAAGTTACGACAAGTTGAGAGAGATAAATCCCAAGATCATCCAGCTTCACGTTTCAGGATTTGGAAGCTGGGGCCCGTTTACGGGAAGGACTTCTTATGATGCAATAGCTCAGAGTGAAAGTGGATTTTCATATATAACGGGATTTGAAGGAAGGGGCCCAATAAAGTCTGGAGTTTGGATTGCAGACTGGACTACTGGGCTTATGTGTGCTATTGCAATACTTGCCGCGTTGAACTATAGAGAGAGAACTGGTGAAGGACAATTCATAGACATATCTCAAGTCGAAACGATGATAAGAGTTCTGGATTGGACTTGGCTTTATGTATTCAAAACTGGCAAAAATAGAGAGAGGGCTGGAAACAGGGATTTGGCTATTTGTCCATCTGATCTATTTGAGTGCTTAGACGGGTGGGTTGCAATTGCAGCCTTCACGGAGGAGGAGTTCTACGGATTATGTAAAGCAATGAACAGAATGGATCTATATGAGAAATTTGCCGATCCACTTGAGAGGCTTAAAGATGAAAATGCAAGATACATACTTAACGAAATAGCTAAATGGGCTAAAGAGAGGCATGTAGGCGAGATAGAGGAGTTGGCAAATAAATACGGATTCGCAGCTTCAAGGGTTTTAGACGTTGAAGACGTTTACTACAGCAAGCATTTCAGGGAGAGGGGAGCAATTCAGGAGTACTACGATCCACTGTACGGTTACCTCGTTGAGCCTTGCTACCCGCCGAGAATGGAGACACCGAGCAGGATAAAATGGGGTGCGAGACCACTTGGATTTGATAACGAGTACGTCTTCACAAAGATCCTCGGCATGAGCCTAGATGAAGTTAAAAAACTCGAAGAGGAGGGAGTAATCTATAAGTGGAATCCCGAAATTCCCTCACAATGTCCACCGCCAGATTGGGATGGTAAGAGGGGTTTAAAGTTCCCGTGAGGTGATAGAATGGGTGAGGAAATAGATGAGAAGAAGATAATCGGAATGGCTATTGATGAAAACTATGCAAAGTTCATATACGAGATAACTAAGCCTGAAGATGTCCCAGGTAAGCCTGAGGCTTTAGACGATATAGTTGTTTTGGATTTAAGCTATGGAAACTACGCTGGGCTTTTCTGTTCTTCTATACTCGCAGAGCTAGGTGCGGAAGTCATAAGGGTTGAACCACCTGAAGGAGACATAGCAAGGAAGATGACACCTTATGGCATAATGATCAACGATGCCGGCTTAGCGTATATCACTGAAGGTAGAAACAAATTCCACATAACTCTAAATATAAAGACAGAAGAGGGTAGAGAAATCCTTAAGAGACTTGTTAAGAAAGCTGATGTCTTGATAGAGACGTTTAAGCCGGGTTACATGGATTCACTTGGAGTAGGGTATAGACAACTCAAAGAGATAAATCCACAGCTGATTTACTGTGCAATACACACGTATGGACAGTTTGGAGAAGATGCAGAGAGGTGCGGAAATCAACCAGATTACGACATAATAGATCAGGCAAGAGGTCTTATAATGTCTGTAACCGGAGAACCCGAGCTCGATCCCGATGTTCCTAAAGAGTACAAGAGACCTCTAAAGCACGGGAACTGGCACGGATGGTATATGGCTGGTGGATGGGCGGCATTTGGTATTTTGATTGCTTTGTTCTATAGGAGAAAGACTGGAAAAGGTCAATTTATCGATTGTTCCCCACCGGAGGGATTAATAGCGGCTTCAAACTACATAATCCAGTACTACCATATGTCTGGAAAGAAGATGGTAAGGGCTGGAAACTTCGATTATGCAGTGTTTCCATATACTTATGTTAGATGTAAAGACGGATATGCGTTTATGTCAGGATTTACGGATTGGAACTGGGCAGCGCTCTGTGAAATAATGAACAGACCAGATCTACAGAAGCAATACCCGACTATAAAGGAAAGATTAACTCCAGAGAATCAGCCAAAAATCCAAAAAGAGATAGAGAAGTTTACCACACAGTATACGGCTAAAGAGTTACTAGAAATAGTAACGGAATACTCAAAAAGGCCAGATAAGAAGGGTACAGTAGTAACTGGTAGACTCAATGCTCCAAAAGATACGCTTGAAGTTGAGCACTTCAAGATCAAGAAGATGTTCCTCAAGATGAACGATCCGTACTACGGAGAAGTCTTAGTTCCAAACTCATTGTTCAGATTTATGTCTAAAACTCCTGGAAGGATTAAATGGGTTTGCAGACCCATTGGAGCTGATAATGAATACATATATGGGAAATACCTTGGAATAAGCGGTAGAAAACTTGAAGAACTCAAAGAAAAAGGTGTTATTTAAATTTTTAAAATATTTTATTAACTTGTTGTTTCTGCCTTCTCAGGGATGAAAGGAAACTCTCACAATTCAGTCTTCTGTTCGTTTAAGACCTTTTAGCCATAGCTGTTTTAAGAAAACAATAACTAATCAATTGCTCGATTATTAACTGTATCGCATATATTCTTCAACGAATTTATCCCTTTTCTTATACATCCTAATCTATAGCTGTAGTAACCAGAAAATGTAGCGTTAATAACTGTTAACACAAGTAAAATCGCAGCGGAAGTCTTATCAAATCCATAGGAAATCGCAACTACCACTAATGGTGAAAACATAGAAGCTAGGGGGCCGGATATAAACATTGCGAACATTTTGCTACCACTTTTCCTCTTTTTTATTATCAGAGTTAGGAAGACCTTTGCGGAGAATAGTTTTGAAACGATTGGTAAATTCGCTTTTGATAACATTGATTTCGATAGTCTGTAATGACTGAACTCTATTCCAAGAATTCTACCGACTATATAGTGAGAGATACAATGAGTGAAGTACAGCATTGAAAACCAACACAACAACAGTATCGGAAACCTAATTGGATTTTGGAAATCCCTCAAAGCTGTTGCTATGTATAGTGTTAACACTATTGCGATTATCGATATTGAATTTCCAACTACAAGCGGAATTCTCATCGAATTAGCCTTATGGCTAAGACATAAATATTGAGTGCAGATTATACGTTGATGACACTGCCACCAAAGGAGAACTTTTCAGAGTGGTATCATGAACTGATACAGCAAGCGGAGATAATGGATATCAGGTATCCAGTAAAAGGCTTATATGTCTGGTATCCGTTTGGTTTTAAGTTAAGACAACTCGTCTATTCAAAGCTTAGAGAGATCATGGATAGGGATCACCAGGAGGTATACTTCCCAGCTTTAATTCCAGAAACGGAACTCGGAAAGGAGAGTGAACACATAAAGGGATTTGAAAACGAAGTGTACTGGGTTACGCATGGCGGTTTATCTGAATTAGATGTTAAACTCGCTTTAAGGCCCACAAGCGAAACCGCGATGTATCCAATGTTTAAGCTCTGGATTAGGAGTCATGCAGATCTCCCTTTAAAGGTTTACCAAATCGTAAACACGTTCAGATATGAGACAAAGCACACTCGTCCACTTATAAGACTTAGAGAAATAACATCCTTTAAAGAAGCTCACACAGCACACAGAACATATGAAGAAGCAGAGGAGCAAGTTAAAGAAGCTATAGGACTTTACAAAGAATTCTACGATTACTTAGCTATTCCTTATATGATAACTCGCCGTCCAGATTGGGATAAGTTTCCGGGTGCGGCTTACACGATAGCGTTCGATACGATTATGCCAGATGGTAGGACTTTGCAAATCGCTACGGTTCACAACTTAGCTGATAACTTCGCAAAGACATTCGACATAAAATACGAGGGAATAGATGGTCAACAACACTACGTTCATCAAACGTGCTATGGAATTTCTGAGAGGTGTATAGCGGCTTTGATAAGCATTCACGGCGATGATACTGGATTGATTTTACCCTTTGAGGTAGCACCGATTCAAATAGTAATAATTCCAATACTCTACAAGGGAAAGGAATTGGAAGTCACAAATTTGGCTAAGAGACTCTTTGAAAGGATTAAGGACTTTGGATTTAGAGTTTTATTAGATGAGAGCGAAGAAAGGCCAGGGGCAAAGTATTACAAATGGGAGTTAAAGGGTGTTCCAATTCGATTCGAGATAGGGCCAAGAGAAGCTGAAAATGGTAATGTTGTAGTATCCTTTAGAGATGAGAAGAAGAAGTTTAGCGTCGATTTCAAGGACATTACTGCTGAGAAGATTTTGGAGTGGGCTAAGGAGTTCAAGGGCAGAATTATGTCCAAAGCCTATGCAGAGATGCTTTCAAAGATCAAGTTTTTCGAAAACTTAGAAGACATTCCAGAGTGGATTGGCAAAGGTGTAGCAGTCTTTTACACTTGCAAAAATCCAGAATGTGGAGAGGTTTTAGAGGATTTGGGCGGTAGTTTCTTGGGATGGTTTGTTGAAATTCCAAAGGGCTTGAACTACCAAATGATGGGGAGATGTATAGTTTGTGGAGATAGAGCAGAGCTTTCAGCTCTTGCAAAAACTTACTGATATTATCTCATTTTGTAAATATTTAATTTTACTCTTACCGATTGAAAAAGGAGAGAAATGCCCAGAGATGACCTAAATGGATTAAAATATCGCTAAACATTTCGATTTCTTTCAATTTTGGACTTTTCAAGCCGATTTTAAACTGCTATTAACGCATAAACTTCATCGAAAAATTTAAAAATCAAACTATCACAAGTTTTGCTTGGTCAAAACAGTGTAAATCAAAATAAAACTTGTTAAAATTGATTTAAAGCCTTGAAAACTCGTAAAAACCGAAAAGGAGGTGGTAAACATGATAGTTGGGAGGCATATAATTGCCGAACTGTATGGGGTTTCGAGTGATTTGATAGCTAGAGAGGAGAATGTGAAGAGGATTATTGAAGAAGTCGTGAAAGAGGCTGGCTTAAACAAAGTCGGTAGCATATATAAGCAGTTCAATCCACATGGAGTAACGGGAGTTATCTTGATTTCGGAAAGTCATGTATCTGTGCATACCTGGCCAGAATATGAGCTCGTAAACCTCGACATATTCACGTGTGGGGATGTGAGCAAAGCTGAGAAGGCTTTTAAGCTCTTCATAAAGAAGTTTAAACCCAAATCGTATAGGCATATAGTACTCGACAGGGGATGAGAATGGACAGGATTAGGAGGCAGATACTTCAGAGATTAATCGCTGGAAAAGCTGGGGTTTACGAATTAATAGACTGGCAAGATTCATCCCTTAAGGAGTTTTTAAAGGTTTTGAACGAGTTAAAGAATAGTGGAATTATCGAGATCAGAAATGGGGAGGTATCCCTCACCGATAAGGGAATAGAGCTCTGCAAGAGGGAGAGAATTAAGTATTTAGGCAAAATTTCGTGTGAATGCTGTGAAGGGACTGGCTATGGATTTTCTGATTACTTCAAGGGGATTTTAAAGGAGTACAAAGAGATTGCAAGGGATAGGCCCGAGGCGATTGAAAAGTACGATCAGGGGTTTATAAGTGCGGAGGGTGTAATTAGAAGAGTTGAATTCGTTTACGAGAGGGGAGATTTAAGTGGGAAGATATTCGTCGTAGGAGATGATGATCTGTTTAGTGTTGCCGCAGCTTTGACTGGCTTGCCAGAGGAGGTTTTCGTAATAGATATAGATGAGAGGTTAATAGATTTTATAAACAGTGTGTCTAAGAAGTATCTCTTAAACATAGAGGCTATGGTTTATGACGTCCAGAGAACACTTCCAAGCGATTTGAGGAAAAGATTTGACGTATTCGTAACAGATCCAGTTGAAACTATTCCGGGTATAAAACTCTTCCTTTCGAGAGGTGTTTCGGCTTTAAGAGGTGTTGGATGCTCTGGCTACTTCGGTTTAACAACTCTAGAGGCTTCGAGGCATAAGTGGTATGAGATCCAGAGGATTTTGCATGAGATGGGCTTTGTGATTACAGATATACGCAGAAAGTTTAACATATATCCAGAAGAGGAAAAAAACTTCTTCAGATTTCAGGATAAGTTACCGATAGTTAAACACTTAGGTGTGAAAGTTGATTACAATTGGTATAAGTCGAGTTTGTATAGAATCGAAGCTGTAAAGGATCCGAAGCCAGTTGTTGAGGGAGATATGATCATAGATGAAAAGGTTTACAAAGACAATGAGAGTTTAGCAACGCCATATTAGGACAATGAATTTTTTAAATGAAAAAATCAATAAGATGTATGGTATTCCGTAAACTAAAGATGGAAGCCGAGATATCACTAAGGCATTTAGAAGTTTTAAAAGCTGTAATCAAGCATCAACCGATTGGGATATTTAGACTCGCTGAAATGTTAAAAATGCCAAAGCACAGAGTTAGATATTCTCTCAGAGTCCTGGAGCAGTCTGGAATAATAGAACCAACGCCTTACGGGGCTATGATCAGAGAAGACGGTTATGAAAAAATAGAGAAGCTGAAAAAAGAAATAGAAGATATTAAAAGTTTAATAGAGAAGTCCGAGAAGATCGTTAAGGAGCTCTAATCGATCACTTCTGCAAAACCAAATTTTTTAAGAACCTTAGTAATCCTAATCTTAACTCTATCATTTAACTCCGTTCCAGGTACGAATATCACAAAGCCGTTAACCTTTGCTATTCCATCCCCTTTGTTACCGATCGCCTCGATTTTAACTTCTTTTATCTCTCCAACTCTTACAGGTTGTCCTTTTTCCAAATTCAACACCTCGATTTATGTAGCAAAGCTTTAAAACTATTTAAATTTTTCTACAAAGTAAACTTTAATAAATTTTACAGATTGGAAATTAACTTAAGAGCACGATAAGTGGAAAGTATCTAATCTCGATCATATATTAAAAATAATTATAATTAAATTAAATTAAAAAAGTATAAAATTTTAATCTTATAATGTAAAGAAAAATATCTACTAATAGAGAAAATATTATTTTATATCTATAAATCTTTTAAGTATATCATTCAGTTACTCATATGTTTAAAACGTCAACATTTTATATTCTTCAAACTCTTTGCTGTTGATGATTGGAATAGATATCGGTGGAACGAATACAGATGCCGCAGTAGTCGGTGAAGATATTTTTACGGTTAAAGTTCCGAATGAACTTGGATTGAAAAGAATTTTAGAAGAGTTATCGAAATACGTAAATTTAAGGAAGGAGCGATTGGTTGTTAGTACTTCTATGGCTTTAAATTTTGTAATCTCTAAGTTTAACGAATACAAGACCCTCACTCTTCTAATTCCTGGCCCAGGATTAAATTACTCGAATTACGGGATTGTGCTGAAGGGTTGTATTAATCACAGAGGAGATATTGTTGAGAATATAGATGAAAATGAAGTTAAGAAAGCCTTGAATGGTAATTACGATAACGTCGCGATTGCTGCAAAGTTCTCGATTAGAAATTCAGCACTTGAGGAAGCTGTGAAAAGTATTGCTCTTGAGAAGTTTAAAGAGGAGGATATAGCTTTAAGTCATCATATAGGGTATCTAAACTATCCACTTAGGATAAACACAACGATTTTAAACGCAAAGATCAAGAAAACTGTTTACGAGCTTACAAACCTTATAACGAGATACGTAGACGATTTCTACTACTACAGAGGAGATGGAGGAATAATACCTTATAAACTTGCTCTGCAAAACCCATCTGAACTTTACAATTCAAGTTCAGCCGCTGTTGCATTTGGGGCTTATTTTTTAACTAAGGAGAACAATTGCTTGGTAATCGATATAGGCGGAACTTCTACAGATTTCGTCCCACTTGAAAACGGAAAACCGAAAATAGTTGAAAGAGCTGAAATTGCTGGATTAAAGACGACAGTAAGGTGTGTCGATTCATTTAGCGTACCTTTCGGTGGAGATTCAATTGTTAGGGATGGAAAGTTAAAGCCCGAGAGACTTGACAAGCCTATTGCATTCGGTGGTAAATACTTTACATTAACAGATGCTTTAAACTGTATAGGATACGAAATAGGAAATTACAAAGCTTCAAAAGAGGCTGGAAGAGAGATTTTCAGAGATCTAAAGGACTTTGAGGCTGTAGTAGAGCAGTTTTTATCGGTTGTCGCGAATTTGGTTGGACAAATGGAATACGACAAGGTTATAGGTGCTGGATACCTAGCACCAATACTTATTCCAGAAATAGCTAAGAGGGCTAATGTAAGCTATGAAATCCCAAAACACTGCGAAGCTGTAAACGCTATAGGTGTTGCGGTTTCAAAAGTAAGCTTAAGTCTATATGCAAGATTTGATACCACGACGGGGAAAGCGGTATACAATGGTAAGGTCGAAGATTGTCCGTTTAGAATCGGTTCTATGCCAAGCGACGATGAAATTGTAAATACTGCAATTGAAAAGCTTATAAGCCTTGTAAGGGATTTCGGAGCGGGAGAAGATGATATAGGGGATGTCAGAGTTTTATACTACAACTCATATGAAGTCGTTAGGGGTGGTATTAGAAGGGGTAAAATCGCAGATGTAGTAGTCCAGATAGAGCCGGGGATTAGGAATGTTGGATGAGAATGTTCAGAAGTTAATGAAAGCAATAGAGGAGTTAAAAGAAAGGGCTAGGGATGGATGGGTAATAGTTGTTGAAGGTATAAGAGATATGAAATCTCTTAGATTGCTCGGTGTTGAGGGAGAGATATTAGTATTTTCAAGTTATCGTGAGATTGCCGATAGGATAAGGAATCGAAAAGTGATAATATTAACAGATTGTGATAAAAAAGGTATGGAAATCGAAAAAGGACTTATACATGCTCTATCATCATGGGGCAACATTCCAGATATTGAGCTTAAGAGAAAAATCTTTTCATTAATTCAAAGAAGAGTCGTAACAGTTGAGAATCTGTATAAATACATCTTAAAGCATGCACTGATTGGAGATCTTATCGAATGATTTTAGTATCAGGATTCTGTTAAATGCAATTTAAAATAATATTAGAAATTTATAAATCTTTATATAGATTATTAATATTATTCTTACATAAATTTGTTTATCCATGGTTTTAAATAGTATTACTATATTATCATATTATTCTAATATTTAAATGATATAATATTTATTTTTTTCTATCAAAAACTATTAATTTTTTAAATAAAATAAAATTATTTTAGAATTGATCCAAAAGGGCAAAGGATAAATTTTGATCGCTCTACGATTTTCATGGAATACGAAGATGTTGTGAAAACTGTCGTTGATTTATTTAAAAGGGCACATACCGAACTTCCAGAAGACGTTGTAGAAGCTTTAAAAAGAGCTTACAACGAGGAAGAGAGTGAAATCGCTAAAAGTAACATAGATGCTATACTCAAAAACGTTGAAGCTGCAAAAAGTTTAGGTGTTCCGATATGTCAAGACACGGGTTTACCAATAGTCTTCATTGAGATTGGCAGGGAGTTAAAACTTGATTTCGATTTGAAAAAAGCAGTGATTGAAGGTGTAAGAATAGCTACAAGAGAAGTTCCGTTGAGACCAAATGCTGTCCATCCATTGACAAGGGAAAATCCTGGAGATAACGTGGGTTTAAACATGCCTATGATAAACGTGGATATCGTAGATGGAGATGAAATGAAGATCACGGTAATGCCAAAAGGCGCTGGGAGTGAGAACTGTTCAGCTTTGAAGATGATGCTTCCAACAGAGGTTGACAAGATCAAGAGGTTTGTAGTTGAGACTGTTAAAGAGGCTGGAGGTAAGCCATGTCCTCCGATTGTAGTAGGAGTTGGGATTGGTAGTACGTTTGATGGGGCGGCAAAGCTTGCCAAGAAGGCCTTACTGAGGAATGTATTGAAGATGAACGACTACGAAAGGGATATTCTGAATGCGATTAACTCGCTTGGTATAGGTCCAATGGGTTTGGGTGGAAAAACTACAGCATTAGCTGTTTTGGTTGAAATCGGTTATTGCCATACTGCTTCACTTCCAGTTGCTGTTAACATTCAATGTTGGGCTAATAGAAGAGCTTCAGCTGTTTTGAGGTGATTGGATGGATTTGAAAACTCCTCTAAATAAGGAGGATTTGTTGAAGTTAAGAGTTGGAGATGTAGTGTATATAAGCGGTGAGTTGTTAACTGCGAGAGATGAAGCTCATGCAAGAATGATCGAATACTTAGAAAGTGGTAAAGATCTTCCCTTTAAGATAGATAGAGTTGTTGTATATCATTGCGGACCATTAGTGATCGAAGGAAAGGTTATCTCTGCAGGCCCAACGACTTCTGCAAGAATGAACAGATTTACACCAAATCTCTTAAAAAGGGTTAGTTGCTTAGCAATCATTGGAAAAGGAGGTATGAGCAGAGAAGTCGTTGAAGCCTTAAAAGGGAAAGGAGTGTATCTCGCCTACACGGGTGGAGCTGGGGCTTTAGCCGCTAAAGCCATCAAGAGGATAAAAGCCGTTTACTGGGAAGATCTTGGTATGCCTGAAGCTGTATGGGTGTTTGAAGTTAAAGACTTTGGGCCGTGCATAGTTGCAATAGACGCACATGGAAGTAGTCTATACGAGGAAGTTGCAAAGAGAGTTGAAGAGAACTTCAAGAAGTTGAACATTTAGCTTTTAATAAAAACGATATATATATTCTTGCTATTAATTAACTCGTTTAGCAAAGCAAAAGAACTCAAATTAAAGATGGAATTAATAAAATCTTCCCTAAGTTTTTTTACGACTATACCAATTCAAGGAGATATAGAGAAACTTAGGAGAAACCTATGGATTTTTCCATACGCGGGAATTTTTGTCGGATCTGTAATCGCTGGAGTTTTGTATTTACTCACAATCTTAAACCTCAAATTCTTGGGAATCTTAGCTTATCTACTAGTGGAGGGAATAAATCATATCGATGGTTTAGCAGACTTCGGCGATGCTTTTTTCGCTCCAAGGGATAAGAAAGTTCAAGCGTTAAAGGATACGAGAATTGGTGCTGGTGGGGTTGTATTCGTGGTGATCTACATTGCAATAATTTACCAAGCCCTTTTAACAGCGGATTTCTTAAAAGTAGTTGTAGCTCAATCACTTGCAAAATTCGGTATGCTTATAGCAATGGTCACATCAAAGCCGAGCTGGAGTGGTATGGCATCCTATATGATGGAATTTGCAAGAAAGAGAGACTTGGTAATTGGATTCATAGCCCTAATCCCATTTTTAATTCTCAGCCCGATAAGGACTTTAAAACTACTCATAGCTTCAATAATCCTCGTTTTTGTCTTAAAATTTTACTCTGAAAGTAGATTTGGTGGTATAAGTGGAGATATCCTCGGAGTTCTCAACTGTTCTGTTTTCGCCCTTTGCTTAATATCCTAACCGAAAACGATTTACATTTAATCCACTATTTCACTCAATGAGATACATAAGCATCTTCGACACCACTCTACGAGATGGCGAACAGATGCCTGGAATTTCTTTTCCACTCAAGTTTAAAATACAAATTGCAAAGCAGTTGAACAAGCTTGGGGTAGATATAATAGAAGCTGGATTTCCAGCCGCTTCAAAAGGCGAATTTGAAGCCGTGAAAGAGATTTCAAAACTGGGCTTGGATTCAAAGATCTGTGGATTGGCGAGAATAGTTAAAGAGGACATAGACTCCGCTCTAAACGCTGAAGTCGACATGGTTCACGTATTCGCACCTACTTCTAAGATACAAGTTGAACACACGATGAAGATGAGTAGAGAGGAGATAATCGATAAAGCTGTTGAATGCGTTGAATACGTCAAATCTCACGGGGTTTTATGCATGTTTTCGGCAATGGATGCAACTCGAACAGAAATCGAATACCTCAAGAGGATATACAAAGCTGTCGAGGATGCTGGAGTAGACATAGTGAATGTTCCAGATACGGTTGGAATTGCAACTCCCTTTAAGTTTTACGAATTGATAAAGGAGCTGAAGAATCACTTAAGCGTTCCAATCGATGTCCACTGTCACAACGACTTTGGCTTAGCTGTGGCAAATAGTTATGCCGCTGTGATCGCTGGAGCAGATGAGGTTCAAGTTACAGTCAATGGAATAGGTGAGAGAGCTGGAAATGCAAACTTGGCTGAAGTTGTGATGATATTGCATGCGTTAGAGGGATTTAAGACAAACATAAGAACTGAATATCTTGTCGAGACTTCTGAGCTTGTAGAAAGGCTTACTGGGATAAAACTACCACCTAACACTCCTATTGTTGGAGATAACGCGTTTAGTCATGAAAGTGGTATTCACGCACATGGTGTGTTAAAGGAACCAGCAACTTTCGAGCCGGGAGTTGTTACTCCAGAAATGGTTGGACATAGGCGTAGAATAATAATAGGGAAACACGCTGGAAGGCATCAGATAAAGAAAATACTAGAGGATGCTGGATACGTAGTGGATGAAGAAAGCCTCAAGAAAATAGTTGAGAAGGTTAAAGAAATGGGAGATAAGGGAAAGAGAGTTACCGATAGGGATTTATTCGCTATTGCTGAAGCAATACTCGGTGAATTAAAAGCGGAGGAGAAGGCTATAGTTGTCGATGAGGTAACGGTTTTAACTGGAAACAGAATTACTCCAACCGCCGTTTTGAACGCTGAAATATTTGGTGAAAAGAAGATAACTTCAGCAATTGGAGTTGGACCGGTTGATGCGGCTTTAAAAGCTGTGACGGAATTGCTCGGAAAGACTATAAGGATTACAGAGTTCAGAATGGATGCGATAACGGGTGGAAGTGATGCATTAGCAGAGGTTTACGTTACGGTTGAAGACGAAGAGGGTAACTCCTTTACGTCGAGGGGTGTAAGTCAGGATATAGTGATGGCTTCTATAGATGCCGTGATAAACGCTGTAAATTATCTATTGCTTAGGAAGAGGAAGAAGTGATATGTACGACTTCCCACCTTATAGACCACCAAGTGAGGCTACGAGTTATCTGATCAGAGTTGTTAGGGGATGTAACTGGAACAGATGTGCATTCTGTGGAATGTACAAAGATATCAAATTCCAGCAGAGGGCGAAGGAGGAGATACTTAGAGATATAGACAACATACCAAAGTATTTCCCCAAATCGAAGTCTGCATTTATTGGCGATTCAAATCCGTTGATACATAGAGATATCGTAGAAATCGTGAGCTATCTGAGGAAGAGATATCCAGAGCTTGAGAGAATTACAGCTTATGCAAGGATAAAGACTATTGCAAACATGCCAAGGGATAGACTTGAGATGCTGAGTGAAGCTGGATTAACTCGATTACACATGGGCTTGGAAAGTGGAGATGATGAAGTCTTAAAGCTTATATCGAAAGGTATAACGGCAAAAGACGCCATTAAAGCTTGTCAAAAGGCGAGGAAGTACTTCGAAGTTACCTATTACGTTATAACTGGATTAGGTGGAGTTGAAAGAAGTAAAAGACACGCTAAGAATACTGCAAGAGTTATAAACGAGGCAAAGCCAACGTTTGTAAGAATTAGAAATCTAACCGTTATCCCAGGAACACCAATTGAGAAGATGATAGGTAAGGAGATAACTCCGTTAAACGCATTACAACAGCTTGAAGAACTCAAAACGCTAATAGAAAACATAAAGATAAAAACATACTTTACGTGTGATCATATATCGAATTACTTGTTCACAAGGAGTGGTGTAATATTCTTTGGTGTAAATGGTTACCTTCCAGATGAAAGAGATTTAATGCTTGAGCAGATCGAATACACAATTGAGACTGTAAAAGCACTCGAGAAATGCGGTGAAATCGTAATGACGAGTAATGATATGTACAAATTCGGCTTGATAACACTTTAAAAACTACTCAAAAGTTTTTTAAACTTATATGCAAATAAAAGTAGGACTATGCCAAAATTTTCGAAAATTCAAAAGATCAAAGAATACCTTTCCTCAAGAAGGTTTTCTCAAAGAAAGAGAATTGGTGTTCTTGTAGATGGTCCAAACATGTTGAGAAAAGAGTTTAAGATAAATTTGAAGGAGATTAGAGAAATTTTAAGCGAGTACGGGGATATAAAAATCGCTAAAGTCTTCTTAAATCAATACGCAAGTGAAAAGCTGGTTGAGGCTATAGAGAATCAGGGTTTCGAGCCAATAATAACATCTGGAGATGTAGACGTGAGGATGGCTGTTGAGGCTATGGAGATTATATACAACGATTCAATAGATGCAATTGCTTTGGTTACGAGAGATGCAGATTTCAAAGCAGTTCTGATGAAGGCTATGGAGATGGGTAAGGAAACGATAATAATTGGTGCAGAACCCGGATTTTCTGCGGCTTTAAAGAACTCAGCTGATATAGCGATAGTTTTAAACGAGGAAGAAAAAGAGCAAGATGAAGAGGCATGAAGTTGTTTTTGTTTGAATTTGCAACGTGTGGTGAGGCTATAAGTGACGAAATAGCTGTAGAGGGCTTAGCAATGTTTAAAACTCTTTACAACGGATTTAAGAAGTTCTTCCAGATAAACTCCTTTGTTAGGAAAGATTTTAAAGATTTAGTAGATCTACCAGTTGATGTATTTGAGAGATTTGAGTTCTACGCCGAAAGCTCTGATTACTTCTTAGTAATTGCACCTGAAGATGAAGACATCCTATACAACTTGACGAAGATTTGTGAAAAATACTCTTACAACCTCGGAAGCTCTAGCAAAGCTATTGAAGTTGTTTCAGATAAGTGGAGACTCTATAAGAAGTTGAAGGGCAAAGTAAATACCCCTAAGACCTCTAAAAAACCTTTAGATTCTCATTTCGTTGTTAAGCCTAGGAAGTCGTGTGGGGGTGTTGGTATCAAAATCTCAAGTGATCTGCCTAAAGGATACATAGCTCAAGAATACGTTAAGGGGTTAAATCTAAGTGTTAGCTTAATAGTCTGCGATGAAATTGTACCTATAAGCGTTAACGAGCAGATACTCGATGGATTTAAATATATCGGAGCTGTTATTCCGGCGAGAATAGATGAGAAGACGAAAGCTGAAGTTGTAGATGAAGCTGTTAAAGCCGTTGAATGCATCAAGGGTTTAAATGGATATGTAGGAGTTGACGTCGTTTATTCAGATGTCCCATATGTAATAGAGATAAACGCAAGGATTACAACGCCAAGCATAGCGTTTGAAAACGTTTACAGTTTAAACGTTGCAGATTTTATATACCACGGATTTTTCGATGAAATTAAGATTCCGAGTAGTTACAGGAGGTTTACGATTCTAAAGGAGAATAGAACTACTGAAAATTCATTTGCAACTGTTGGAAATTACTCGATAGTTTTAAAGGAGCTATGAAAGTCTCTATAGTATTACCAGCTTATAACGAGGCCAGGAGGCTTGAGGATTCTGTTAAAAGGGTTTTATATGTCGCTAAAGAACTCGGATACGACTTTGAAGTGATAATAGCTGAAGACGGATCTACAGACGGAACTGATAAAATAGCTTCCGAACTCGCAAAGGAATACGATGAAGTTAGACATATACATTCAGATGAAAGGCTTGGAAGGGGAAGGGCCTTGAAGAATGCTTTTAAGGAGGCTAAAGGTGACATCCTTGTATATATGGATGTAGACCTCTCAACTGATTTAAAACATCTGAAGGAGTTAGTAGATTCGATTGTGATTGAAGGCTTTGACGTTGTAACTGGTTCAAGGCTGTTAGAGGGAAGTAAAGCGGATAGACCTGCAAAGAGGCTTATAGCTTCAAAAGTTTACAACACTCTCGTCAGAATCTTACTGAAATCTAAGGTTAGAGATCACCAATGCGGATTTAAAGCCTTTAAAAGGGATGCAATCCTTAGGATTTGTGAAGAGGTTAAAGATAACCATTGGTTTTGGGATACCGAAGTTTTGGTTTTAGCTCAAAGAATGGGATACAGAGTTAAGGAGATTCCAGTCGAATGGAAGCAAAGCGAAGATACGAAGGTAAAACTCGGAAGAGATTCGCTTTACATGTTTTCTCAGGTTTTGAGGATGTGGCTTGAAGAGAAGAGAAGAGATCGAAAATATATGGTAATTTCAACGATTTTAGCTGTTGCTTTGATGTTGTTCTTAGCATATCTCGCTGGATTTGAAAAGGTGTATGCAAACGTTGTGAAGCTTAGAACTGATTACCTGATTTACTCTACAATTATCTATGCATTTTCATATCTGCTTAGAGGTTATAGGTTTGAATACATACTCTCAAAGATGGATTTAAAAGCGGGAACTCTATTTTCAACTCAAAGTGTGGCAATAGGTCAGATGGTTAATGTTTTAACACCGATAAGAATAGGGGATTTGGCAAGAGCTTACGTTTTTAAGAGGAAGGATATAGCTTATACTTCATCGCTCGCAGCAATCGCCGCTGAGAGGTTGTTCGATTTGTTCTCGATCTCTCTAATAGCGATTGTTACAGCTTTAATAATCGGTGTAACTTTGAGTACTCCGATATATGCTTTAGTATTAACCATTATAGCCTTTTTAGCGGTGTTTACGCTTTCAAGAATGGAGAATGTAGTTGGAAGGATTTTAAGGAATACGAAGAAGGTTTTGGGGTTTAGGGAGTCTATGGTGATACTTGCACTATCGATGTCTGTCTGGTTTTCAGATATATTCGTCTGCTATTTGATTGCGTTAAGCTATGCCAATCCATCTCTACAACTGATAAGCCTAGCGGTTTCAATTGGAAACATAGTGAAGGTGTTTCCAGTTACTCCGGGAGGAATTGGAACTTACGAGGCTGCGATAACTTTAATCCTTTCAAGTCTCTCAAAAGATATTGCGTTTACTATTGCCTTAATAGATCACGCATTGAAGAACTTCTTAACGGTTTTACTCGGATTTGTATCGCTTGCATCTCTTAACATCAGTCTCAGAGAGGTGAAATAATGCTAAGTGTTGTATGCTTTTACACTCTCTCAATACTGATATCCATACCCTTTATGAGGTTTATGAGGTATTATGAGGCGAGGTTTTTCTCATTACTTGTTCTATCTCTTGCATCTTTTGCTTTATCGTATTTTATGCCGTTTAAATTTTCGTTTTACACATGTCTTATTGCTGTTTTAAGTATTTCAGCTTTAACTCATAGGAATTTTAGAATCGATAGAAGTGAGATCGTGTTCTTAGTTGTTTTCTCGTTCTTTACACTTTTGAGGTTTTTAAATCCAGACATCTTTGATTGCGAGAAGTTAATGGATGTCGCGTTTTTATCCGCTGTTTTAAAGGCTAAGAGTTTTCCACCGAATGATCCCTTTTTTGCAGGTGGTAAAATAGACTTCTACTACTACTTCGGACATGTGATTGCAGCAAGCATAACGCTTATGTCGTTTACAGAGCAAGAGATCGGTTACAATATAGCTATCGCGGCTTTGCCGGCATATACAACCATCTTAATCTTTGGATTTTTAAAAGAGTTCATAGGTGAGAAACTCGCAACGTTTGGATTGATTTACTCAATTTTCTCTGGAAATCTCTATTCTGTTTTCGATTTAATTAGGAGAGTTTTGTTCGGTTTAAGAATAGATTTCAGCTACTACTGGAATTGTACAAGGGTTATCAAGGAAACAATTAACGAATTCCCGTATTTCAGCTTTATACACGCCGATCTACATGCACATGTCGTAGCGATACCTATTAAAGTCTTTTACCTCATATGTCTTTTCAGGGCTTTAAATGATAAGAAGTATTCCTGCCTTATAGCACCAACGTTATTTGCTATCTTCGCAACGAACTCGTGGGATTTCCCGTTAATGCTTATATTTACAACCCTAGTCGCGATTATATCCAAGAATCGTCGTTATATACTCATATTTACACCTATTTCAGTTCTATTCGTGTATATACTCTACTCCTCCATGAATACACCTTCAGCTAAACCCTTCTTAGTTTACGATAGAACAGATCTCATCCAGTTTCTATCGTATTCAGCATTTCCGATTTTTTTGGCATATAGCTATTACTTATTAGATTTTAACAAGAAGAAATTATTAGCACTATATATCTTATCAATTCCATTATATCTTATCTCACCGATTTTAACTGTTTTGATACCATTAGCTGTTATTTCAGTTTATAGAATTACTAAGAGTGATTTCTTTTCAATCGCAATACTAGTTGGAGTTCTATCGTTTCTAATTCCAGATTTCTTTGGAATAGAATCGAGGATGAATACAGTTTTCAAGTTCTATCTGATTGGATGGCTCTTTTTGACAATCCCAGCATGTGTAAAGTTGAAAGATTTATTCAGTAGGTGTAGACCACTATACGTGATCTTAGTAGTTCTATGCTTGATTTATCCGATTTTTGCAACTCCGATAAGGTATAACAGTAATGCCATGACGTTAGACGGAATGAATTACATGAAGAACTTATATGGGGACTACGATGCGATAAAATGGCTAAGGAAAGTGGATGGAGTCGTTTTAGAGGGAGGGCATATGTCTTATAGATACGGTGGTAGAGTTGCAGCATTTACAGGAAATCCAACTGTTGTGGCATGGGCGAATCATGAAGTCTTCTGGAGAGCTAATGGATTAGAACTCGCTAAGAGGCTAAGTGATGTCAGAAAATTTTATACGACAGATTCATGTGAAGTAATGAGGGAGATCGTGAAAAAGTATAACGTCTCGTTTGTATTTGTCGGATATGAAGAGAGGGTACTTTTCAAGGCAAATCCAGAAGTAATTGGAAAATGCTTTAAAAAAGTTTTTGAGAGTAGAGGAACTTATGTGTTCAGCGTTTATTGAATTCTTAACTTGAATTAGCACTTTGATTATTTTTAATCACTAAGTTTTAAGACTGTGAAGTCAAGATAGAACACGTTTATATATAATGATAAGTTAAGCATTAATTTAATCTTTTATGATATAGATAAATAGTAAAAATTAATTTAATAAAATAAAAAATTAAATGTATTTAGATCTTAACCACACCTCGTAAATCCACAGAACTTGCAAGTTGCACATCCCTCAGCGTATTCGAGAACATTTCCACACTCTGGGCAAACACCTCCTATTATCTTCGTTTTCTTCTCTTTCTTCTCTTCCGCAAATTCTGTTAATGGCTTGATTCCTTTAACTTCCTTAACCTTTTCGAATTCTCCTTTGAGATACTTCTCTAAAACCTTGGCAACACCATCAGCACAAGAGGTTATGATTTCTCCGTCGTCAAATCCAATAGATGGACATCTGATGCCTTTAAGCTGTTCAACGATAACCTCTGGATTTATGAAACTCCTCAAGGCGATCGATATTAATCTACCTATTGCCTCGGTTTGAGATGCTGCACAGCCACCACTCTTACCGAGTTGAACGAAGACCTCTGCAATGCCGTACTCATCCTCGTTTATCGTAACGAACAACGAACCACATCCAGTTCTCGTTTTAATAGTTCTTCCAGTCGTAATTTTAGGACGAGGCCTTGGCTCGATGTACTTAGTTGGAACTCTGAATTTTGCCTTCTTCTTTTCTTCTTCAGTCTTTTTAATCCTCAAAACCTGTTCTTCTCTGCTACCATCCCTGTAAACTGTAATTCCTTTACAACCGAGCTCATAAGCTAATAGAAATGCCTTTTCGACGTCTTTCTTTGTAGCGTGATTTGGAAGATTTATAGTCTTACTAACTGCGTTGTCTGTATACTTCTGAAAAGCAGCTTGCATTCTAACATGCCATTCTGGAGCGATATCTAAAGCGCATTTGAATACTCTCCTTATATCCTCTGGAATCTCTTTAATCCCTTGTATACTTCCCTCCTCAGCGACTTTAACTATCAACTCCTCACTGTACAATCCCCTCTTCTTTAAAACTTCTTCAAATATTGGATTTATCTCAAAGAACTCTTCTCCATCGAGTATATTTGTTCTCTTATAAGCTAATGCAAAAACTGGTTCAATTCCACTGCTGCAACCAGCTATTATACTTATCGTACCAGTTGGTGCGATTGTTGTTGTAGTAGCATTTCTCATCTTTATGCCTTTCTTCTCCCATATACTTCCCTTCCAATTCGGAAATACTCCTCTCTCCTCAGCTAAAGCCTGAGAAGCTTTATGAGATTCCTCCTGAATAAACTTCATAAGTTTTTCAGCCAATTGTAAGGCTTCCTCGCTATCGTACGGAATTCCAAGCTTAAACAAGAGATCTGCCCATCCCATTACTCCTAAGCCAATTTTTCTATTTGCCTTAGTCATCTTTTCAATCTCTGGCAGGGGATAGCTGTTAACGTCTATTACATCATCTAAAAATCTCGTAGCAATCCATACAACTTCTTTAAGCTTATCCCAATCTATATCTCCGTTTTTAACGAACTTAGATACGTTTATTGAGCCAAGGTTACAGGATTCATACGGAAGCAATGGTTGCTCTCCGCAGTTGTGCACAACAAATCCATTTGCATCGAATGCGTTGATTCCGGGAATGGATACATCATAGACATCTTCAACCCCATCAAAGGTGACATCTTCAACTGTTGCTATGAAAAACTCCTTGTTCAGCTTTCTCTTATAACCCTTTATTAGTCTCTCTAATTTTTCTCTCTTTTCAGCATCGCCAAATCCTATCCTTTCATAGAATAAGAGGACGTTGTCTTTTGAAATTACGAGTTCATACTGATCTTTTATTGAATATTCTTTGTATTTTCCTTTTCCATCTGGAAGTAGCTTTTTATGGGCTTTTCTTCTATGATATATCTTCGAGAATATTCCAAGCCTTAGAAGCATCCTTTGCACGACTTTTAGTAATTCGAGATTGCTTTGAGCAAGTCTTACACTAATTCCTTTTTCGTGATTGCCGATTACAGTCCCATCTGCATCAAATAAACCTCTCAAAAATCCTATGTAGAAGTCTGAAGATGTCTTCTCAAGCTTTTCTGTAACCCTTTTTCCCGGATAAAGTCCAAGTTCTATAGCAATCCTTTTTATGTAAGCTAAGGACATCCTGTACTCATTTCTTCCCTTAACTCTTATCCATCCCTTGAAGTCTGAACGATGTGGTAAACTAACAGCATACGTATATGCAAGCTCTCTAACCGTTTTAGCTCCTCTATTATCTCCCCATGATGAAATTATAGCTTTTAGAGTTCCATCTCCAATCAAAAGTCCAATTAAATATCCCTCTTTCTCACCATATTTCCCCTTCCAACCCTTTAGATTTCTGTGGTTGTTTACAACGATCTTGTCTCCCTTCTTAAGCTTTGAAACTTCAACCCATTCTACTTCTATTCCATTTTTAGTTTTCCTTTTCACTTTTAGCACTAAATGATTTGCCGTTAATCTCACTTCAAATCCTTCTTTCGTTTTCAATTTGTATACTTCTTTTGTTCCAGTTTTGAAAAATCCCTTCTCATCACTTGCCCATTTCTGCCCATTAACGATTGCTTCAAATTTCGTTCCAATTAAATCCTTCACTTGTTTTGGCCCTTCTGAAGTCATAACCCATGTATCAGCCGTAACACATGGATTCGTAGCCTCTATTTGCCCAACATGAGGTGTTGGATTGTAGCGGTTTATCGTATCTATGAAGATCATTCCCGGCTCGCCATTTCTCCAAGCACCTTCAACTATCAAGTTGAATATCTTTCTTGCGGAAACTCTTCTAACTACTTCTCCTGTTCGGGGATTTATGAGTTCGTATTCCTCATCTTTCTTCAATGCTTCCATGAATCTATCCGTAACTGCAACACTTATGTTGAAATTCCGTAATGTCCCTTCTTCCCATTTCGCTTTGATGAACTCCTCGATATCCGGATGATGAACACTTAATACACCCATGTTAGCTCCTCTACGCTTTCCTCCCTGTTTTATCTGCTCAGTTGCGGCATCGAATATCTTCATGAAGCTAACAGGTCCTGAAGCAACTCCTCTTGTCGATTTAACTATATCCCCTCTTGGTCTTAATCGGGAAAAGCTAAATCCTGTACCTCCACCGCTCTTTTGTACCTTAGCCATGTCCCAAAGGGCTTTAAATATCCCATCGATTGAATCCTCAACTGGAATTACAAAGCAAGCTGAAAGCTGATTTAATTCAGTTCCAGCGTTCATTAAAGTCGGAGAATTCGGTAGGAATAATTGATTCCACATTATGTCAAAGAACTTCTTGGTCCATTCATCTGGATTGTTTCCATAC
>CAYWXE010000015.1:4475-26505 GCA_964462505.1 uncultured archaeon | reverse complement strand
TACTCTAAATGAGTCTTAATCTTGTGTAACAAGTCCGCTGGGCTTTTAATGGGATACTCTAATTTTTCTAGTATTTCTTCGATCTTTTTACCCTTTATCACCATTCCACTAAGTCTTTCTTTTAGTTGATCCTTCTCAACTGGAAAATCTAAGCCTTTAATCCTTGTTAATACGTGAACTGCCCAGTCTATATCTAATACTTCTGCCTCCTCTTTTTTCAGTGTGAACTCCTCTTCAAATCCACCCTCTTCCTTTAACTTTTTATATGCGAGTTTTGCTATGCCTCCAGCTATGTGCTCCCTTGGCCTCTCTTCAAGCTCTCCTTCGATATACCTCCTAACCTCTTCCTCATCAGCAGTTGCTATGTTTTTTACCGTCTGCTCAGTGATTCCAAGCTCTCTCGCTATTTCGCTGTAAGTTTTGAACGCTTCATTCTTTAAAACGATTACATAAGCCGCCTCAGCTAAACTTGGAAGCCATGTTAGATTTCTATACTCTATAAGCCTCTTTAGTCCTCCTAACAGCTTTATACTCTCATAGAATACCTTCTCAGCCATTTTATCCATATCTACACCAACTGGCTTTTTTATAACTTCAAATCCCATAAAATCACCTCCTACTCGGCTTTTACTCTTCTCTTTTTAATATATTCTTCAAGCGGCGATATTATCTCAATAGTTCCAAGTTCAGTGATTTCAAAAACCCAAGTCCTTGAATCGTGTCCAGTCATCCTACATCCGTCAATTCTTATTGTTCTCAAAACGCTACCTATTGGCAAACCATAGAGGTTTACATCCCATCTCGTCTCTATAAGCTTCTTATCCAATACAATCGTTCCATCGACTATATGTGCAACTGCCAAACCTCCAGCGGCTTCAGCACTCTCGCTTGCTTGAGCAGATCTCTTTTGAGATACTAACAATGCTGTCTGTCTGAACTTCTTTAGGAAGTTGAAAAATTGCCTAACAATCTGCCTCGCCAGAACCTCCTTATGCTCGTATAAGCCGGTTATACTGTCTATTATGGTGTTTGTAACTTTCTTCTCCCTTATAGCATAGGCCATGGTATCCATTAAAGCCCTTGGATTTTCTCTAAGCTCATCGTTTTCAGATGCGTCTATAACAACTACGTTCTCTTCAACTTTGCTGAAATCCGCATTTAAAGCTTCGGCTTTATGCTTTAATGCAGTGTAAAGGAAGTTTGCAGGACTTTCAACTGTCACGAATAAAACCCTATAGCCAGCATTAGCCTGAGTTACTGCAAATTGCTCAGCTAATAGACTTTTTCCAGTGTCTGGGACTCCAGTTATATTTAATACAGACAGGTATGGAATTCCTCCAAGAGGTTTTTTAACATATTTATCTCCCTCTTTTTCTATTTTAAAGAACATCTCATCCAATTTCGTTCCAGTTGGAATTCCAAACAGCTTCGGAGCTTTTGATTCGAGGTCTTTCAGTTCATAATACTTGTGCATATTATTAGTTTTATTTTAGAGTATAAAAATCTTCTGTGAAATTATAGAGCACGAACCTCAGCCTTGATTTTATGAGAAAATTATATATAATTTAATTTATTTAATTTTTAGATTTGATTCTTAAGGATCATATCGATCCAAGTTTAATAAAGCTTAAATTTATTTTTTGATGTAGTAATATATCATTAATATTAATGTATAATGTGGTCTACATTTTTCACTTTACAATATAGAGTTTTATTATTAAACGAAAATTATTATCAAAATTTTATCTTCCATAAATTCCGTAGATCTCACCGTATTGTATCACATGCCCTTCCATAGCTTTAAGTAGGCTTTTCTTATCGTAGTCTCCAGCAAGATACGTGTCGAGTGCATAAACCTTTATGAAGTATCTATGGGGCTTTCCAGCTGGTGGGCAAGGTCCATTGTAACCGATTCTTCCAAAATCGTTCACACCCTGTTTCATAGTTATCGGCTCTTTAACATCTTTTACCTTCGGTATTCCTTCTGGAATCATTGTAGAGGTTATATTCCATGCAATCCAATGCGTAAAAACACCATATGGAGCATCTGGGTCTTCAACTATGATTACAAAGCTTTTAACGTCTTTACTGGCATTCTCTATCTTAATTGGCGGAGAAACGTCTTCGCCATCGCAAGTGTACTTCTTCGGAATCCATTCACCATTCTTGAAGGCTGTTGTGATTTTGAGCGTTTTCTCGAATTCTTGCTTCGGTTTTTGTTCGACACACAATGCAAGGGATACACATATAAGTATTGCAACTAACGCAAGGCGTTTCATATAACTATACGGTTTTTGAATTAGATAAGGTCTTCGTTAAAATGCAATAAGCTTAGCTATAAAGAATCCAGAGCAATTGTGTTTATGGGGAAAAGTTCTTATAACCCTTCTCCAAGCTTTGAATCTCTTACCTCTAAACTCCTTTATTCCGAAAGAAAAGGGATTTTTAACGCTTACAAGCTTAGAAGATACACTACTTACATTCTCTTCATTCTCTTCAAACATGATAGAACAAGTCGAATAAACTACAACATCTGCATTCCTTAAAGCATTCTCAAGCATTTTCCTCTGAACTTTAACAGTCGCTTTGAACTTGTTGTAATCGAAACTCCACTTTACGTTTGGATGCATATTTAGTGTTCCAGTAGAAGAGCAAGGTGGATCAACTAATGCCTTATCAGCTTTAAATGAAAATTTGCAACCATCTGCTAGATGTATCTCAACGTTTTTTACACCTAAAACCTTTAACTTGTTTTTCATCCTCTCAACTCTCTCCTTTGAGTTGTCAACCGAAACTATCTTCCCTTCGTTCTGCATGAGCATAGCTATGTGACTCGTTTTGATTCCGGGAGCTGCAGCTAAATCCAAAATCCTATCTCCATGTTCAGGATTCAAAACGTGAGCTACAAAGCAAGAAGCCAAATCCTGAATCACATAATAGCCCTTTGAATGCCATTCCAAGCTTGCTGGATGTCTTTCGTATGAGAGAACTCTAAAAACTTCATCTAAAAACGTTTTCTCAACCTCAACGTTGTTCTCCTCCAAATATCGGATAACACTTTCAATAGACGTCTTAAGCTCATTAACCCTTACATATATGGGCTGATTTCTCAGATTTGCCTCCATTAGCTTGATAGCCTCATCGTATCCGAGTAGATCGATTAAATACTTTACAAACCACTCTGGATGGAAGTATTTTAAAGCCAACTTCTTTATCCCCCTAAGCCTTTCTATCTCCTTATCCACATCGATTTCTTCAACCCTTCGCAAAACAGCATTTACGAGATTTGCAAATCTCCTCCCCCTTTCTTTAGCGATTCTAACAGCTGAATCCGTTGCGAGTGCTGGATGAACACCTTTGTACTTCATCTCATATACTCCGATTCTGAGGATGTTCCTTATAAACGGGTTGATCTCGTTGATATCTTTGTGAAGACATTTAGAAAGGATAAAATCAATTGTGTTAAGCCTTTTCAGGGTTTCGAAAACGTATGCATGGATACTACTCCTTATCTTGTAATCGAATTTTGCGTATCTACTCAAAGCCTCTTTGGCCGAAATCCCCTCCTCCTCTACTACTCTGAGAATCTCTGCCGCAATTTTTTGTGTAGATATCATAGCATGACCATTTGTGCATGTAAACAATCACCTATCTTTAATACATTATCTTTATCTATGATTCCTATTTTTATAGCAAGCTCCACAGCTCTTCTTCCAGTTATGTTTGCAATCGTTGCAATCCTTAAAGCCCTCTTTACCTCCTCTTCGCTGACTTCCTCTTTACCGTAAAACTCCTCTTTAACTTCTATTTTCAAATCTCCCTCTTTAAAGGTTTTACCAACTATCTCAGAATCGCAAACTGCAACAAGTATTTCTCCTCTAACCCTATAAACCTTCATCCTAAAGCTCATATACCCCTAGCAGGATGTTTTGCACCGCATGCAAGACATCTTATCATCAAGACCCTTTCCTCTCTGATGAATTCTGTATCTGGAGAACCGCATTCCTTGCATATGACGTATAGCTTTGTGTATTCGTTTATCTCCCTCTGAATCTCTTCCTCTGTGAACTTTCCCTGAAGGATTAATCTGTCTCCGTCTATGTATCCAGCTGTACCGAGGGCTTTAACTAAATACTTGTATAAATGCTCCTCACTTCTATTTAATGCCTTAGCTATCTGGCTGAAATTCCTTATAGTCGTTTTTGCTCCTTCTCTTATCACACTCGCTTGTGGAATCTCAAACCTCTCTCTTCTAACGATTTCCCTCTTCTTTGATAGCTCTGCTAGAGCTCTTTCGAGCAATTCCTCGTAACTTCTCATTAGAGCAACTTGAATTTATTCGGATAAATACCTTACTATCCACCTCATGAGTAATCCTTCACCAAGCCTTTCAATCGATACGAGTTCAAGTTTAATGGGATTTTCAAAAGACTTTCCATTACATATCGTTGGCGATTTCTCTCCACCGATGATAATCGGTGCGTAGTAAATGTAGATTTCATCGACGAGTTCTTCCCTTAGCAAAGAATTTATCAAAGTGCCTCCGCCTTCAACCATTAACTTTTGAACACCTATTTCGTATAGGTATCTCATTAGAGCTTTTAAATCTACTTTATCATTACCAAAAATCACAACCTCTGCTCTCTTAGAGATTTGGTCTATCCTGTTTTTGTCTGCTGACTTCGAAACGGCTACAATTGTTCTAGCTTCATCGCTTAGAATTCTCGCATTAACGGGAATTCTGCACTTACTGTCAACTACAACTCTAATTGGATTCTCTGACTTACCCTCAGCCAATCTTCTTGCCCTTAACTCTTCACTTTTAACTGTTAACCTTGGATCGTCTGCTAAAACTGTCCCTATACCAACCATTATTGCATCGCTTTCAGCTCTCAGCTTATCAACTCTCTTCAAATCTTCATCACAAGAAATCCTAAGCCTTATTCTCTTCTCATTACTTATCTTTCCATCAATACTTGATGCTATGTTAACGAATACAAATGGTCTCACAATCGATTTTAAACGATTTGATTAAAATATTTAATTGGAGAGAATTTAACACATTTAGTTTGAATATTTGAGATTAATCAATCCCGTTTTCATGCGCTAAAACGATTATCTCTTCAACAACTCTTCAAATCTTGCCTTAGCGGCTTTAACTTTCTTCTCATCACATCCAGAAAATTTAACCAGGACATAACCCCTTTTTGGATAAGAACCGATCTGAACATCCGGGAATTCTCTAACAACTCTGTTGAGCTTATCTACAATTCTCTCCTCAAATCCATCGACTTCAACAAACTCCTCAAAGTAGTCGATCTTTTTAAACCTCTTAACGATTTTTTCGAATGTATTTTCCATTTCAGCTGGAACTCCGGGCATAACTGCAACGTTTTCTATTACGAAAGCTGGTGCACCGCCTACATCGTTCCAAACTATTTCACATCCTTCCGGAACGGATGAAATCTTTCTTATAGCTTCCTCATTTAAGCTAAATTTCTTCAGTCTGTTGTAAACCCTCTCGTTCACGACTAACCTCCTGTTAAAAGCCCTAGCTATAGCCTCAGCCGTTACATCGTCATGTGTAGCTCCTAAACCACCCGTAACCAAAACGAAATCTGCAGATTTGCTTGCATTGATAACCTCTTCAACTATCTCATCGATTTCATCTGGGATTACAACGATTCTCCTAACCCTATGTCCCATTTTCGTTAACCTCTTAGCCATGTAAGTCGCATTTGTATTCACAATATCTCCACTTAAGATCTCATTACCAACCGTGATAATTATGAAATCCATATCTATCGCCTCAAATTCCTGTAAATCCTACCCTGAAGCCCATGAAATATAGCAAAACCTTCTGCAAATCTCTGATCTATTGTAGCCTTATCAAATGAAACCAACTCCTCTGAATACAGTGCGTAATCGGAATACCTTGCAACTGGCATAACTGAACCCTTGTAGAGTTTTACCTTAACCCAACCGGTAACCCTCTCTTGGGTTTTGTCTATGAATGCGTTTAAAGCTTCAAACAGCGGATCGTTCGTCAAACCGTAATAAACGAGTTCAGCCCACTCCTCCTCGACGAATTTCTTAAACTTCAACTCCCTTCTACTCAGAACGAGCTTCTCTAAATCTCTATGTGCAGTAATTAAAATCGTTGCAGCTGGATGTTCGTAATTCTCTCTCGCCTTTAAACCCAAAACTCTATCTTCAATCATATCGGTTCTACCTATCCCATGCCTTCCACCTATCTCGTTTAGTGTTCTTATCAATTCTACACCATCCATTCTCTCATCGTTTAACGCAATTGGAATACCTTTCTTAAAATCTATCTTAACAATCTCCGGCTCGTTTGGAGCCTTTTCTGGACTTGTAGTCCACTCGTATATCTCTTCTGGTGGTATAAAAGTTGGATCTTCAAGTCTTCCACCTTCAACGCTCCTACTCCACAGGTTTTCATCTACACTATACGGCTTTTCCTTAGACACTGGAACTTCAATACCCTTTTGCTTAGCATACTCTATCTCCCACTCCCTTGTGAGGTTTAGATCTCTCATTGGAGCTATTACTTTAAATCCGTATTGCCTAAATACGTTCTCAAATCTAAGCTGATCGTTTCCTTTTCCCGTGCATCCGTGTGCAACTGCATCCGCTTTTTCTTTGACTGCGACTTCAACTACTTTTTCCGCTATAATCGGTCTTGCCAAAGCAGTTCCAAGCACATAACCTTCGTATTCCCCATTAGCCTTCACGAGTTGAAATATAGCTTTAGCAAATTCCTCTCTTGCATCTATTGTGTAATGCTTATCTGCGTATTTTTTTCCTCTCTCCTCAGCTTCTTTAAGCTCTTTATCCGGCTGTCCAATGTTTACAGTAACCGTTATGACTTCATCAAATCCGTATTTCTCTTTTAGGAGTGGTATGCATACAGTTGTATCTAAACCACCAGAATAGGCTAAAACTACCCTCATCTCTCTTCACCTATCAGTTTTAGAAGTATGGCTTTCTGAGCGTGTAACCTGTTCTCAGCCTGATCGAATACGATTGAGTGCTTACCCTCCATTACCTCATCAGTAATTTCCTCTCCCCTATGAGCTGGTAAACAATGCATGACGACTACGTCATCTGTTGAGAGCTTTATCAGTTCATCTCTAACTTGGTATTCTGCGAAATCTCTCAACCTCTTCTCTCTCTCAGCTTCTTGTCCCATGGAAACCCATACATCTGTGTATATCACATCAGCATCCCTAACAGCCTTCTTCGGGTCTCTTTCAAACACCAAATTCGCACCAAGCTCTAAAGCCTTCTTAACGATTCTCTCATCCGGCTCATAACCTTTTGGTGTCGAAATCACCATCTTCATCCCCGTTAATGCTGAAGCTAAAATCAACGAATTGCAGACGTTGTTTCCATCACCTATCCACACCAACGTTAAATCTTTGAAATCCCCCTTGTATTCATAAATCGTTAGTAGATCTGCCAAAACTTGGCAAGGATGCTCTAAGTTGCTTAATCCGTTTATTACTGGAACTGTAGAATACTTCGCAAACTCTTCAAGCGTTTCATGCTTTCTAACCCTCATCATCACTGCGTGAACGTATCTACTAAGAACTCTCGCTGTGTCTTTTATCGGTTCACCTCTTCCAAGCTGTAAATCGTTCCAGTTCAGGTATAAGGCATGTCCTCCAAGCTCTGTCATCGCAACCTCAAATGATATCCTAGTTCTCGTCGATGGAAGTTCGAATATCATTGCCAAGCTCTTGTTCTTTAGGTAATCAGTTGTTAAACCCTTATACCTCTCCTCCTTTAATTTTTCAGCTAATTTTAATATTTCGAATACTTCATCTCGTGTGAGATCTGCCATTGAAAGCAGATGTTTCATATGCTCAGATTGAATAGGAGTTAATTAACGTTACGTCGAATTATCCACATGGGATTTAAATCGCCTGAAGATGCCGCAGTTGCTGCGAGTCTTTCAATGCTTTTAGAGGTATCTGGAAACCCAAAAGCTGGAAATGTCGATAGAGAACACGATTTCAGCGATTTGAAGTATGAACATTTCCTTGCCTCTGCTACGGCATCGCTTCCGATTTTTATAGAAGTCGCAAAAAATAGAAGAATTGGAGAGGGGATTTACAGAGCTGTGGAATACTCAAAGAACTGGTATAGGGCTACAAATGTGCACTTTGGTGCATATCTACTTTTAATTCCGCTTTTAACAGCATGGGATTGCAGAGATATGTACGAGTCTACACACACAGCAGTTGAAAATCTGAAAAAGACAACTTGGAGGGATTCTGTTTTATTACTTAAAGCCTTTAAAATCTGTAAGGCGAGAGTTGTAAAGGCTAAAGAGCTTACGTTGGAAAGCGATGAAACTGAAGAACTACTTATAAAAGATAAAATTAATGTATATAAATGGATGCTAAAAGCTCCTAAGGAGAATCTAATAGCTAAAGAGTTAACGAGAGGTTATGAAATAAGTTTAAAAGGAGCAGAGTTCATACTGAATTCAGAATTGGATGTGAACGATAGAATAGTGTTCCTATATCACGACTTACTCTCTAAACACTTAGATCCACTTGTGATATCAAAAGCTGGAATAGATGTAGCGATAGAGGTGAGAAAACTCGCAGAAAAGGCGATTAAATCGGATAACCCCTTTGAAAGGTTTAGAAAATTGGACGAGAAGTTACTTGCAATGGACTTAAATCCGGGAACTATAGCTGACATCGTTATATCCTCGATATACCTCGCGATGTTAGAGGGGTGGAGGGTTTGAGGCTTAGAGATTTCGGATTTACAGATGGGATAAATGAAGTGATTGTAATCACAATTGGAGATTTCATAAACACTGCACCAATAGGCATAATAGTCGAAGATCCAGATTCAGATGTCGCTAAAGCTAAGATATATCCTTCTCATACAAGGGAAAACATAGAGAGGGGAAGTAAGGTCTACGCGAATATCGTCAACGATCCGATTGTATTTGCGATTTCTGCTTTCGAAGATTTGAGTGAGGATTACTTTTTAAGCTTAGATCCGCCGATACTAAAGTCTGCTTTAGCCTATTGTGAATTTAAAGCGAGAATTGCTAATGAATTCGTTGAGTTAAAGTTGTTAAACGGAAAGGTTATATCTAAGCAGATAAGAGCTGTTAATAGAGGATTTAACGCTTTAATCGAAGCTTTAGTACACGCGACGAGGTACAGAATATTTAGGAGCAAAGATTTATTGGATAGAATTCTGTATTATAGGAGTATAGTTGAGAGATGTGGGGGTAAGAGGGAAAAAGAGGCTTTCAAGATCCTAATGGAAAAGATTAACTTTGGACAACTTTAAACGATTGCTGTAATGGACAAAAAATCTAATACAAGGTGTGTTTTAAAAATTAGATGATGAATCGGTTCTCGCCTGAGCTGAGCGATGATGAAAGCTTTAGGCTCTGATTAACTCGCAGAAGTTGGAATCGGTAATATCATCGGTGCTATTGGTTGCGTTATATTAACCCTTGGATAAAAGCTGCTCGGTGCTGGAACAATTATTATCGCATTGTTGTGTGATTCTGCAAAGCTCTTTAAAACTTGCAGATAGTACCACTGGATGTACTCTGGATTTCTTCTTAGGGATTCGCCGATTATCTGATTAGCCCTTGCTATACCTTCAGCCTTAACCCTCTTCCTCTCAGCTTCAAGCTTTTCCCTCTGAACTATGTACTGCATTCTCTCAGCCTCTTGCTTAGCCTGGATCTTTGCTTGAATAGCTCTCTCAACAGTTTCGGGCAGATCTATGTTTCTAATTAAAACGGCTGTAATTATTATACCATAAGGCCTAAACTCCCCATCTAGCCTCTTCTCGAAATCGGCTTGAATTAGCTCTCTCTTCTGTGTATACAAATCTTCAGCTTTGTATTGAGCTACTATATCTCTTGCATGAGCTCTAATTCTATTCTCCATCCATAACTCGTAGTTCTTCAGAGTTGAATAGACGTATGGAGCTTTTCTCGGATCGATCTTGTATTGAACGGCCATGTCGAAGTAAACTGGCAATCCCTCTGATGTCAAAGCCTTTATGTGCTTTTCTCCGATCATCTCGAGTGTCTTCTCGTATGTTGGCATTCTGACTACTTCAGTTATAAAAGGCGTTACCACATGTAATCCCGGCTCTAGTGGCTCGGGTTGAACTTTTCCAAGGATTTTAACTACTCCAACCTCTGTCTGATCGATCACAACTACAGAAGTCCCCATAGCTATTAATGCTATGAACAGCAAGAAGATCAGTGTAGCAATTAATCCCTATGGTTTCTTTTTCTTAACTCTTACACTTACCTCCTCCATGCAAGGAGATTTGTAATACCTTAAAAAACGTTATCTGCAAAAGTATTTAAACACTGCAATAGTAAACCTTAAACTGCCAAAAGAGCCGATGAGAGGAGGTGATGATGATGTATGTCAGATTTGAAGTTCCAGAGGATTTGCAGAACGAGGCTTTGGCGTTGCTCGAAAAGGCAAGAGAAACTGGAAAGATAAAGAAGGGAACTAATGAGACTACTAAAGCTGTTGAGAGAGGATTAGCCAAATTGGTTTATATAGCGATGGATGTAGATCCACCAGAAATAGTTGCACATTTACCTCTGCTCTGTGAGGAAAAGAACATTCCCTATGTTTACGTGAAAAGCAAGGAACAGCTTGGTAAAGCAGCTGGAATAGAAGTTGCTGCTGCTTCAGCGTGTATAATAGATGAAGGAGATGCTAAGAGAGAATTGGCGGAGTTAGTTAAGAAGTTGAGTGGATTGAGGAAATGATTTAAACATCGGGGTTTGAGGTGATGTTATGGCTGAAGAAGAGGATATCGCTCCAGCTGAAGTCATTGAAATAATCGGGCGAACGGGAATGCACGGAGAGGCTACTCAGGTTAAGGTTAAAGTTTTAGATGGCCCAAACAGGGGTAGGATTATAACGAGAAACGTAATTGGCCCAGTTAGAGTTGGAGATATACTCATGATTAAAGAGACGGCAAGAGAAGCTAGGAAGTTAATCGTTAAGTAGAGGTGATGACATGGAAAAGAGAATTTGCTCATTCTGTGGCTACGAAATCGAACCAGGAACTGGAAAGATGTACGTAAGGAAAGACGGAAAAATCTTATACTTCTGCTCTGGTAAATGTGAGAAGAACATGTTAAAGCTTAAGAGAAATCCCAGAAAGCTCAAGTGGACGAAGTATTACGTTAAAGGAGGAACCAAGTGATGGAGAGGACATTTGTAATGGTTAAGCCGGATGGCGTTCAGAGGGGATTAATTGGGGAGATAATAAGGAGAATTGAAAGGAAAGGTCTAAAGATAGTTGCAATAAAAATGCTTAAAATCGATGAAGGTCTTGCAGAGAGGCATTACGCAGAACATAGAGAAAAACCGTTTTTTAGAAACTTAATCGAATACATAACAAGTGGGCCTGTAGTTGCAATGGTTGTTGAAGGAAGAGAAGCTGTAAAAGTTGTCAGGAATTTAGTAGGTGCAACTAATCCAGTTGAGGCAAATCCGGGCACTATAAGAGGAGATTTTGGAATAGACATTGGTAGAAACGTTGTCCACGCTTCAGACTCAATAGAATCGGCTGAAAGGGAGATATCTCTATTCTTTAAGCCTGAAGAAATCCTAGAATACGAGAGAATTGATGAAATATGGGTATATGAGAGCAGAAACTAAGAAACTACTTAGAACTCCAATTATAGCCGTTTTAGGGCATGTAGATCACGGAAAATGTTTGATACCAGATGAGACTATCGTACACCCAGATCTCGGAGAGATAACACTAGAAGATCTTTTTAACTCTGTTAAAACAACTGTTCACAAAGAAAATGGATATGAAATAAGACTATTGAATTCAAACATTCAGGGATTGAGTGAAAATGCCAAGATCGATGTTTTAAAAGCCGAATTTATTTGGAAACTCAGGCATAGAGGTAAAATGATCAGAGTCAAGCTTAAGAATTGGCACTCTATAACTGTTACGCCAGAGCATCCATTCCTAACAAATCTTGGCTGGAAAAAAGCTTGCAATCTCAAACCAGGAGATTTTGTAGCTATTCCCAAAAGGATAATTGGAAATGAGAGGTTTGAGAGATTTTTGAGTTATGTATACTCCAAATTCAACGAATCTGCAATATTTAAGATCGATGAAGATAAGCTAAAAGACATCAAGCTACCTCCAGAGAAGAGATATAAAATTAGGAGAAACATCTTTAGAATTGAAGAAGTCAGAGAGCTTAATCTATTTGATTACATAAGAGAGTTCTCGTTCTGCTCAAGAAGACAACGATGTGGAAAACCCCAATTTTATTTAAGGTTTCCAAGAACTCGTGATGAGTGGAAAGCGATATTTTATTTAGCTGGGGTTTTATTCGGTGATGGTACAGGCTTGAAAATCTCAAACAACGATGATGATATCTTTAAGAGATTAAAGAGAATCGAGAAGTTGGGTATTGAGGTCATAAGGGTTAGGGGTCGTACATCTTACGAGATCAGATTTAAAAAAGCCGGAAGAACACTGTTCAGATTCATCAAACTTCTATTTGACTATCCAGAGAAGAAGAAATCTCATACAATTAAAGTCCCACAAGTGCTATACATAGCTCCAAAGGATTTTGTAGCTGAATTTATAAAGGGATATTTCGATGCCGATGCAACTGTAAATAAAAGATCTGTAAGAATAGAGGTTTCAAGTAGCTCTAATGAATTCATAAAAAAGCTTTCCATGATTCTACTCAGATTTGGTATCCTTTCAAAGATATACAATGTTAACAAGATATACAATGGTAAAAGGCATAGGTATGCACTACTCGTAATCTCTGGTAAAAGAAATCTCAAAAACTATGCTGAACTTATTGGATTTTCTGTTAAGAATAAATCTGAGGATTTGAAGAGAATCGTTAAGCGTAGCAGGAAAAGTGAAAGCTATCCAATACAAGCCGAACTAAAGAGATTGAGGATACTATTTGGATTTACAAGGAGCGAGCTAAACGAATACATACCATACTATGCAAAGTACGAAAGTCGTGAGAATCCAAGTTATGAAATTGTTAAGAGGTTCTTAGAGGTTTTAGCGAGAGGTTGTAAGAATTTAGATGAGAAGATTGCAGTTTTAGAGGGAAAACTCAGAAATGTAAACTACATTAAAGCTTTCAAAAGTGATGGATTACTTGATAAAGATGGCAAGTTAACAGAACTAGGTAAGGAGGCTTTAAAGATTTGGAAGTATAGAAAATTTAGCAAAGAAGTCCTTAAATACATTCAGAATCTGATTGAAAACGTAGCATTTGTTGAAGTCGAAGCTGTTGAGGAGTTTGATTACGATGGTTACGTTTACGATATTACAACTTCAACTCATAACTTCGTGGCGAGTGGAATAGTTGTTCACAACACAACACTACTCGATAAAATTCGTAAGACAAGGGTTGCAGCAAAAGAGGCTGGAGGTATAACTCAGCATATCGGAGCTACTGAAATCCCAATCGATATAATAAAAAAGATCTGCAAGGAGATATGGGTTCCAAAGATTACGATTCCGGGATTACTCTTTATAGATACGCCTGGGCATAAGGCTTTCACGAATCTGAGGAAAAGAGGTGGAGCTCTAGCGGATTTAGCAGTTTTAGTAGTGGACATAAACGAAGGATTTAAGCCACAGACTGAGGAAGCTATTTCCATACTTAGAACGTTTAGGACTCCATTCGTTGTAGCGGCTAATAAGATAGATAAGATTCCCGGATGGCAGAGCGTAGAATTTGCACCGTTTACAAAGAGCTTTGCAATGCAGGAAGATGTTGTTAAGCAGAGACTTGAAAACAAGATATATGAACTAATAGCGGATCTGTACAGATTTGGTTTTAACGCGGACAGATTCGATAGGATTAGGGATTTCACAAGAACTGTTGCTATTGTGCCCACTTCCGCTATAACCGGCGAAGGAATTCCAGAGCTTTTGATGATCCTCGTTGGCTTAGCTCAGAGATATTTAGAGAAGAATCTAAGACTTCACGTTGAAGGAAAGGCAAAGGGAACTATACTTGAAGTAAAGGAGGAAAAGGGCTTGGGGGTTACGTGTGATGTTATACTTTACGATGGAACGCTTAAAGTCGGAGATAGAATTGCTATAGCTGGTAAAGACGACGTGATAGTTACACATGTGAAAGCTATACTTAAACCAAGACCAGCTCAAGAGATGAGAGTTGAAAGCAGGTTTAGAAGTGTTAAGAGTGTTACAGCGGCAGCGGGAATAAAAATAGTTGCACCAAACCTCGAAAACGTCTTGGCTGGAAGTGAGTTTGAGGCTGTTGAGAGCGATGAAGATATAAAGAAGTTCAAAGAGAGGATTAAAAAGGAGTACGAGGAAATCGCGATTAGAACAGATGAAGAAGGAGTTGTTCTAAAAACAGACACACTCGGCTCGCTTGAAGCGATAATAAACGAGTTGAAGAGTGCTAATGTTCCAATAAAAAAGGCTGAAGTTGGAGATGTTGACAGAAGAGATATAGTTGACGCTTCAACGAATAGAGATGAGTTGAACAGAGTTGTTTTAGCCTTCAACGTCAAGATGTTGCCCGGGGTAGAAGAAGAGGCTAGGAAATACGGCGTGAAGATATTCGCTGAGGAGGTAATATATTCATTAATGGATAAGTTTCTAAAGTGGAGAGAAGAGGAAAGACTTGCAAGGGAAAGACAAAAAATCGAATCCCTTGTTAAGCCAGCTAAGATTAAGCTTTTAAAGCAGTACATATTTAGGAGAAGTAAGCCAGCAATAATAGGTGTTAAGATTTTAGCTGGAGAACTCAGAAAGGATGTGGATTTGATAAAGCCAGATGGGAGTTACGCTGGAACTGTTAAGAGTATGCAGAAAGAGGGAAAGAATATAAGTATTGCAAAAGAGGGAGATGAAGTAGCAATAGCAATAGATGGTGTAACGATTGGAAGACAGCTTAAGGGAGATGAAGTTCTATACGTAGACGTTCCAGAGAGACATGCAAAGATCATAGAAAGAGATCTGTTAAACGTGTTCAGTGAAAGAACAGTAGAAGCGTTTAAAGAGTTCTTAGAGATAAAGAGAAGAGAAAATCCATTCTGGGCTAAATAATTTTTATTTTTAATGGTTGAGTATATGATAGATCACTTCATTTCTTACCAGAGGGTAGTATACTAATTTTAAGAAATGAGAGTTGTTGTGACCAATTTACTAATTTAGCCTTTCATGAACACCTTCTTTACAAACCGCTTTAGCTATGATATAGTAATTTTTATTCTCTATGACTTTATTAAAGTGAAATGATAAAATGCGAAATGAAGGTATATATTCGCTTATAGTAGGAGGTATTGTTTTTATTATTTTTGACTATGCTTCTATAACCATACCACTTTCATGAACTAATAACACTGTTAAATTTACATCTGTTGCATAATCATTACCCCAATTGAAAATAAAGACCTTGCAGTATCCGGTCTGATATTCTGGATGGGTGAGGAGTAAAGTAAGGGCTAACGATTTCAACAATTCCGGGAACTCCCCAAAAAGCCCGCCTATAATAGCAGAGATTGTGATAAGGATTTTAAATATCGTCTTTAATACTTTACCGTATTTCATTTGGAGGAAGCATATGTTTTAAAGTTAATAAAATTTTAGTAAACAAAAATAATTTAGTTAAAGTGTAATTAATTTAACTTTTACTCTTCTAAGAAATTCCTTGTTTCTTTTCATCTATAAATCTCATTAGAATCTTTATGATTCTTCCGTAATCCCTGCCTATTCTGAAGCTTTCAATTGTATTGATTATAATACCTCTCCCCAAGAACTTTGAGAAGTCGTCTTCTAATTCGCTCGATAATACTACTTCACCGTTACTCGACAACTCGTAGCAATCCATCCATTCTTCAATTCCTATAATGAGAAATCTCTTGTCCAAGAAGTACGGCTTACCTTTCCTATCGAGAATTCTGAGAACTGCTACTGTCTCGTTTGCTATTATCGACGTGTTCATCGATAAAGCCTTTGAATTTATTCCAATTTCGTTTATATCAATTTCTGGGCTGAATCCTCCGATTTTGCTTAGGTATACATCAGATAACACTTCAACTGGGTACTTAAACATATGTTTTGCAACGATTAATACCGATTGATAATTCTTTTGGTTGAATCTGAAATTTCTATCTCGAAAGTATTATCTATTTGTCTTGCCGAATTGATTACGATGAAATTCAAATGCCTCTTGTATTCATGGAATGACATACAAAATCTTTGCAAGATTTTAGCTGAGAAGATTAAGAGAAGTGGATTTAAGCCGGATGTAATAGTTGCAATTGCAAGAGGTGGATGGGTTCCTGCAAGGATTTTATGCGATCTACTAAATGTGAAAGAGCTTTACAGCGTTAAAACAGAGCACTGGGGAATAGTTGCAACACCAGATGAAAAAGCCAGAATAACTCAACCTCTAAACGTAAACCTTGAGGGGAAAAACGTATTAGTCGTTGACGATGTCGCAGACACCGGCGAAACGATCGAGCTTGTTGCAGAGCATGTAAGGGGTTTTAAACCTAAAGAAGTCAAAACAGCAGTTATAGATTACAAAAAGACAACTTCTAAATTCGTTCCAGATTTTTACGCATCTGAGATGAAAGAATGGAGGTGGATAGTTTATCCATGGAGTTTACTTGAAGACGTTAGAGATCTGATTAAAAAGATTGGAATTAAAGACGTTAAAAAGGCTGTTGAGGTTTTAAAAGAGGAGTATGAGTTGGATGTCAGCGAAGAAATCGTTAAAGAGGCTCTCTCTGAATGAACTCAAAAGGCTTATAGAAGTCGCAAGAGGGTTAAAAAGGGCTGATTTAGTCGTTAAAAGAGCTGAAGTTGTAAACGTCTTAACGGAAGAGATCTATACAGCAGATATAGCTATATGCAACGGCTTAATCGCTGGAATCGGGAATTACAGCGGAATCAAGGAAATAAATGCAGAGGGGTTATATGCAGTTCCAGGGCTGATAGATGCACATACACATATTGAGATGTCGATGTTGACTTTAAGTGAATTTGCGAGGGTTGTTGTGCCGAGAGGAACTACTGCTGTAATAGCTGATCCACATGAGATCGCAAATGTCTTGGGTAAGGATGGGATTAAATTAATCCTTGAAGAATCTAAGCATGTACCATTGAGGTTATACTGTATGATTCCGTCCTGCGTTCCATCATCGCCACTCGAAACGTCTGGGGCAAAAATAGATGTAGAGGAAATTAAAGAGCTTCTCGAATTCGACAACGTCTTAGGACTTGCGGAGGTTATGAACTTTCCAGGAGTCTTGAACTGTGATGATGAAATCCTTGCAAAGGTTTTGAGCTGTGATCTTGCCGATGGTCACTGCCCTAAGCTGAGTGGAAGAGATTTAAATGCATACGTAGCCGCTGGGATAAGATCTGATCACGAGAGCACGGAGTTAAGCGAAGCAAAAGAGAAACTCAGATTAGGTATGAGAATTATGATCAGAGAAGGTTCTGCTGCAAGGAATTTGAATGCTTTAAAGGATTTAGCTGGAAATAGGTATACTATGCTCGTTACAGATGGTGATAGAGATGTCGTTGATATATTAAAGGAGGGTTATCTGGATTACGTATTCAGGAGAGCTGTAGAGGAGGGAATAGATGAGATCAAGGCTTTACAGATGTTAACGTTAAATCCAGCTGAATACTTTGGACTTAACTTGGGACTTATAGCTCCGGGAAGATTCGCGGATTTAGTTTTGCTGAAGGATTTTAGGGATTTTGAAGTTTCTATGGTTTTAATAAATGGTAAAATTCCAGAGTTTAAGAAGTATAGTTATCCCAAATGGGCTAAGAGAACCGTTAAGGCTAAAAAAATCTCGCCAAAGGATATAGAGCTCAAAACTGGAAAAGTGAGGATTATCGAAGTTTACGATGGCGAAATCGTTACGGGCGAAGTAGTTGAGTACGTAAGCGGGATCGATGTTAAAAGGGACATTTTAAAGGCGGTAGTAGTTGAGAGGTATGGAAAGGGAAATATTGGAAAAGCTTATGTGAGGGGTTTTGGGCTTAAGAGAGGTGCAATTGCCCAAACGATCGCACACGATGCACACAACATAGTTGCAGTCGGTGCAAGCGATGAAGAAATCTGTAGAGCTGTAAACAGAGTTATAGAAATTCAGGGAGGTATTGTAGTCGCTGATAACGGTGAAATAAAGGAGCTTAGACTCGAAATAGCTGGATTGATGAGCGATGAAAGAGCTGAAGTCGTTGCAGAGAGAATTGAAAAGATTAGAAATAAGATTAAAGAACTGGGATGTAAACTCAAATCGCCGATAATAACACTCTCCTTTATAGCCTTGCCAGTCATTCCAAAGCTTAAGGTTACAGATTTGGGCTTAGTAGATGTCGAGAGGTTTGAGGTGGTAGATGTCGTAGTAGAAGGGTGACGTATTGTATTTTTAGATTAAATTAAAATTAAACATTATTAATATTAATCAGTACGGGAACTGGTAGAAGTAATCCTCCTCGTAATCTTCAATTCTTCCCATATCAGCTAACTTTAATAATTCTGGATCGATTGGGATTTCTGTAACGTATTCGATTCTGTACTTCCTTGCAAGTTCGAAAGCCTTCCCTTTTCCGAATATATACAACTTCTTTCCACAATTCGGGCAAACGAAGTAACTCATGTTTTCAACTATACCTATTACTGCTGTATTCGTCTCTTCTGCCATGTTTATAGCCTTTTCAACGATTAACGATGTCAACTCTTGAGGAGTAGAAACTATTACAACTCCATTCGGTTTTGCATCCTGCATTATTGTGAGTGGAGCATCACCGGTTCCAGGTGGTAAATCTATAAGCAAGTAATCGAGATCTCCCCACGCAACTCTACCGAGAAACTCCCTTAAAACTCCAGCTATGAGAGGCCCTCGCCATATGACTGGCATCTCCTTTTTTGGCAATAAGAACTGCATTGACATCACTTTTATCCCATACTTCTGAGATACTACTGGTTCCATACCATCTGAACTAAAGGATACTCCGCTTTGATGCAATCCAAACAGATGAGGTATACTCGGCCCCAAGAAATCGGCATCTAGGATTCCAACCTTTTTACCCTGTTTAGCGTAATGAACTGCAAGTAAAGCCGTAATAGTGGATTTACCAACACCACCTTTTCCACTCATTACGGCAATTCTAAACTTTATTTTTTCAAGTCTTTTTTTGATGTCTTCATCGGTTACCCTTTTTTGCATTCAGTTCACCTCCAGATTTTAGCCTTCACCTCTGAATTTAAATCTTCTTCCTTTTCTATGTCTTCTTCTAAATCTCCTTCTAAATCTAAATCTTCTAAAGAATCCAAATAAACCTCTCCTTGTTTTTTCTTCTTGCATAGCGTTTCCCATGTCGATGGTTCAGTTATATAAGAATATCAATTTTTCGACTAGCCTAAATTTCGCCCTGCGAAATGTATTTAACATACCTCAATGAACTTAAAAATCATGGAAGTTGCGATAATCGAAGAGCTTTCAAAAATGCTCTGCGATAGGAGGGTTGTCAGTATAGAAGAAATCGAAAGAAAAGCCATAAGAGCCGCGTTGAGAAGTCTTGGAGAGAATGCAATTGCTGTGAATAGCGACTTGCTCGATTTGGTTAAGTCGAGTTTTATAGAGTATCCAATCACGCTCAAAAGCCTTCACTACTCCGAGGAGGTTGAAGTCAGTGGAATTAGATTTTACCACCCACATACGTATAAGCCGAAAGCTGAAGATTTTGAAGAGGCTTATAGGGAATATCTAATCTCAAAATCTTATCTCGATAGATTAAACGATATGAAAGAGATCACGGATAGGTTTTTCAATGGGTATACTGCGAGGGGAGAGATTCTGAGGGAATACACCAAAGGTAACTATAGATACTTCGTCTTCTATTCGACTATAAACGATGTATATGAGGACATAGACTACCACGTAAGGGTCTCTGAAACTGTTGGGGGGGAATACGTAGTAGTAGTTCCAACTGAAGAACACTGTGCACCGTTTCACAAGTTCTATAGGCATCTGTCTGAAGAGGTTAAAAAGGCTAATATGAAGGTTTGGGTTGCAAATACGTTTGAAAAGACAATTGATCCGTTTATAGGTTATCCAAGGGATTTCACTCTGCTTAAGGGCTTTAAAAATCCAAAACTTGCGGCACTCATAAGCTCTTACTGGAGGGTAAAGGTGGATAGGATAGACTGAGGTGTTTACATGATTGAGAGAATAGAGGAGTTGGCAAATCAGATATACGAGAAGTTTAAAGCCTACAACATAAGCAAAAGCGAGATACTGAAGAGGTTAAAGCTACTCATAATCGAATTCAAGGTTCCAGAGAGTGAAGCTGTTAGAACTGTAACGAATTACTTAATAAAAGAATTCGAAATTCCAAGAGAGGCTATAGCTGAGGCTGAGCTTGTGAAGATTGCTGATATAAGCGAAGCTGGGAGGTGGATAAGTTTAAAAGCTAAAGTCGTTCAGCTTTGGGAGCCTACAAGTCCAAACGTTTCGCAAGTCGGATTAATTGGAGATGAAACTGGAATAATAAAATTTGTTATATGGGCTAAATCTGGAAAGCCAGAAGTTGAAGAGGGTAAATGTTACTTGTTTAAGAACGTAGTAACGGACGTATTCGCTGGGAGAAGGCAGATAAACGTTACAAGGACGAGCGAGATAGTTGAAATCAATGAGGAAATCGAACTACCTCCAAGGGAAATCGAAGTGGTTGGAGCTTTAGTAGCGATTCAGCAGAACAGTGGATTGATTCAGAGGTGTGTTAAGTGCAGGAGAGTTTTGAAATCGGGCTTATGCCCAATCCATGGAAAAACGGAATGGGTTGAGGATTTGAGGATTAAGGGAGTTCTTGACGATGGAGAGAACTTCTACGAGATAATCTTAAACGAAGAAAACGTAAAGACACTCACTGGTATAGATTTAAATAAAGCTAAGGAAATTGCTGAGAAGAACCTTGACAGGAATTCAGTGTTAACGGAACTTAAAAAGCAGTTGTTAGGCAAGTATTTGAGGGTTAGAGGTGTTAGAGGCGAGAGGTATCTAATAGTTAAAGAGGTTGAGTTCTTTAAGCCAGATGTATATGAGGAGGTTAAAAAGCTCCTTGAAGCTGTAGGGTGATTTGAATGGATACCATTAGGAGAAGAGAGGTTGCAAGAAGAATTTTTGCAAAAGAGTTTAATGATTCCACTTATATAATTAGAGAAAGCGAAGACAGAAGTCCAGTATACGTATTAACACCATTGGGTATGAGGTGCAACAGGGTGTTCATAATAGGGGCATTGCTTGAAAAAGAAGAAGTAAGACCAGATTCTGGAATTTGGAGGATAAGATTAGCAGATCCGACTGGTGTTTTTATAGGATACGTTGGCAGATATCAGCCTCAAGCTTTAGAGAGCTTGTTGGAGATAGAACCGCCTGCCTTAGTTTCAGTCGTCAGCAAGGTTAGACTATTTGAGGGAACTACGAGGACTTTTGTCTTCTTAAGACCTGAGCAAATAGCACTGTCAGATGCCACTTCAAGGGATTACTGGATTGTTGAGACAGCTAAAGCCACGTTAAAGAGAATAAACTCGATGGAAAAAGAGGAAAACGAAGATGTAAAGCTCGCGAAAAAAATCTACAATCCAAACCTCGAAGAGTATAGAAGAGTTATAAGAGACGTCTTAACGAGGCTTAAAGAGGAATACGAGATATTCGAAAAGATTGCTAAGGAGGAGGCAGAGGAAGAAGAAGAGGAATTTGAGTTTGAGTTCGAGGAAGAGGAATGGGATTTAAGTGATTTACTTGAAGAATAAGGATTTTGTAAAAACAATTCGACTTAACATTTGTTTTTCAAACTACACAACGATGAGATATTATCAACTGATAAATTTAAGAGATAAAATTTAATAAAATTTCCAATAAGTTTAAATTTAAAAATTTTAAATAAATTATATTTTAATACTATAAATTAG
>CAYWXE010000015.1:0-4375 GCA_964462505.1 uncultured archaeon | reverse complement strand
ATCATAACATGCTATAAAAATTTAGGCTGACCGAAAGTTTTAAGCACAGTAGAATCAAACTTATAAACTGAGGTGATGTTGTCATGCCTGGGGGAGATGGGACTGGGCCTTGGGGATTTGGCCCTATGACTGGCAGAGGAGCGGGATTCTGTGCGGGATTTCCTGTTCCTGGATACATGAATAGATTTGTCTGGCCACCATTTGGTGGAAGGTGGTTTATGCCATTCTGGATGCCAAGATGGTTCTGGTGGAGAAGAAGGTTTAGATTTGGATGGGGTTGGTGGTGGTAGATATGCCATGGGGCTGGGGTAGAGGTTGGAGATGGGGATTCTGGGCTACTGGATTACCTGGATGGCTTAGGTGGTATGCCTTTGCCCCTTACTACATGCCCCCATACTACTGGCTACCACCATTCTGGTTCTATCCACCTTGGTGGTGGTAACGTATTTAAACTTTAAATCCGGAGAGTAATTTATGGCGTGGCGATTTCCTGGATGGGGCGGCAGAGGTTGGAGGTGGATGTACTGGGCTACTGGAATGCCAGGATGGCTTAGATGGGAGATACTAGCACCGTATTACATGCCCCCATTTCCACCGTTTCCACCCTTCCCTCCAAGAACACCAGAAGAAGAATTGGAAATGCTTGAAGAGATCAAGAGAGAGCTTGAAGCCGAGCTTGAGGAGATAAAGAGAAGAATTGATGAACTCAGAAGGAGATAACTTTTTTATTTTTAATTTAATCGAGTGGTGTTTTTTATGAGGATTGCCGTTCCGACCTATAAAGGTGGATTAGACGATTTCGTCTGTGAACATTTCGGAAGAGCCGAAACGTTTACGATATACGACACCGAAACAGGTGAAGTTGAAATCGTGAAAAATATGAGTGAACACTTCGGTGGATTTCTAAAGCCTCCAGAACTACTGAGATCAAAAAACGTAGATGTGGTTATCTGCAACGGTATGGGTGCTAAAGCTATTGCGATGTTCAAGAGCTATGGAATAAGGGTTTTCATGGGTGCCTCTGGAACTGTTAGAGATGCTATAAAGATGTTTTTGAGTGGAAAGCTGTTTGAAGCAGATGAGGCTCTTGGCTGTCCTGGAAAGCATCATCACTGGTGGTAGATATGAAGATTGCCGCAACAACTCAAAATGGTGGATTAGGAGATGTGATAGTTCCACAATTTGGGAGAGCACCGAGTTTTACAATAGTCGAATACGATGGTGAAGTAAAATCTGTTGAGGTAATTCAAAATCCAGCGTGTATGCAACCGAGTGGTGCAGGAATAATGGCTTCACAGATATTAGTGGATAGAGGTGTAAAGGTTTTGTTGACGGGTAATGTTGGCCCTAAAGCTATGAGTGTCTTGCAGTCAGCTGGGATAAAGATATACAGAGCAGACGGCTTAACAGTTGAAGAAGCAATAAAGAGGTTTGCAAGTGGACTGCTTGAAGAGATAACTACTCCTGGCGGAGGAATGGGAAAGGGGATGGGTAGAGGTATGGGAAGGGGAAGAGGTGGTAGATGGATTTAATCCTACATTTAAACGGATACTGCATTGAGACCGCTGCAAGGAAAAAATACGAGGAATTGGTTAGGGATTTACTCAAAGAGGAGAACGCTGAAAAGGAGAAGCAACTTGAACTCTTAATCGAATTTTTGAAGAGAGCTGATTTTAGCAAACTCAGAAATATGGGCTTTGACGGTAGCAGGAGTATGAAGGTGGTCATTAGAAAAGTCGGTAACGAATTCTCAGTTGAAGAAATATGAGAATAGCAGTTGCATCTGGAAAAGGTGGGACCGGTAAGACCACGATTGCAGTAAACCTTGCATATTTCAACTCTGTAGATTTATTCGATTTAGATGTAGAAGAACCAAACGCACATCTGTTTTTTAGAGGAGAGAAAACTGAGAAAAAAGCTTATAGAAAAATTCCAAGGGTTAAGGAGAACTGCAATGGATGTGGAGTTTGCAAGGATGTGTGTAATTACTCCGCTATATTCGTAATAGACAAAGCATACGTATTCCCAGAACTCTGCCACAGCTGTGGGGCTTGCAGTTACTTCTGTCCAGAAAATGCGATAGAAGAGGTGGATTGGGAAATTGGAAAGATTGTAACTATTTATAGTGATATAAAAGTTGTTTACGGTGAGCTTAAAATCGGAGAGGCTTCTCCCGTTTTCCTTATAAAGCAGGTAAAGAATTTGATTGGAGATAAAGCTATAATAGATTGCCCCCCCGGAAATTCCTGTCCAATGGTTGAGAGTGTAATAGATGCAGACTACGTGATATTAGTTGCAGAGCCTACACCTTTTAGCCTTCACGATTTAAAGCTTGCCGTAAATGTCGTTTCAGAGTTAAAGAAGAGTTTTGGAGTTGTTATAAACAAGTACGGCTTACCCTTTGATGGAGTAGATAGGTATTGCAAAGAGAATGGGATAGATGTCATAGGGAGAATTCCCTTCAAAACCGAGATTGCCAAATCCTATTCGAGGGGTGAACTTTTACACGATTTCAAGGATTTGTTTAGAGAGATATACGAGGTGATCTCTTGAAGCAAGTTGTGATTATAAGTGGAAAGGGAGGAACTGGCAAGACCACATTTGCAGCAGTTGTTTACAGCGTTGAGGGTGGTGTTTTAGCAGATTGCGATGTAGATGCTCCAAATTTGCACATACTCCTACAACCGAAGGTTTTGAAGAGAGAAGAGGTTTTTGTAACAAAAAAAGCTTTCATAATAAGGGATAAGTGCACGTCTTGCGGCTTGTGCTATGAATTGTGCAGGTTTAACGCAATTAAAGATGTCAACGGCTATGAAGTCGATGAAACGCATTGTGAGGGATGTGGATTCTGTTACAACGCATGTCCAGAAAAGGCGATAGAAATGAGAGATGTCAAGACAGGAGATCTATTTATTTCGAAGACTGATTTCGGTTACTTTGTCCACGCGTTGCTAAAGCCGGGAGAGGAGAACAGTGGAAGGTTAGTGAGTGAAGTTAAGAAAAAGGCGAAGGATATAGCAGAAGAAAAAAACGCCAAGTTTTTATTAGTTGATGCCGCTCCCGGCATAGGTTGTCCAGTTATAGCATCTCTTGCTGGTGTAGATGCAGCTGTAGTTATCTCGGAGCCAACTCTCTCAGGTTTAAACGATATGGTAAGAGTCGTTAGACTTGCAGAGCACTTCAGGGTTAAGCCGTTTGTAGTTGTAAACAAATACGATTTAAATGAGGATATGGCTTTGAAGATCGAAGACTACTGCAATAGAAATGGGATAGAATTCATTGGCAAAATTCCGTTCGATGAAGAGTTGATTAAGCAGTTTTCCGCTTTAAAGTTTCCGTTTGATTGTCCAGCTTCTGAAGAGGTACTCGAATGCTGGGATAGGGTTAAGAACTCAATCCTTTAAACCCGTTTATGGGTTATATAGAGGAGCTTAGAAAGATTTTAGATAGGGCTGTGAGAAGTACTGAGATTACTCATGCGTTGACTTCAGGCGGCTTAGACTCCTCAATTGCGAGTGCTTTGGCAAGGAGATATCACGAATTTAGAGGAGTAGTTGTAAGCTTAGAGGGGAATTCCACCGATATAAGATACGCCAAACTCTTAGCGGAAAAAATCAGAATAAAACTTGATGTAATCGATGTAAGCTTAGATGAAGCAATAGATTATGTTGAGAAGACTGTAAGAATTTTAGCAACTTTCGATCCAATAGAAGTTGTGAATTCAACAGCAGTTCTAATAGCATTGGAATATATAAAACATAACGATGGTATTCGTGTTTTAACGGGAGATGGAGGAGATGAACTATTCGCAGGTTATAGTTATATGCACGAAATGGATTTCAAAGAGCTTGGAGAATACATAGCAAAACTGCCAAGTTTTTGGACTTTTTCTTCCTTTAAAATCGGGGAAAGCTTAAGTTTAGAGGTATTCAGTCCGTATTTAGTTGATTACGTAATTGAATTCGCATTGGAGATACCTCCAGAGCTAAAAGTTGTAAAGTTCAATAATAAAAAAATTGGAAAGTATATACTGAGGATTGCATTTGAGGATTTGATTCCAAAAGAGATTGCTTGGAGAGAAAAGCATCCGATAGAGATTGGAAGTGGTTTTAATAAGTTATACGATGTATTAGAGGAGTTAAGTGTTGGATTAGAGTTCGATGAAGTGAAGTTCTGGCACGGGTCTCAGCCATACCTGTACGATATCTTTAGGAGATTTCACACGATAAGAAGGGGGGATAAAAAATCCTGCCCTTTCTGTGGTTCTGAAGTCTTCGGGAGGCATTGCAAAACTTGCGGAGCTTACCCGGTATGATCTCGCAAAAAGAAACAATAGGAGGTAGAATTTTTGTGATAGATTGAGCTTAGTGTTCAT
>CAYWXE010000014.1:20114-27324 GCA_964462505.1 uncultured archaeon | reverse complement strand
ATTTATAACCCATATATTAACGGTTTTTGCGTCTTTGCTTTGAATCAAAAGAGCTGGATGTATTCTTGTCCTATCGAAATGCTTATGCCAAATTTCAAGAAATTTTCCTTCAATACAGTATAAAGGTATGTAAAGCCTACCATTTTTTGTTGGATCAATCTGAAATTCAATCAACTCTATTATTCTGCTTTTAACACTTTCATCAATTCTTAACAACTCACCTAAAGGTATCAGAAGAACCTTCTTTCCTTCTGAGGTTAATTTTTTTGCTTCTTCAATACCCTCATAGATATCTGGGTATGTGTCGTTCCCTTTGCAAGATTCAGAGATGTAGATCACTTCATCTACAAAATCACTTAAAAAGCTTATTAGATTTTCCCAACTACTGTCATCCTCTACTAAGATAAACCTTGTAGGGAAACGTGCAAAATCTTTAAGATTTGCCTCTTCTGTTAGTTTATCGATTAATTCTGTAACATCTTGAAATCTCTCAACCTTCATCCTTACCTTCCTCACCTATAATCTCCATAATCTTAAGACCAATTCCCGGATCATCTATCAATCTCTTAACCAAGTCTTTTGCATCTTCTTCGCTCATATCCGTAACGATGTTAATAAGTCTTGGGTAAAATCTATCCTTATACTTCTCACGTCTCCAATCCTCAAACGCATCTCTAATCATCTTTTCATTCCATTGCTCAACATTTCCCTTTAGCTTTTGTTTTAGGTAATGCTTTAGATCGGATAAATCATCATTGGTAAATATGCTTTCGATCCAATCCTTACCGATGAAAGCCTTAAGGATCTTGGAAGATACATCTTGTTCCTTTAAAACCTTTAGCACGTCAACGTTATCGTTAATAACCTCTAGATACTTTTCTAACGCATCCCTTTGAAGGTTGTCAAGCTTGGTTAAACCTTTTAAAAATTCGTCGATTGTTAGATCTTTCGGTAACTTGAATTTCTCAAATTCTGGTAAATATTTAACTAAAACGATAGGTATAAAAGATTCCTGATAGAACTCAAGAACGTTTGATGTTCCTAAGGTTTCTTCTAGCTTCTTTTTAAGATCATTTCTAAGTATAGTCACCTTTAATTCATTTAACTTCTTCTTTACAAGACCTAAGAGCTTGGATTCCTCAATTTCTGGTTCTTTAGATAAAGCTTCATTCACTTCTTCTGTCAAGGCGTTAAATTCTTCGTTGCTTAATGTACCTAAGTTCTTTTGAAGCCATGATCTAACGATCTCATCCCGGTCGCTGAAGATCTTTATAAGGTTGTCTTTCAAATCTTCTAAACCTTTTAACAAGCCTGACAGATCAAAATCCTTTATCGACACTATACCTTCCTTAACAGCCTTAGTTAATCCATCTAGAGAGTCAATTGTACTTGCACATTCTTCAGTTGTTGATGGATGATGTTTATAAAACCATAGAGGTAAGATATCCCCTTCCTTAACTTTATTTATTATGGTGTTATGTAAGTTATCGATAAATGTTATGTTAAGTTTTAAGATCTCTGAAATTAACCTTGAAATCTTAAATTCGATCACCATCCGTTCTAAAACCTCTTTAGATTTCTTTTCATCCCAAGCCCATGGCTCTTCCTGCATTCTATCTCTAAACTTCTGATCAACTAAATCGTATGATACCTTAACATCATCGATAGGTACTTTGTCATAGAAGTTCTTCTTGGCAAATATTTTAAATCCTTCCTTAAACTTTTTTGGATCTGCGAAATCCTTGAGTTTTTCTAAGACAAACGTTTTATCAAAATCATTTAGGCTGACAATTTTATCTACGAAGTTCTCTATCTTACTTTTTGCATCTCCTAACACATCCTTAGCATCTTCCTCAAAATGCTCTCTTATTATCGAGTCCAAAAGCTTGATTAAGTCGATTGAATAGTCGCTGTAGTAATCTAATTTAAACGTCTTCTCCTTTTCAATCGCATAGCTTAGAATCCATAAAGGATATTTATATTCTAATTTTATTTTATTTCTTAGATTTATTATTGCAGCCTTCGGTGTGTTTGTTTGTTCTTCACTTAATTTAAAGATCTCCTTAACTATATTACAGAATTCTTTTTGTTCTGGGCTTAATTTTAATAATACCCATTCCTTTCGACTTTTTATTACTTCTAAAAGATACTTAAGCATTCCTTGAGGGGATACTTCTTCTATTACCTTACCATCTGTGGCAAAGTATCCTCTTGAATACTCCTTCATAAGAATGCCAAGAACAAACGATGCCAATGGTGAGGTGTACAGGCCAAACGGTGGTTTTTGCAGCATTTCCCATATTTCAAGGAGACTTATGGCATCGTTTTCTTCAAACATCTTTTTAATTGCTTCTCTCATCTTAATTAACGGGTGATCCTTCTTTATTAAGCCCTCATCAGTAAAGTCCCCTTTCTCATCAAGTACTCCGTACTCCTTATCTTCGACAAATTTATTGTACACTTCTTCCCACTGTTTTGTCATCTTTGATTTAAAATGTAAAAGACCTATCTCAAGACCTATTTTGCTTTTTTCTAACTTCCATAATGGGTCTTTAAGTATGATCTTATCAAGCCCATAAGGAAACACCAAGCTAACAACTTCTTCTAATACTGTTACCAATCCATCAACTCCATTTACGTTTTCTTTCTCATATTCTTTTGATGAATCATCTACTTCAATATTTGCTATTGTATAAAATCTACCATTTCTAATTCTGTTTATCCAATTCTTGATTGTGTCATCTATCTGATCTCTGTAAAGTCTTGCCTCTTTCTCCTTATTTGACTTTTTAAGAAGATGCTCATAGGCTAAGTTGTTAACGATCGAGTTCCATTCATTCTCACCAAGTTCTGCGTAAGAGAGAACAAAGAGTGTGTTTGGATAGTTACTTAAAACCTTCTTTATGTTTTTCTTTATATCTTCAATTCTCTCTGCCTTTTTCATTAAAATTAAAGCCAATCCAATTTGATAATTTTCAAAAGATATCTTTGGTATTTTACCACTTAGAATATCATCTGATGTTATAACCTTTAACGCAATTCGTTGCTCTCTATATGGGACTAAATCCTTAAATTTATCCTCAATTTTACTTATGAACTTGCTGAAATCTGAGAAATCCTTTTTAGCCTTCTCCAAATCCCTTGGATCTACTTCATACGTAGGAATTAGGTATTCTTTGTCCTTAGGATGTTGCAGCTCTCTTAAAGCATGTTTCTTGACCAAATTACTTAAGATGTCATCTAGACGCCTATAGATTGGTACGCCTGAAAAGGCTAATTTTATGTTAGAATAGAAGGGGTTAAGATGCCTTCTCGCAATCTTTTGGCTAAGGGCTATGAGAAGCATTACGGCTTTAAAGACTCTCTTTTCATCTTCGTCATCCAATTTGTCTTTCCAAGAATTATAATAGCTTATTATAGGTATAAGTTCTGGATGAAACTCGCTAATTTCGCTATTGTTGACAAAGAAGTAATCCCATAGAAAGTCAGGAGTTAGAAGATAGTAATCGTCCTTTGGATATTCCTTTAAGAATTCTGGAAATGATCCCCCTTCCTGTTCCTGTTTTAAGAACTGGAATAACGTTCTTTGACTTGAACCAAGATGCTCAACGATCTTTGAAGATAGAAACGCTGAGTATGGATGCATCGGTATGAGCCTCTTAAATGTCTCAACTGCCACGTTCTCTTCGTTCAATAACTCCTGTATTTCATGCCTAAGATTGAAGCTACCATCTAAAGTCAACCAAATCTTTTCAGAGTCAAAGCTCCATCTCTTTTCATCCTTAGGATATACAACTCTCGATATTATTTGGTAGATCGTTATAGACTCTGTGTAGTAGTGAATATAATGAAATCTTCCACTTAACTTCTGTATATCCTCGGTAAGAACCTTACTTAAATGTTCGGGGGTTCTATGCGTAACGATGAGCAAATAAAACGGTGTATCCTGCGTTAGATGTGCAAGTTCTTGAAGCGTATCTAGCGGTGCTCCAGGCTTAAAGAATCCTGTGAATTCATCCCAGATGAAGAGTATCCTCGTTACGTAACCTGAGTTGATGATCTCTTTTATCCAACTTTTTATGGATTCGGGATTTAATTTAAAGGGTATTATACCTTCCTTTTCAAGTATCTCAACAAATCTTCCTATAAAATCCAAATCAAGCTTTTCATGACTTAACTTCTTCTTTAAATCATCCAAGGAAGAGATTTCTCTAAGTTGAACCCTATGCTTCTTTATTATTATATCCCATTTTATAACTTCATCGTCAAGACGCTCCCTTAAAAGTTGAACTTCCGTCTTTGTTGGAACGTACTTAATTCCTTTTGCCTTAAGATACCTGATCAAGGCCTTATATATGGCGTCTTGAACCTCAAGCAACAGCTTGTATGAGCTGTCCACATGACTGGCTCCACTCTTAAAGACAACAAGAGTCTTCTCCCTTTTCCTTAACGCTTTAAGCTTATCACTTAGGAACTTATTCAATTTTGCTTTCGTTATGTAATCGTCGATTTCGCTTTCATCATCTTCAAGCAAATGCTTAAGCACAAAGACCGCATGAGTCTTTCCTGTCCCATAAGAACCAAAAAGCCAGATAGATCTTATATCTTCTTTTTTCTCTCTTTCAAGTGCTTTGATAACTTTATCAAGAAACAGTTCAAAGTTTTCATGGGGTATGAATGATTTCCATAAGTTTTTGTTGGCTTTGTCGACTTCTTCGTTGAAAACCGGTTGAAAATCTTTATCTATGGTTAGATGATCTGAGTATTTACCTTTGATCATACTCATCTCCATAGATAAAATATTAATTATAGGTAAAGCTTTCGGAGTCAAATTATCTATCAGTATGAAACTATAAGCTTAATTACTCCACCAAATATCTAATAGCACATCGCTGTTTCCTTATTCAACTTCAAGTAGCCCAAATGGTAATCTAACAACTTCACACCTTATAACTTATAACAATATACCAACTCAACGATTAATATAATCTATATATTTATATCATTAAAATATTTTATTTTGATCTTTTATTGTTCCATTCATTTACAAACTGCTCAAACTTTTGTAAGAAGCAGTTATGTAACGACTTAACATCAAGTATTATCAAATCGTAATCTCTATAATTCAGCTCTTTATTAATTTTATCAACAACCTTCTGTAACTCATTGTCTAAGTCAGCATTTAAGATAGCTAATTTATTGGCAACGTTCGTTATAAAAGTGAGCAATCTATCTGCTGGGAACGGAAATTTATGTGGAACCTTATCCAAACCTGTGAAATCGATAAGTAACTTTCTATAACGAAGCCAAGCTTTATCACCAAATTTAAAGAATAAAGCTACCGGTACAGCAAACTCACTAAACGCTGCAAACTCAAAATCGTATGTTGTGACAACTTTAATAGACATTTCACCAAATTTTAGTAAATTCATATACGGTACACCATCTCTTCTTAGATGTACCCTTAAGTTCGAAGAGGGCTTAAAGAAAATTGCAAAATCTTCTATCATAAAGCTCTTTTCTGTAAATACACTTATAGATTTTAGCCATCTTTCAAGATTTTCGGTAATCTTAAATTCGTTGGAGGATTTAGGTTTAGGTTCTATTAAGTCCTTAGCAAGATCAGAAATGAAGTCTTTAATTTTTCTAAGTGCTATAGAACTGGTCTCAAAGTAATTTACATCCAAGTCGATCGATCCATCATCTTTGGTGTAAAATTTAATAAATTTTAATCTTAACGCGTCTTTATCCACTTAGATCACCTTACTAGCTTTAAGATATCGATGCTATGTAAATCTTCATTCAGATTAATGTTGTCTAAATCTGCGGAAAGTTCGACAGTTATTACTTCACTGCCGAACGTCTCTTTTAAACCTATCATGATCCTTTCTAAGTCTTTCCTAGATATTCCGAATAGCTTATATGGGCCTCCAACGCATGATTCTTCATAAAGCTCTGACACGGTTAGATAGTACCTGCTAACATTCTCAGCATACTTATATAAGCTATATAAGACTGCTATGGGATGCATCTTACTAGCAGGTACTCCTTTCTTCTCTATTCCAATAACATTCTTACCTTTTCTTATGGGAACTCCCAAGGATAGCTCATCTCCAAATGGTGTATAATTAAATAGCTGAAGTAGCGTTGCGATTGCATTTTTCTTTGTTCTATCTCTGTAATGATCTCCTAAAGCATTAAACAGCTCTTCTTTGCTATATATCCTACCCCATTGTAACCTTTGAACGTACCATTCTATTAGTGGAGAATTTTCAGCTAAGTTTACCCATATCACAGACCATGTCAGCAAGTTAGTAATGCCTAACCTTCTTAATATTTTTCCAATTTCTGTTAGCGATCCCTTTTCAATTATCTCAGCATCCATCAACCAATGCTTCATGGCTTCAAACTGAATTGGCCCAAGACGATTCTTATTCCACCATCTTTTAGGATCTGCAAAAAACTCTTCTAACCATTCTTTCCTCATTCCGAACGTTTTATATCTACTTAAACTCTTCTCACTCATCTTATTCACCACTAAACCGATTCTATATGAATCCGCAACTATACATCCTCTATTAACGAAATATAAACATCTATGACATTTTATACATTTACGCTCATCCACCTTGACTACGTCTCCAATTTTAATGGCTGATTTTGGGCATTCTATCTCGCATGCACCACATCTAATGCAATAAGCTATTTTATAAATGGATCTCTTTATATGATATAATATTTCTTTTGGTAACCCCTTAAACGTTATCTCTAATTTTTCAGAACGTTGAAAGTTAAAACGGTAGTATGACCCATCAACCTCTATGTAACCATATGAATCCCGTATTACAACATTTCCAACAGGTTTAAACCATTCATACCAATTAAGAGAGTTATGATTACAATCAACTATGAATTTGATCATATCACCTTCTTCAATGATGTTAACTCTCTCCGGAACTTTTAAGCTGTGTCCACCTATTCTGCTCTTCCAAACTCCTTCACGAATGAAATCCTTTACACCAACACCTCTACATCTGTATTTTGCATACTTTTCTATTAGCTCTAAATACGGTCTTATTTCATCTTTGAACTTTAACCATAGTATCATTTCTTTCCAACTCGATTCAAAAGGACAAACAGCACAACCTATTCTCGTAATCCCGTACCTGTACAATCTATTTAGCGGTAGGTTCCTCATGAATATGTACAG
>CAYWXE010000014.1:0-20104 GCA_964462505.1 uncultured archaeon | reverse complement strand
CACCATGGCTGAGTTCCAATCTATGATGGGATGAACGTTAATTTGCTGTAAATGTTTACCTTTACTAACACGAGTGATCTTGGCTCTTCCTGGACTTTCTTCGGATCTTATCCCATCGAACAATAGAATCTTTGGATTTTCCTTATTTACAAGATTCTGTATGGCTTTTATTGTAGGAATGGTTTTGTAAAGAGTGCAACACCATCTATGAACCCTACTAGGTATCCCTATAATGTTCCACATCTCAATTGCAGGTTTATCATATCTGGTTATGATAAATTTAAGGTTAGGGTATGTCTTCTTGATTGTCTCCACAAATTCGTATGTGAAAGAAAGCTCCATTGTCGTATCATTATACATAACTATGTATTCATCTGGAGCTATAATTCTTTGAACTAAATCAAGTAATACAGTAGAATCCTTCCCTCCGCTAAAGGCTACGATTACTTTATCAACGTTATTAACGTATTCTTGATGTACTTCGTTGATAAAATCTAAGGTGGCATGTATAACGTAATCCATTAGCTCTCTATTTATACGAATAAGCCTCTTTACGTTAACTGGTTTTATCTTTAAGTCTTCTTCAAATAATTCCAGCTTTGGTTTCTCGTAAAATCCGCCACCTTTGACATAAGCAACTCTATCTCCGTTGTAATAGTAATATCTACCTATATTCCATAACAAAGGTTCTTCACACCGAGGATATTTCCAATATCTATTAAACCCTAAAAGATCGAGTTCTTCATAGAAGACTGGTCTAATTAAAGGAGAAATTTCTCCTTCTCCAGAACTTACCAGCTTTATCCCACGAGATCTCTTATCCCACCTTATACCATACATCATCGCCTTGTATCATAGATTATATATTAAAGTTTCTAAATTTTTAAATCTAACATGTTAGCATACTTCTCTAAATATTTGCTAAAAATAATCTTTTTAGATAATATCTATAGATAATTCGATTTCATATATAAGATAAATTTACAATTATAGGTTTTTGATATATAATTTTAAATATAAAATTAAATCTTAACTTTCGATACCAACACACTTTCCGATCTACTGTAAAGTGCAGGGGGTGTCATTGAACAAAACTCCTTGGAATGATACCCTGCAACATCATGCAGTCAACTAAGACTATTGCAACCATCGCCTCAACAACCGGCACGGCTCTGGGAACTATACAGACGTCATGCCTTCCACTAATACTGATTTCAACCTCTTCCATTTTACTCACGTCTACAGATCTCTGAGGCTTCGATATAGATGGTGTAGGCTTTACAGCGGCTCTTAAAACTATGTCTTCTCCGTTCGAAATACCTCCAAGAATACCTCCAGCATTATTTGAAGCAAAACAGATTGTTCCATCTCTTAAAACGATTTGATCGTTGTTCTCACTCCCCTTGAGTTTTGAAACCTCAAATCCCCTTCCAATTTCAACTCCTTTAACTGCTGGAATACCCATTACTGCATAAGCGAGATAAGCGTCGAGTTTTCCAAAAACTGGTTCTCCTAGTCCAGCTGGAACGTTTCTCGCTACGACTTCAACGATTCCGCCTAAGCTGTCCCCCTCTCTCATAACCTCTTCTAACTTTTCTTCAATCCTCCTCTCGGCATTCCTATCTGGACATCTCAACGGACTTTTTTCTGCAATTTCAAAAGCCTCTTCAACTGTTAAACCACTTAAATTACATCTTATACCCCCGATCTCTAATGTGTATCCGTAAATCTTCACACCATACCTCTCCAAAATCTTCTTTGCAACAGCTCCAGCCGCAACTCTCGCAACAGTCTCTCTTCCCGAAGCCCTTCCACCTCCTCTCCAATCCCTTACGCCGAACTTAGCTAAATAAGTGTAATCCGCATGCCCAGGACGTGGAATGTCCTTTAGTTTTTCATAGGGCTTGCTATCTACGTCTACGTTTTCTATTAGCATCGATATTGGAGTTCCAAGCGTTAAGCCCTCAAAGACTCCAGATAAGATTTTAACTCTATCCAACTCTCTACGCTTAGACGAAAACTTTCCCCTTGGCCTTCTCCTATTTAATTCCTTCTGTACATCTCTTTCGCTTAGCTTTAATCCAGCGGGGCAACCATCTATTACGCAACCGATTGCTTCTCCGTGACTTTCACCCCAAGTTGTAACCCTGAATACGTAGCCAAATGTGTTCATCAATCGAATTAAAAACTCTTAAGTATTTCAAGCATTTCCTCTTCGCTTACATCATGCCACTCCTCGTATGCATCCGCTACGGCGTATGGATACAGATCTCTTAAATTCAAAACGTAAACACAACTACATTCTCTCTCGATTAAATCAACAGCGGATTTAGAAGCAGTTGGAACTGCTACGTAAACCTTTTTAAAAAATCTCTTTGCAGCTCTTATAGCCGTAAGCATCGTATAACCAGTAGCCAATCCGTCATCGATTAGAACAGCTTTTACATCTCTTCTCTCCCTTATCAAGAACTTCTCTGGAATGAGATTTCTCCTCCTCCTAACTTTTTCAATCGTTTTCTCAACTTGAAATTCCACTACTTTTCTCCCCAATCTACTTGCTACATCTTCGTTCAAAATAACATCGCCGAATTCACTTACAGCTCCAAATCCCGCCTCTGTCGTCCATGGGAATAGAACCTTCGAAACAAGTAAAACCTTAAGCCCTGCATTTTTCGCTTTAGCCACCTCTGCTGCAACTGGAACACCACCGGCAGGAATTGCTACAACGTATTCGAAATCTGGAATGAATTTAGCCAGTTTTCTTCCAGCATCCACTCTATCTCTAAACACGTAAAACTTGTTGTATAACGCTTCATCGTATACGAGCATGATATCAGTTGCAATCGATCGTTAAGAAGGCTTTGCTGCTGTGTAGTATTTGTGTTAACATGAGTAAATGTATGGCTACTTAATTATACCCAACACAGTAGATGTATATACTTCAAATAAATATATTCTCTATTGAATATTAAATTTTAATATGTATATATTATATATAGAGATTTAAATTTGAATTTAAATATAAATTAATTATATTGACTATTATAACGACATTTATTTTTTGTGAAAACTATAACTAATCTAACACATTAAATCATTTTTGAAAATTCAAAATACTCCTCAGCTGATTCCACTATCAATGATAAGTTTGAGCAAGTTGATAAGTGGCGAAGCAACGGTTTCAAAACACATAACATACAAAGGAGATTCGAGTTTTATACCAAAAAGCCTAGTAGAATTCTCGAAATCCCTAAAACCAATTGTCGTTTGGAATGTAACGAGGAAATGCAATTTGAAATGCATCCACTGCTATGCAAACGCCTCAGAGGATCTGGAGCTTAGAACTGAAGAATGCTTTGAGATCGTTGACAAACTTTCGAGGTTTAAAGTGCCATTAATACTGTTCAGTGGTGGTGAACCACTTTTAAGAAGAGATTTGATCGAAATAGCAGAATATGCAAGGAGAAAAGGGATTACATGTGTTCTCTCAACAAACGGAACTCTAATAGATAGAAATTTGGCTGAGAACCTTAAAGACGTTTTCAGTTACGTTGGCGTTAGCATCGATGGGTTACGAGATGTGAACGACACCTTCAGAGGTGTTAGAGGTGCTTTTGATAAGGCTTTGAGGGGTTTATTAAATGCGAGAGATGTAGGTATTTTAACTGGGATTAGATTTACAATCACTAAGCACAACTTTAAAGAGCTACCAAAGGTTCTCGAACTTGTTGTGAAGGAGGAAATTCCAAGGTTTTGCGTATACCATTTAGTCCCATCTGGAAGAGCTGGATTTAAAGATGATATAAGCAATTTGGAGAGGAGAAAAATCTTAGATTATCTCATAGAAATCGCTGAAAGAGTAGAGGATGTAGAGATTTTAACTGTTGACAATCCAGCGGATGGAGTATATGTTTACCTTAAACTGAGGAGGGAAGACGAAGAGAAGGCTATTAAAGCCCTTGAGTTCTTAAAATATAGAGGCGGAGACAAATCCGGGATTAACCTTGCGAGTGTAGACTTTAAAGGGGATGTCCATCCGAATCAGTTCTGGTGGGATTACAACTTGGGAAATCTACTCGAAAAAGATTTCGATGAAATCTGGCTTGGAAACGATAGGCTTCTCAAAATGTTGAGAGAGAAGGAGAAGTACTTGAGGGGAAAATGCGGAGCTTGTAAGTTTAAATACGTATGCGGTGGATTTAGAGTTAGAGCGTATAGATTTGGAGATCTTTGGGGTGAAGATCCAAGCTGTTATCTCGATATAAAAGAAATCGTTTGAAGATGAATTTCAAAAAGCTTAATAATTACGTTTTCAAACGTGGATTATGAACTTAATCCTGTTGGGCCCTCCGGGTGCTGGAAAGGGAACGCAAGCGAAGATGATATCTGAGAAGTACGGAATTCCGCAGATCGCAACTGGAGACATACTTAGAGAGGCTGTTGCCAAGGGAACTGAGCTAGGGAAGAAGGCTAAGGAGTACATGGATAGGGGTGAGTTAGTTCCAGATGAAATAGTTATAGGGATAGTTAAGGAAAGACTCAAACAGCCAGATTGCGAGAAGGGGTTCATATTAGACGGATTCCCAAGGACTCTTGCTCAAGCGGAAGCTCTTGATAAAATGCTCGAAGAACTCGGAAAGAAGTTGGATGCGGTTATAAACATAGACGTTTCAGAGGAGGAGATCGTAAAGAGAATAGTAAACAGGAGGACTTGCAGAAACTGTGGAGCAGTTTACCACCTCATATTCAACCCACCGAAAGTCGAAGGAAAATGCGATAAATGTGGCGGAGAGCTGTATCAAAGAGACGACGATAAGGAGGAAACCGTAAGGGAAAGATTAAGGGTGTACAGAGAGAGAACAGAGCCACTAATCGAGTACTACAAGAAGAAGGGTTTACTCTACGATGTAGATGGAACTAAGGATATAGAGGGAGTCTTTAAACAAATAGACGAAATCCTGAGTAAGATCAAATAGTCAACTCCTTCTCCTTTATTTTACCTGCAAACCAATCTGCAATAACCCTTATAACTCTTTCATCCCTCCTCAAAAAGTGGCTACCGTTCTCTACTCTAATGAAAGTCTTTGGTTCGTTAGCGGATTCAAAGATTTTTATGCCATGTGAAAACGGAACTACTTCATCAGAAGTTCCATGAACGACTAAGATTGGACATTTGACATCTTTAATCCACTTCTTTGGCTCTACTTCCTTGAATTCCTCCACAAACTTAGATTTAAAGCTTTCAAAATCTCCTATACCCTTTAGAACGCCTTTCGATTTTGCATTTTCGTAGATTCCTCTAAGTTGATCTTCATCCATGAACAACTCATATGGAGAAGAAACGACGGCAACTCTTTCAACGTTTTTAAGCTCTGCTGAAGCCCTTATCGCTACAACTCCACCCATGCTAAAGCCTAAGATTTGCACACTGTTAAACTGTGAAGCTATGCTAACTAAATCCTCTACCCAGCTTAAGAGGCTGAAGTTTCCAAAACTTTTTCCAGTTCCAGTGAAGTCGAAGATAAGGGAGGGTATCGTGTTTGAAAAGAATTCAGCTAAATCAGAGTAACTCTTATCTACAACAGATCCCCGCTCGTAGGGTAATCCATGGCATATCACAAGGCACCTGTTTACTATTAACCTCGAGAAAACTCTTCCAATCGTTCTGTCTATTATCATTTCAGCCCTACTAACTTCTCTAACTCTTCTAAGTCGCTCTCGATTCTCCTGATTTCTTCCCTCTTCTTTTCGACGAGTTCTGAGACTATATCCTTCAAATCCCTTGTTAGTTTGTAGCTTTTAAGTGGTCTTCCCTTACCTTTTTTCTTCAACTCCCTCTCTTTTATCCATCCCCATTCCTTAAGTTCTTTCATTGCTAAGCTGACTTCTGGCTGTCTGAGGTTTGCAGCTCTCTCTATATCCCTAGATATCGCCTCTCCTGCTTTCGATAGGAATACTACTACCTTTGCTATATTCCTATTTAATCCGGTTTCAATTAATAACTTAACGATTTTCTCCTCTCTTTCCGTCAATTCCTCCACCATAGCCTACACCTCTATTACCTACTTTAGATATACTAAATTCTATATAAATTTTTTTCCATCTTTGGCTATTTATATCTCAGTTTTTTTCATAACTCAAATTATCTAAGAAATATTACAATAACAAGAAAATTTTATGACAGTGTGAATTATATAACCATAAAATCTTTCATAAATTTCAACAAACATTAGACATAGAAAAACTTATTAACTTTAAATATCGATAATTTACTATGGGGAAAGTCGTTCATGTTATACCAATTGGATTTAGAAAAGAAAGAATTATTGAGAGTATAAAGATTTGTGGCCACCCTATACATAAAGCTTATCTAGTGCTGGGGAAGGATCTATCTCCAGAGGTTGAAAAGAAAATGCTTGAAGTAGCTGAAGAGGTTGAAGGAACTTTAAAAGCGCTAATAGATGTCGAAAGAATCTACGTAAACGAATTGGACGTCTACGGATCTGCAATTGAGATCTTGAAGGTTATAAAAAAGGAGATAAAGGAGGGCAACGATGTACTTATAAACGCCTCAGACGCTTCAAGAACTGTTTGCATTGCATGTTACATCGCAGCCCAGATCTCTGGAAGTAGAATGTACATAGCAATACCGAAGTACGAAAACGGGAAGGAGGTTGGAATAGAGAGGGTTGTGGAGATTCCGATTCCACCTCTCAAGAGGATTGGTGAAGACAAGGTCGTGATAATTAAAACTATTGAAAGGAGTGGTGGAGAAGTCGAATCCATAAACAAGTTAATAGAATTGGTAGAGGGTAGGCTTGAAGATCAAAAGAAGTACATGGCTCAGAGGGCTAGGATGAGCTATCACCTAAAGGGACTTGAAGAGGATGGGATAGTTGTAATGAAAAGAGAAGGTAAGAACGTTAAAATAGCTTTGACAGATTTGGGTAGGGCTTATGCAGTTATGTTTGATTGATTAAAATTTTAAACAGCCTTTTAAGCCAGTTTAACATGGAAAAGATAAAATTAGGTATGGTTGTCGCGGAGTTCAACAGAGATATAACCTACATGATGGAGATACTTGCAAGAGAACATGCAGAATTCTTAGGTGCTGAGATAACAGATGTAATCAGAGTTCCGGGGGCTTTTGACGTTCCAATAGCTGTGAAGAAGATGCTTGAAAACTCGGATGTAGATGCCGTCGTTACAATTGGATGTGTTATCGAAGGCGAAACAGAGCACGACGAAGTCGTTGCACAGCATGCCGCAAGGAAAATCATGGATTTGAGCTTGGAATACGGTAAGCCCGTTACACTTGGAATATCTGGCCCAGGAATGGGAAGGATTGCTGCAGCTGAAAGAGTTGATTACGCTAAAAGGGCTGTAGAAGCAGCTGTAAAACTTGTTAGGAGGTTAAGGGAGTATGAGAGATCAAAAGCTGGCAGAAAGGGTTAAGTCTATTAAACCATCCGAAACACTCAGGATTTCAGCGATTGCGAAAGAACTCGCAAGGAGTGGAAAAGACGTAATAGATATGAGTGTAGGCGAACCAGATTTTCCAACGCCCAAACACATAATAGATTCCGCTGTAAAGGCTATGGAAAATGGAAAAACCCATTATACACCAACAAGGGGGATTCCAGAGCTACTCGAAGCTATTGCAGAAAAACTCAGAAATGAGAACGGTATAGATGTAACTCCAGATAACGTAATAGTAACTCCCGGAGCAAAGTTTGCAATTTACGATGCTATGATGAGTTTAATCGATGAAGGAAATGAGGTAATACTTTTAGATCCGGCATGGGTTAGCTTTAAGGCTTGTGTTTTATTGGCTGGAGGTAAGCCTATATTAGTTCCGCATAGCGATGGATTTGAAGATGCACCAATAGAAGAATACGTTTCGAATAAGACGAAGATGATAGTCGTTAACTCGCCAAACAACCCATTGGGAGTTGTTTATCCAAAGGAATTCATAAAGAAGGTCGTAGATTTAGCGGTTGATTACGATTTCTTCATTCTATCAGATGAGATATACGAGAAGATTCTCTTTGAGGGTGAGCATATCAGTATTGCTTCGATAGACGATGCTTTTGATAGGACTATAACTGTAAACGGATTTTCAAAGACGTATGCAATGACTGGCTGGAGGTTGGGGTATGCAGCAGCACCTAAGTGGATAATAGATGAGATGGACAAGGTTCAATCGCATTCAGTAAGTCATCCAACTTCGTTCGTCCAGTACGCTGGAATCGCTGCTCTAAAGGGAGATCAGAGCTTTGTGAAAGAAATGGTTTCGGAATTCAGGAAGAGGAGGGATTTAATAGTTGAAAAGCTTAAAGAACTCGGAATAGAGTTCGCAAAGCCAAGCGGAGCTTTCTACATATTCATGAATGTAGGAAGGGATAGCAACGAATTCTGCGAGGAGTTTCTGAAAGAGGAGTACGTAGCTTTAACTCCCGGCTCTGCATTTGGAAACGCTTACAGGGAATGGGTTAGGGTTAGCTATGCAGTCTCAACTGATAAAGTCGTTGAATTCTTAAACAGATTTGAGAGGTTTATACGCTAATACTCCTCTTTGCCGCCTCCATAAGCTCTAAAGTTCTTCTAAATCTTTCAGCATCTCTTCTCTTTGCTATTTCTCTAAGCCTAACCTTCCACTCCTTTAAATCTACGAATCCGTTCTCGATGAATTCGTCTATAAACTCCCTGTAAAACCTAACCATTTCATAAATGAGATCTGGGCTGTATTCCCTCCCCTGAATCTTGAAGCAATCTATTCCAGCTTTTATGTACTCTGGGATTTCTTCGAGCAGAAGAAACATGTCGTTCGGCAAATTGAAGTCTTTAGCGAATTCTTTACCGTTGCAATCTATCAATGCCCATTTTTGTAGGCAAGGTCTAAAGCAGACTCCTCCCCTATTCGGACTTCCGATGTAGTAGCTTTTGCCATCGATTTCTTCGAATTTTAAAGCCTTATAGCTACTCATCCAGCATTTGCCCAAATAAGTAAAATCTGTATTCGCATGAACCAACACCTCAATCCCTATATTCGCATACCTCTTCAACTCTATCAGTTCATCTAAGCTCAGCTTGCAATCTGCAACCAAAAGCTTAGCTCCAGCCTCCCTATAAAGCTTAGCCTCTTCGACGTTTAGTATGTTACATCCAACACTCGCAACTATTTCGATTTCTGGATAACTCTCACTCGTTATCTTCATAAGCCCCAAATCGTTCAGAATTATCGCATCTACCTCTATCGAATGGAGAAAATCCAGTTTTCGCTTAAACATCTCAACCTCATTCGACCTTGGATATGCGTTTACAGCAACTTTTAACTTGCAACCGTAATCGTGAGAAATCTTTACAGCTTGTTTGAGTTCTTTATCGTTGAGTTCGTACCTCTTACTCCTTCTACTCCAACCCATCAAACCGACGTAAACGCTATCAGCTCCAGCTTCAAAAACTCTTTTAACCATCTCCAAATTTCCACCGGGTGCAAGTAACTCCATTAAATCACCCCTATATACTCCCTTCCAGCTCTGTTGAAGTAAAACCCGTTGCAAATACCATTCCCAGCTAAATTCATCAACTCTTCGAAATCCTCTCTGCTGTAATGACCGCTTAGTCTCCTTCTGTATATCTCTCCGACCATTCTCCTGTATTCGGAACTCTCAACCAAACTCTCCACTCTTAGTGCATCTACAAACGATACCTTCTCTACGTGCTCGTACATGCAAACATCCTTTCCGCTTAGAGTTGCGATTCCAAGTGGTTTTAGTATTAAATCCCCACTCTTAAACCATAGATCTTCCTTACAAATCTTTGGACACTTAATTCCGACTTCTGATTCAAATCTCTTTAAAAAGCATTCATGCCCTATTCCAAGCGGAATCTTTCCATGTACAACTATTTCAACTTCAACACCGACTTCTTTAATAGTCCTTATGTCCTCAATCGGAAGCTCATAAGCTGGCATTATCCTCGATATCCCAAGGGAATAGAGCAGTTCGGCTGTAGACTTCGTGTATACGTTTGCCAATCCGTGAATGTGAACTCTCAAATCGTATTCCCTCACAACGTATCTCGCAACTCCTAGATTTGCAGTTTCAACTCCATTAACATCGAGTTCGGAAGCCTTATCTATAATCCTAAAAACCCTCTGCAAATCCCTATTCCTTGGAGCAGCGAAAGTGGTTAAATAAACTCTCTTGCCCATCTTTCTGAGCTTTTCCACAGCCAACTCCAAATCCTCGAAATTCGAAATCAGATTTCCCTCGTAATCCCAACAGTACGGCATTCCCAAGTAAATCGAATCGTATGGCTCTATACCCTCCAAATCACCAATTGTAGCTACATCAGTCGTTAACTCCATACTTCACCTCCATAATTCTCTTACCAAACTGTCTACCCTCTATTTTTATTAAATCAGCTTTTACATCGAATTCCATAAGTTTTGGGGAGAAGTCAACATTGCAAATCTCCTTACAGCCTATGTAGACCTTCCAATTCCTACAGCAAACCTTAGTGCAGATTCCATCTCTCTTAACACTTGTGCCATCTGCATAAGCAGATAGGAGGCATTTACCCTTGTAAAACATCTCGACTAAAGCCCTTCCAAAGGCTTCTATTTTTATATCACGAGTTCTAAATGAATCTATCTCGTCGTTCAGCTCTGGAGGAATGACAACTGCAAAAGCTCCAAGTTCTTCAAAGAATTCTAGATCTAAATCGTTTAAGGGTGTTAATCCAACACTCGCAACAATCCTTCTCTCCTTTGACAGCTCCTTAATAGCTGCGATCTCGTTTAATATAAATCCCTCGACATCTCCAAGCTTTTTTGCGGCATCGATTAACTCATCCGCCTCCTTAACTCTGTTTAAAGCAACGAAGATCTTCTCACGCTTTGAGAGTTCTCTTATCTCTTCAAAACTCAAGGAATGCCTGTCGTGATATCTGCTGTAACCCTTTAAGCCAACGTATTTCACGCTATCAGTAATCAAAAATCGATATAAATTTTTCTGAATAAGTTTAAAGCTTTAGAAGACTATTCGAGATATGTTCTCACAGAGAAATGGAATACTGTACGTCGAAGATGTAGCAGTCACTGAAATCGCTAAAGAAGTTGGAACTCCGGTTTATATAACATCCAAAGCTAAACTCGAAGAAAACATTGAAAAATACGAGGAATCGTTCAGGGATTCGGAGATACTCTATGCAGTAAAGGCAAACAACAACTTAGCTATTATGAGGATTATATCAAAGCACGATTTCGGTGCAGATGTGTTCAGTGGAGGAGAGCTTTACCTGGCTTTACTCGCCAAGTTCAAGAGGGAAAAGATTCTGTTCAACGGGAATTCGAAAGGCGATGATGAGATAGAGAGCGGTATTACTTCTGGCGTTAAGTTCAGCGTAGACAGCTTAGATGAACTCTACACGATTTCGCATATAGCTAAAGAGATAGGAGTAGAAGTCGAAATAGCTTTCAGAGTTAACCCAGATATAAGTCCAAAGACTCATCCAAAGATTTCAACTGGATTAAAAACTTCTAAGTTTGGGATTCCGCAGAGAGATGTACTCAAAGCCTATGAAATCGCTTGTAAACTTCCAAATGTAATTCCGATTGGAATTCACTGCCACATAGGGAGTCAGATAATTGAGCTCTCGCCATTTGTTGAGGCTTTAAACAAACTCTTTGACATAGCTAAAGAGGTCGAAAAAATAGGAGTTGAATTGAAGTTTCTGGATATAGGTGGTGGTTTGGGAATAGATTACGATGGAAGTGGTGCACCAGAGCCTAAAGATTTAGCGAATGCATTAATCCCCATTTACGAGGATAGGATTTCCGAGTTGAAATCAAATCCCAAGCTGTGGCTCGAGCCCGGTAGAAGTATAGTCGGGAACACAACGATACTACTCACAAGGGTTAACGCTGTAAAAAGGGCTTACAAGAACTTCGTAGCCGTAGATGCAGGATTCAACTTACTAATAAGACCGGTTTTGTACAACGCATATCATAGAGTAGTTGTTGCAAACAAGATGGATAGGGGGGCTGAAGAGGTATATACGATAGTTGGGCCGATATGTGAGAGTGGAGATGTATTGGCTGAAGATAGGAGTCTTCCAAGGGTCGAGAAAGGAGATTTAATAGCGGTTTTTGATGCGGGAGCTTACGGATTCGTTATGAGCAGTCAGTACAACGGTAGGCCAAGATGTGCAGAGGTATTGGTAGATGGAGATAAGTGGTATGTAATAAGGGAGAGGGAGAGTTATGGAGACTTAATAGCTAAGCAGAAGATTCCAGAATGGCTTATATAGTCAAGTTTAAATGCATAAGATCTTAGAAGAGATCGGTGATGCCGATGATAACGAAGATAGTTGAGGATTTGGGTAAGGAAGAACTCACGTCTATAGAGGTTTTGAAGTGGTTTAGGGATAGAAGTGATAAGTTCAGCTGTTTGTCGTGTAACAAGAAGTTCAAAGACGTCGTATGGTTCATAGATACAAGACCAGGAGATGACGTTGTAATCAAGGAGAAGGGTAAGCAGAGTATTGTAGTCGTTTGCTGTAACTGTGGTAAGGAAAATCCACTCTCAGAGCTTGTAAAACAGTTGGAGTAGATATTTTAACTTTTGATTTTTATAAGGTTTTGAATTTTTCTTATATATTGCAGAATGTCACTAAGAATACCTTTATCTCATAGTAGATATCAAAGTTAGATGCAAATACTTAGTTGTCAAAAACTTGAACTTTATCGTTTACTGCTTAGTGCGGGAGGAAGTCAAGAAATTAAGAAAACCTTATCTTTGAGGGTTTTAAACTCTAAATGGGTGATAAAATGGATATAGTTGTAATCGGCGCTGGAGCTACTGGGTTGAAGGCTGCTTCTAGGGCTAAGAGAAGAGATCCAGATGCAAATATAACGGTTGTAGAGGCTGGGAGGTTTACATCGATTACAAAATGCGGTCTACCCTATTACGTTGGTGGATTTGTAAACGAGCTAAACGATTTGAGAAAGACAACTTATGGAGCTGTTAGAGATGAGGAATTTTTCAAAAGACTTAGAGGCATCGAGGTATTAACGCTCACAAGGGCTGAAGAGATAGACAGGAATAAGAAGGTCGTAAAAATCGTTAAAAGTGATGGAAGTGAAGACGTGCTAAACTACGATTACTTAGTGATTTCTACTGGTGCAAAGCCGATAAAACCGAATATAGACGGGGTAGATTCTGAAGGGGTATTTGAGATTTCGAATCCAGAGCATGCAGAAGGAATTCTTGATTACTGGGAGAGTGAAGAGCCAGAAAGTGCTGTAGTCATCGGTTCAAGCCCAATGGGAATTGAGGCTTGTGAAGCTTTAACGAATCTCGGAATGGATGTAACCTTAATCGAACCTGGAAATCATTTAGCCCCGAATTTGCTGGATGAAGACATAGCGATGCTCGTCGAAGCACATCTGAGGGAAAAAGGTGTTGACGTTTTAACTTCGACAAACGTCAGTAAAATTATAACAAAAAACGGAAGAGTTTCAGCTGTTTTGGCTGGTAAGGAGATTAAAACGGATATTGTAATCACTGCTTTAGGTGTTGAGCCGAATGTGGATCTTGCGAGGAATGCTGGATTAAAGATCGGTGAGACGGGTGCTATAGCCGTCAACGAATACTTACAAACGAGTGATGAAAGTATATATGCTGGAGGTGATTGTGTAGAGAATTTAAATATCATAACTGGAAAATACGTCTACTTCCCATCCGGGAGTGTTGCAAACAAGCACGGGAGGGTAATAGGAGATAACGTAACTGGAGGAAGGGAGAGATTCCCGGGGATTATAGGGAGTGTAATCTTTAAGGCTTTCGACTTTACAGTTGCTAAGGTCGGTTTGAGTGAAGAAGAGGCTAAGCAAAACGGATTCGATGTGTTCATTACAATCGCTCCAAGTCCAGATAGATCACACTTCTATCCGAGGATGAACAACTTAAGGCTAAAGATAGTCGTTGATAGAAAAACGAATAAGATCATAGGTGCTCAAGCAGCCGGATTGGGTGTGATAGACAAGAGAATAGACGTGCTGGCTACTGCGATTCAAGCGGGTTTGACGATTGATCAACTCTCGTATCTGGATTTGGCACATTCACCACCCTATTCAGCTGAGATGGATAACGTAATAGTTGCCGCAAACGTTGCGAGAAATAAGAGGGATGGATTACTTGAAACGATTAGGGCTTCTGAGCTAAGAGAGATAGTGGATAGAGATGACGTCTTCGTATTAGACGTCAGAAACAGAGATGAGTTTGAAAAGGGTGTTAAGATAAAGGCTAAGAATTTTGCAAACATACCTTTGATCGAGTTAAGGGAGAAGATAGATGAAATTCCAAGAGATAAGAAGATCATTGTGGTTTGCCCGCTTGGTGCGAGGTCGTATGAGGCTTACAGAATTCTAAAGGCCAACGGGTTTAAAGACGTTAAAACGCTAGAAGGAGGGTTAGCCTTCTGGGTCTACGATCGTTAACCTTAAATTTTGTTCCACTAATTTATTTCAGGGCTCGTGGTCTAGGGGTTATGACGCCGCCTTCACGAGGCGGAGGTCGAGGGTTCGAATCCCTCCGAGCCCACTATTTCTATCATTTTTAAACTTTAAGTGTTCCAGGATTTCCCTCCTCAAAAGTATCGTTGCGGTAATACTCAGTTTGAGCAAGTCTGTTAATTTCAATTATTTTATTGCTTAAATAAATATAAATAGATATAACATTAGTGGTGTCTCCGTTCTTTAAGAAACTCAGAGGTATTAGTTTATATATCTCTCAGAACATTTAAAAACTTCAAAAATATTTAGGAGTTAGATGTTAGAAGAAATTGAATTCCTTAAAAGGCAAAGCTTAAGAGCTTACGATCTATCTAAGAGAGCTTTTGAAGATGAAAACTACAATTGGTCGATTTTCTTACTCGAGCAAGCAATTCAACTCCTGATAAAGTATTTGCTGGCTTTGAAAATTGGGCACTACTCAAAGACACATAAATTATCAAAGCTATTTGAAGAGATTTCTGAGCTTTATCCGGAGTTTTATGAGTTTTATAGGCAAAATCGAGATAAATTTACCGTAATCGAGGACAGCTATATTCTCTCACGCTACCTTGGAAAAGAGTACGAGAGAGAAGATGTAGAAGACAAGTTTGAACTGTTCGAAAAGTTAAAAAAGATTGTAGAGAAATATGAAGGCAGTTGAACTTGCAAAGCGAATTTACGAGAGGAGAAAGAAATACTTCGAGAATCTCGACCTTTACCTCAAGTTAATTAAAGAACGAATTAAGGTAATTTTTCCAGATGCGAAAATATATCTCTTTGGATCTGTTGTTGAAGGAAGAACACATCCGCACTCAGATATCGATGTGGCTATCGTAACAGATAATATTCCAAAAAATGTGAGAGAATTGGCAAGAATTAAGATTAAAGTTCTTGAGGGACTTGAATTCTCACCTTTCGAGCTTCACATCCTTTCCGAAAAGGAGTGGAGTTTTTACAGGAATTTCGTGAAGAAGTTTAAAGAGGTTTAAGCTCCGTTTGAGAATAAACAATCTGCTAAAGAGGTTGACAAGGAAATTTAGGAGTTTAAAAATGGAGGGGATTATTGATACAGTTGAGAAACAAAAAATTATTGAGGGATTATTACACTAACTTAAAACTTTACCTTTCTTCGATTATTAATAATAGACCGTATACCTCAGGTAGGATTTTGAAATGTTTAAGGTTGGATTTAGAGTTAATTTAGTATTTTAAGAATAGATCTGTGATTAGATTTTGCTAAAGCGATTTATTTAAGTTCTTTATAATTCTTTAAAGGTTTCGAAAATTCTTTTAAGTCTCTCATCAAATGTTAAAAATTCATCACAATTTTCCTTTTTAAAGGATGCGAGCTGAATTGCATCTGCAATATAGATATGAAATTTAAAAACGTATTCTATTGAGGCTTTAATTATATCGTAACTGACTGGAACTAAAATTAAATTTCCAAGTTTTGCCAAAACGTATAGTTCGTTTATCATCGTTTTAAAAGTCTCCTTAGCATCAATTAACCCTTTTCTTTCATACTTATCAAAGACAACTGCGCACTCACCTACGTTAAAGTGTGAAAACACTAAGACTACGTCGTTTTTGTAAGATCTTTCAAAGTAGTTATCAACGACATCTGTTCCTTTTTCTTCTACATACCTTTTAACTATTGCACTTGTGTCGAGATAGACTTTCATCTCTGAGATCCCTCAGAACTTCCTCAGCCCTCAAACCCTTTCTCCTTTTTTCTTTAACTTTTTCAGGAGATATAAATTCAGGATTAAAATTCTCCAGAAAGGAGACAGTTGAATAAGTTATCAGACTCTCCTCTACTATTTTACTTATCGGTTTTTTTGCTTCCCTTTTAATCGTTTCAATTACCTTTTCATTTATACTTAGAGTAATCTTTACACCCATACATATTTACTGACAACAATATATACTTAATTTTTTCTGGATTATGAACGATAGAACTGTAATCTTCAAATATAATAGAGAAAAAATATTAGAACTCGAATATATTTGAGGGAGTGGTAAATTAATAGGAAAAGAATTAGGAATGAGAGTTCATTAGGTTTTTAAGTGCTAAATTCTGGGGACCTACTACGGTGAAGAATATTAGATATTTGATGAATGTTCTCGATTTAGACCTGGATACAATCTGATTTCAGCCCATTTATCGGGGCTTTCCGATACTCTCACCCTAACAACGTTTAGTCCTCTTTCTCTAAGCTGATTAAAGATTTCTAGGCATATATTTTCTGAAGTTGGATTCTCGAAGTGTTTGTTTAGTAAATCGTGGTCGTATTTATCTATTACCTCTCTTAAAACCCTTTTTAACTCATAAAAGTCTATAACCATGCCGTCTTTGACTTCTCCTTCTACCTCAACCTCAACTTTGAAGTTATGTCCATGTACTTTTCCACACTTCCAGTGTCCTGGGATTAAATGCGCTGCACTGAAGGTTTCTGATACCCCAACTATCATTTTAATTATCTCACCCCCAAATATTTATGTACCTGCGGTATCACTCTAGCATCTTTAAAGCGCATAATTCTTTTCTGTAGTTTTAAAATTCTATCTATTTTAACACCGAAAACTGGTTGTAGGACGAAGCAGTAGACGTAATCCTTAATCGATTCAGCAGAGTTTTCGACCTCTTCCATATCAAATTCAGCTGGCAAAACTATCTTACAGAACGTTAATCTTCTCTTTGTATTCCTTAAAATCTTGAAACTCCTTACAGTGTTCTCAAGAAGACTGTCGTAATCTGGATTACCCGCCTCTCTAACTTTAAGATCTCCAGCAACATAGTCAACAAATTTTAACTTTTTTGCCTGTTCTGGAAGGCTCATGTTCGTTTCAAGATAGAATGGCTTTGTTTTTCTTAGAGATGATATAAAATCTGCATAGAGTAAAGGTTCTCCTCCAGTGAAGCAGACGGAATGTATGTTTTTAGAGTTATCTATGAGAGATTGTACATATTTTAAGCTAACTGGATTTTTGATAATTCTATTTGTGATATAATCAATGCAGGCGTCATTATTTGTTGGCGTATCACAGTAGTTACATCTTAAATTACATCCCAAGAATCTAATGAAGAGTTGCCTAATACCAACTAATATCCCCTCCCCTTGAATCGACTCAAAAATCTCACTGATTTTGGCTTCTCTCATATTCCCTCTTCATTGTCTTGTAAATTTCAACAGCTTTACGCCATTCTTCTTCACTGAGTAATGGATCCCTAACGTTATTTAAGAGAAAAGCTTCTGTCCTTTCAAGGCATGTACCACAGCTTAGACATGGTCTTTCACGTCCTTCATAGCAACTCCAAGTGAGTTGATAAGGAACTCCGAGTTTTAGGCCTAGCGATACGATTTCAGCTTTTGTCATATCAATGAAGGGTGCTCTAATTTCAACTGGTGTCCATAGGTTTCCGAGATAAACGGCAGTATCAATAGCCTTGACGAATTCCTTCCTACAATCCGGATATATACTGTAATCACTCCTATGTGCAGCGTAAAAGACTTCCTTTGCCCCTATTTTGATGGCGTATCCTGCGGCAATCGATAGTAGTATCATATTTCTATTAGGTACTATCGTTATCTTCTGGGTCTCTTCAGTGTAAAATGTCTTTGGTATAGGTTCATCACCAGTCAAAGCTCCAGTGGAGATTAAATCATGTATTGATGAGATATCAACTACTCTATGAGTAATTTTACCAATTTCCTTTGCATATTCAACAATTCTTTTAGCGTATTCGATCTCCTTCAGATGCTTTTGACCGTAGTAAAACGTTAATGCATGAACTTCGTAGTCTCTGTTAATTAGATAGAAGAGAAGAGTTGAAGAGTCTACACCACCGCTTAAGATTAAAACACCCCTAACCATATTTCTCTCATCCTTCACCAGGCAATATAACTTCTTATCTCCATGCTAAAAGTAAGGTACGTCATTAACGAGAAACAATTGTAGGGACATTCTGAACTCCTATCAAATCTCATGATTAACAATATCGCATTCGAAATGTTATTTAACTCATTCTCATCCTTAAGTATCAACTCCCCTAAATCAGTATCTTTGACTCATTTTCCTAAACTAAACTTTTGACATGTCAAATCAGACACAATTTTATCGTAATTACGATTTTTTATCTCCGAGTCTATAAAAGTTTCTTTTATTCTAATAAATTTTCTCTTTACTATAAGTTTATTCCCTTCCTTCTTTTGACGTAATTCCACCTCCACGAAGCTTAAGATTAAATAAGCAGTGCTGTCATTAAAAGAATAGATGTGAGCGGGAACTTTAAAAGTATTTTAATTTATTCAACAGTTACACTCTTCGCAAGATGTCTTGGCTTATCGATTTCGCAACCCCTCTCCCTTGCAGTGTAGTATGCGAGTAATTGTAAGGCAACGGAATACGTTATAGGTGTAAATATCGGATCTACTGAGGGTGTTTTAATTACATGATCGACGAACTTCTCAACTTCTCCATCTCTCTCATCTGCGATAGCTATAACTGGAGAATCTCTTGCTTTAAACTCTTTAATACTACTTAACATTATGTCATAAGTGTTGTCCTTTATAACACATGCAATCACTGGCATATTTCTTCCCAATAAGGCGAATGGCCCATGTTTCAATTCACCAGCTGGATACCCTTTTGCATGAATGTATGATATCTCTTTCATCTTCAAAGCCCCTTCCAACGCTATTGGATACTCCAGTCCCCTCCCTATATACATTATGTTTTCATATTTTGCCAAATCTTCTCCGATTATTCTGATTTCATCTTCCTTATCCAGTATCCTTTGAACTTTCTCTGGCATCATTCTTAAACTTGCAATAAAGTCATTTAATTCGCTTATTGGCATATTTGACGGTTTTGCAGCCATTACATACAAAACTATTAGTTGAGCTATGAACGTTTTAGTTGCACACACTTATCTCCGGCCCAGCTCTTGTATAAAGTATGTGATCTGCTATTCTCGTAACACTACTTCCCAATACATTTGTTATCGCTAAAGTCCTAATTCCTGCTTTTTTAGCTTTTCTCAGTGCTTCCAATGTATCTGCAGTTTCTCCACTCTGAGTTATTCCGATCACAAGAGTTCTAGCAAGTGGAATATCGTGGTAATTGATTTCCGATGCGTATTTAACCCTTGCAGGTATATCTGTTATTCTCTCAAAGATGTACTTCCCTACTAATGACGCATGATATGAGGTACCACAAGCTACAAATACGACTTCAGATATCCCTGCAGCAAAACTTACATCTAATTTTATATTTCTTTCAGATAAATACTCTATCAAGGTATCTTCAATAACTCTCGGATTCCTTTAGCATGAAGTGCTCGTAGCCACCCTTTTCAGCTTGTTCAATACTCCACGGGACTATTTCAACTTTCCTTTTTACTTTAACTCCGTTGTTGTAGATTTCGTAACCTTTATTCGTTACGACTGCCAAATCGCCATCTTCTAAGTATATAACTCTGTTAGTGTATTCGAGAATCGCTGGAACATCCGAAGCTAAAAAGAATTCACCATCGCCAATTCC
>CAYWXE010000013.1:0-28016 GCA_964462505.1 uncultured archaeon | reverse complement strand
AATGAAATCAAGAAAGTCTTAAGCGATTTTACAGAACTGTTAAATCAAATAAGAAGAACTCTATAAGCATGCCATCGTACGTCTTGATAATGGAAAATCGAATGGATAGAACACTTAAAATTGGAAAAAACCTAAAGATTGATTTTAAGAAGGGTTATTACTACTATGTTGGGAGTGCTAAGAGGATTAGTAGGATTAAAAGACATTTCCAACTTAACAAAAGCTTGAGGTGGCACATAGACTACATAACGGTTGTATTTGATGTAATTGGAGCTGTAATCTTGAAATTAAACGAATGCGAACTTGCGAAAATTCTTTCAAGGGGTTTAAAGGGAATAAAAGGCTTTGGATGTTCAGATTGCAAATGCGAAACTCATCTATTCTATTCGACGAATCTGACCCTTGAATTCCTACCTACATGAACCTCTAACTCCCCATCTCTCCCAACTTTAACGTATCCATTGAATATCTCGATTTCATCACCGATGTCAGCCTTTTTGTATACGTCGATTTTATCATTCCACAATACAACTCTTATCCTTCCAGATTCATCCGATACGTATATCTCAGCAATCCTTGAACTCTTAACCTCTTTAACGATTCCAATACCACTTATCTTACCCTTTAGATTAACTCTACTCTCGGGAATAACCGAAGATATTTTACTGAACTCTGTTTTTATCTCTACATCCGCTACATCGAATACGTTTATCTCTCCCCCTTTTGCATAGCCCCTCAGAACAACTTTTAACCCCTCAAAAAGATCTCCCGCTGATATCAGTGTTGCAACCTCATTCCAGAGGTTTACTCTGATAACCATATCGTTTCTCAAAATCACAGTAGCAACTAAACTACTTCCAACTCTTCTAATCGGATAAATCCTATCTATAACCCCTTCAACCGTAATAACTCCTTCTCTACTAAGTATTTCACCTATTCTCGATCTCTTTTTAAGCCCTAATGCGTAATCTGCTAAGAGTTCGGCTGTTTCATCGTCTAAAAGACCCGAGAAATGCTCCTTTATCTCTTTAAGTATTTCATCTCTGCTCCTATTCATTCCTCAAACAATCGAAATAGTAAAGTATAACATCAAAGTTGACACAACTCCCAAAAACAAAAAGATCAATCCGTATCTCTCGTTTTTTGGTAAATACCTCAGCATACAAGATCTTTAAGCTCTTTAGGAGCTTTGGCAAACTCCCTTAAGCATTCGTACTCCATGAAGTGAAGGGTCTTAGCTAAAAAAACCAGGACGTGTAAGGGTTTGCCAAAATCGTAATCTATCAACCTCTTAGCCTTATCGCATTTCAAAGTCGGATTATCGCTTCCAGCCCTTGCGATTCCAACTGCATAAAGCTCACCAACACTCTCATCGATTCCTATTAAGATCCTCAAAGCATCACTTACCGTCATTGGCTTTGGATGCAAATCGAGAAATAGAAGTGTGTGAGCATCTATACTTAAGTTCTGTTTTAGTACATCTACTGGAGTTCTCGACGGATACCAGCTTACAGTTGCAGACTTTCCAAATCTGTAGTTGTGCAAGCCTGTCAATCCACATACAGCATTCACAATACTCGCATTGTGAACCACTTTTGTTTTAACTCCAGCCCTTTCAGCTTCAAGTCTTAAAGCAGAATGCGTAGTTGCAATCATTGGATCTCCAGGGCTCAATACAACAACGTTTTTGTTCTTAGCTTCCTCCACGATTTTGTAACTCTCTTCTTCTAAATGTTTTCTATCTATTAACCTTATCTTCTTTCCAAAGCTTTTCTCAAGGATATCTACGTCAACTGAAAGCTTTGAAGTGTAGAATTCAACGTAAACGACATCCGCTTTCTTAACGATCTCTAAGCCCCGAAGGGTTATGTCTTTCTCATCCCACAACCCCAAGCCCACAAATACCAACATCACGGCTTATACCTTAGAATTGCCGCAATCCCACCAAACGCTTTAAACAACATCTCTCCCTCTTCAGATTCTGTTGAGAGTATTTCAACCTTAGAACCCATTTTTTCTGCTATTTCAGAGAGTTCGAGCACAACATCTCTCTTTTCAACTTCTTCCATTGGAATTCTATCCTTTTCACAGATCTGCTGTTTCTCAACGCCTTTAACAGTTACAACTCTCTCCTCACCACAAATCGGGCATCTATACTTAACCCTTTCAAGCCTCAAATCCTCAGACAGTAGAAGTGTATCAACTGCTCCTATCTCTAAGTACCTCCTAACCTCTTCTTCACCATAAGCGGCTAATCCGTCTTTTGCAACCTCTCTTAAAAACCTCTGCATAAGCTTCTTCTCCTTAATCAAATCCAGTTCTTCAAGCACGTCTTTAGCCTTCTCAACCAATTCGTATAAACCGCTTTCATCCGTATAACCAACGTCGAATAAGCCTATAACCTTCTTCTGCAGCTCGTGATGTAGGTATTCGCCGTTGTAAAACTCCTCTTTTGTTGGAGATGGGCCACCGATTAGAATTCCCTCAAGCTTATCTTTATACGGCAGTAGGCTCTCAGTAGCCTTCTCTCCAACTTTCTTGTAGAACTCGTGAATCGCTATCTCTCTGAGCCTTTCAAACCTAACAGCACTCTGCCCTCCTTGCCTATGCTTTCCAGGCACCATCGAAGTCGCATAGTTTAGGACTTCAATCCTTTTCCCTTTGAGTAATCCAACTGTAGCTTCCCTCCTATCTATTACTATTAGTCCATACAGTTTCTTCTCCTTTAGCATCTCTTTAAGCGGATCTAAATAGAAAGTCGAATCACAGTGATACTTATACATCGGAACAGGCTCAGGAGGCTCTATAATCTCCGTTATGTGTTTCTCCTTTCCGTTTATATTTACTACTCCACTAATTATTACCATTCCATTCTTTGGAGGTTTTCTAAAGAGTTTAAGCCTGTTTAAAATCGCCTCAAGCCCAGCTATTACGTTTGTTCTTGTCTGTTTCGATTTTATGTTCTGAGCCTGACTGAGTTCACTCCTGAGTTGGTTCACTACATCGGCTATGTTCCTATCTGGGGGTATGTAGAGTGTTATAAGCTCAGTTCCCCTACCCTTATACTTCTCAAGTTCCTCAAGCTTTCTCTTAAACTCATACATCAGCTTTGACGTCATTCAAACACCTCCTAAACTGCCAAGCTCTTATAGCCCTTAGCAAATCTATCTTCCTGAATTCCGGCCAGTACACATCGCAGAAGTAAGCTATGCTATTAGCGGTCTGCCATGGGAGGAAGTTTGAAAGTCTCTGCTCTCCACCAGTTCTTATCACTAAATCGACTTTTACGTATTCGTTGTCGTTGTATAAGTGTTTCTCTATTAAATCCTCATTTATATCTTTCGGCGAAATCAAACCATCTTTAACCTTCTTAAGTATCTCCCTTGCAGCATCAGCTATCTCCTGTCTACCGCCATATGCAATTGCAACGTTCAAGAAATGCTTTTTATGATTCTTCGTAGCTTCTTCAACCTCTTCAATAACTTTTAACAATCCCTTCGGTAGTAAATCCCTTCTCCCAACGACTTTAACCCTCAACTCCCTTTCATAAGTCCTCCTGTCTTTTAGTAGTCTTTCAAACTCCCTCCTCATCAACCTAAATATGTTCCTCTTCTCAACTTCACTCCTCTTGAAGTTTTCAGTTGAAAACGCATAAAGTGTTACCATTTTAATTCCTAACTCCCAACACCACTCTAAAACCTCTTCAACCTTCTTAGAGCCGAATACATGCCCTACATATGGTTTTAAACCCAATTTCTTTGCAAACCTCCTGTTTCCATCCATTATAATCGCTATATGATTCGGAATACTACCACTCCTAACCTTCTTCAGCAGTAATTTCTCGTATATCTTTCTAATCATGAGAACTCCTCTAAAATCCTTTTAACTATTTCAGCGTACTCCTCTTTCAAGTGGTATCTATTCTTTTCGCCCAATTCAGTCTTTAGAATTCCAAGTCTTGCACTAATCAAGCCAACCATTGCTGAGACACCTTTTACGTTTATGTTAAACCCTTTTTCAACTAATCTCTTATAAATTTCGTCTGTTGTAAACTTCTTGCCCTCCAAGAAGACTTTGAGTAACTCTTTTCTTATGCCATCTTTATCCCTTTCCAAGTATTTTCTAACCCTTTCCTCAATCTCCCTGTTCATATCAGATCGGAATTACTTCAACGACTATTCTCTTTGAAGTCGGATACCTCTCAATTATGCTTACTCTAAACCCTTCAGCTTTTAAAAGTTCGCGAATCTTTGTAGCTTCAACATCCGTTTCTATACCCTTATCAACTCTTACGTATTCGTATCCATGTCTTTTCAGGATTTCCTCTGCTAACTCTAAGTTTTCACCCTCTATGAAGCAACAGATAATTGTCCCCTCCTTTGTAACCCTGTAGAAGTCTGGATGGTTCATAGCCATTCTTATAAGTCTCCTCCTAAACTGTGCGATATCTTTAAACCTCGCACTACAGTAATGGAACTTGTTAGCCTTCTCGTATCTCTTTACGATCTCATCGCATTCGACGTAGTAGTCCTTAACACTGTATCCCCTTTTAACTATCTCTTTGAAATTTGTCTCTGAAACCTCCAATTGATTGACGTTTAGAAATACATCGAGTTCATTCGCGATCTCAATGATTTCCGGCTCAAATCTAATAGCTGGGATTTCAAAACCAACTTCCATTCCAAGTTTCTTTGCTGTTCTAATCGGTTCCTTGTAAGCTTTAACATTTTTCAGCTCGGGTGGATGAAATCTAATCTCATCGAGGTATTTTGATAGCTTACTCAGAACTAGTTCATCTGTTGGAATGCTTGTATACAGATGTGAATGTAAATCCTTCGAAATCTTTAGAAATTCTAAAACTCTGTCAAGCTTCAGTAAGGGTTCTCCACCTGTAATTGCAATTCCCTCAGCGTCCATGAGTTCCAACTCATCTAGGAAATCGTTTACTTCTTTTACCTCTCTCTCATTTGCAAACACTACATCTTTACCAAACCTCTCAGCAGATATAGGGCAGTAGAAGCACTTGTTGTTACAAATCCCGGTTACAAATAAAACGAGTTTTGCACCTCTCCTACAGATTCTGCAACCCTCTGGGAGATAGTTGTAATAGCTTCCAGCTTCTATCCTCTTCATGATGCCTCTAAAGCAAGGGAAACTCTGTTCTTAAACCACTCGATTCCAAGCGATTTTATGAAGTATCCAGCTCTCGGCCCGTAATCCTTTCCGAGTATAACCTTGTAGATCGCTTGAAAAGCCTTTGAAGGTTTAAGCTTTAGCTCTCTTGCAACTGAATAAACGAGGTTGTGAATGTCTTCAGCGTTCATATCTTCTCTAAGCCTATTTGCATACAACTCAAGGAACTTCCTTTCATCTTCATCGAATTCTATCTCAACTCTTTCAGGTATTGAGAACTTAAGCCTATCTGGAGCATACTTTTCAAGCCAGTTCTTCGCATACCTGAGCCTTCTTTCAACATCTCTCCTCGTGATCTCATCGATTTCATAGCCAGTTCTTCTCAATATCTCTAAAACCTTTTCTAAATTCCAGTTTGCTATCTGTCCAATCACTACTAAGTGTCTGAACGGTACTTCTGAGTATTCAACGTCTTCAACTATGCTTAGTTGAATACTTCTATCCTCTTGTCTAACCTTTTCTTCGAATTCGTCTATTATGTCAAGCAAACCCAAACCCGGATCGAACTCTATATGTCTTTCAGGCTTAGCCCTTATCACTATATATCTTACTATTTCGGGTGGAAGTACCTCTATCATCTCCCTAACTGGAATAACTATGCCCTTCGAACTCTTCATAGCTCCAACGCCCTTTAGATGAACCCATTCATATGGAATTGGATATGGGGGTTCATAACCAAATACCTCCTTTGATATCCTTTTTCCAGTATCGTAACTACCGCCAGCGGCTGCATGATCTTTGCCAAAGGGTTCACATGTAATTCCGAGTATCTTCCACCTCGCCGCCCAATCGACACGCCAAGTGAGCTTACCCTCTCTATACCCAGCTCTCCCGCTAAAACCGCATGGACATTCGTAGTAAATCCACTTCTCATCGAATCTCTTGACTTTTGCAGAGTTTATTCTTCCACAGCTATCACATAAAGGCATGAACGGATTCCAATCAGCTTCAAGCTCTCTTCCAGTTACTTCCTCGATTATCTTAGCTATTTCATCCCTCTTATTTAAAGCTATTTTTATCGCTTCATCGTATAAGCCGTTTCTATACATCTCACTCGCCTTAACCACTTCTACTTCAATTCCGAGTATTTCAAGTGACTCCAAGAAGGGCTGTAGGAAATGCTCTGAATAGCTTTCATGGCAATCCTCTGGATCTGGGATTTTACATAGAGGCATTCCAACGTAGTTCTCGTATTCCTTTGGCAAGAACGGATATCTCCTTCGTAACGGATCTAAATCGTCTGCGACGTATACTATTTTTGCATCACCTCCAGCATCTTCCAATGCTCTTTTTACAGCATCTGCAATAACCATCTCTCTGAGATTTCCGAGATGTATGTGTCCAGATGGAGATATACCCGTAGCGATTTTGTGACTATGACCCCTTCTTAATAAATCCTCCGCTATGACATCAGCCCAGTGCATAATCTTTACCTCCAAAACTCATCGAGATTTACTAATAGCTTTAGGTTTTTAATCGTATTTACTCGTTTACGATTGAAAAGTTTTTTATTTAGTAGAATGAATTAATTAATAAGATTAAAACCTTAAGCACTTTCCATCATCTCTACAAACTCGAAAAATTTCATAAGTTAAAAATCTAATTCCACTACTTGCCTAAAATAGCTATCACTATGCACGATTAACGATTAATCAGCATTGCTGTTAAGTCTTACTAAGCTCTTTTAATATATCCTCGATTTTTGTAACTTCTCCCTCTGAGACCTCTATATTAGCTTTAAATCTTTTAAATTCATTTAAATCAGCTAAATAACTTGCAAATAAACCATTTGGAATTAAACACCCCTTTTCTGGAGCGTTTTCAGATATCTTGGCTTTAAGTTTAACAACTCTTCCATTTCTCTCCAATTCCACCACATCTCCGTCTTTTATCCCGGCGATTTTCGCTATATTTGGATGAACGAAAACTATTGCATCGTTCTCAGCCAGCACATGCCTCCCAACCACGACTTCCACTTCAACCTTTAAAAACCTGGTAAACCTCATCATACTACAACCCCTCCAGAATTCTCTTCATCACGTAGTAATCGTTTACATCCCTCTCTTCGATTACGTCAAGCTTAACTCTAACACCATCACTTCTAACCATTGTTCCACTTTGCTCTATTCCAGATATAGCCGAGGGTATTACGACATCTGCTATTTTTGCAGTTAAACTGTTTCTGGGATCTACAACGATCGTTTTGATCTTCTTAAGCTTCGAAACGATTTCAAATGGGAGTGATTTAACTGGATCCGTTCCAACTATTAGTGCCGAATCTATCGTATCGTTTTTCAAAAGCTCTACAAACGCATACGAATCCTTTGAGGTGTTATCCCTAAAGCTGTACTTGTTCACGAAACCAGTCTTTTCGAACAGTGTCTCGTTAAAACCCCTCATGTTCGCATGGAATCCAGCGGGTATGAAGTAGGTCGGAGATATCTCATTAAGCTTCTTTACAAGCTCTACAAACGGCTTTAGATCTCTTAATCCGTATTTCAATCCCAATCCACCGAATATCACGTTAAAATCAGATTTCCTAAGCTCTCTAATAACAGCTGAGACTTCATTAGCGTATTTAGCCGCCTTTCCTTCCATTACCTTAAAAAAGGAATCTATTAGTTCTAAATCGTTGTCGACAACTATATATCTCGCATTAGTCTTTGCAAGCATAGCAGTCTCACTTTTCCTTACGTCCACAACCACGAGAAATCTATCCTCCTCATACCCCTTTTGTCTCTTCTCTCCCCTCGGATAGTAAGTATACTTAGACATATGTCTCGAAAGGCTGTGGTATGGATTTGCCCCCCAGTAGACTATTACATAAGCGTAATTCCTTACATCGTCAAGAGTAGTAGTTGGAACTTCTTTTTTCAACACAAGCTCAACTAGATCACCTAAGCAAAAGGATGAAGTGTCGTCTATGTAGGCGTTTAACTTCTCAGCCAAGTCTATAGCGAGTTTTTGAACCTCAACTGGAGTTGTATCGAATCCGTATACAACTGGATTCTTAGAGCTTTTGAGTATTTCAACGGCTTCATCTATAGCCTTATCGACATCAACCTCTTTACCGTTAACAATCGGCTTAGATCTGTTCTCTTTATACTTTAAAAATATCTCAGCCCCTCTACGACACGCATTTCTAACAACGCCGTTCATGATTTCTATATCATCGCAAAGGCATGAGCATCCGGGACAAATCATAATCAACCCTCCAAAAAGCTTATAGCTTCACTTGGGCAGTTATCTCTGCAAGCGACACATAAAATCCTCTCCTTCCCATATCTCCTACACTTACCCATGTTAACGATCTTTACAACTCCGTTCTCAACTCTGAGTATGGGATCTTCTATAGTTGGCCCTTTACCAATTCCAGCTCCTTGGGGATCTTCTGCGACGTGAACTGGACAGACTACTACACAATTCCCACAACCAACACACAACTCTTCTTTAACAACTAAACCAGTCTCAGTAGCTTCTTCAAGTGGCTTTAACAACTCTTCAAGCTTTTTCCTATACTCCTCATACTTCTTCTCTTCAAAAAGAGGAGTACAATCCTCCAACTTTTTCTCTCTACTCAAGAGCTTGAATGCAAAACTCATGCAAGTGTTTTCACCACATTTCTTGCAGTTAGTCTTCGGCAAATACTTATATATGTCCATTGGAGTTATTGCCATAAATCGATGTCTCGTTAAAGAGATTAAACCCTTTCGATTTCTAAACATGTGAAATAGTGCTAGAAACAAGAAATCCAATTATAGCACCAGTATTTACAAATGGTAAGCCGGGATGAGCTCCTCCTTTCCTCTCAACTATGTACAACAGAATTAAAAGCCCTATTAAACCCCCCACAAGCGTAAGGAGTGCCGAAACCTTTAAGAATAGGAATACCTGAGATTTCGTAAACCTCTGTGCTGAAACGGCTAATATGTTTGGAATTACAGCATCTCCAACACCCATATAAGCATTCTTTGGAGCTACAAACAACATTGGAACTTTTAAATCCTTTACAGATTCCGCCAAGTTTATCATGTGCTTTGTCTTGTAAACGGCTATTGCATCGTAAACAGCTAAGATTACGAGTAAAACTATAGCTGGAATAGGTTCTAAGCTTATCCCAAATATAGACGTTATACCAGCTGCAAGCATAATCGCCGCAACATTTATTATTAGCATATTAGGCTTGAATTCGAGTATTAAAATAATTAATAAGGCTATTAAAATCGCTAATACTCCAATAAATGGACTCAATACGTAGTATATCGCCAAAACAGTAATAAACTGTAAAATCAAGGTCAAGATCCTCTTAAACCTAACGGATAGGAGCACAAAAGCCGTAAAAGCCAATACTATGAGAAAATATACAAACGAATTCGAAACGTCAGCTGGATTTTCAAAAACGACAACTCCAGCCTCTTCATATCTCGGCATAGACGCAATTGCTAAAACAGAGGTTGAAACGAAAAAAAGGGCAAATAAAATCCTCATTTAACTCCCTACGACTTTAAGTCTTACCTCCTTCCCTTCAGCCAATGCAAACTTTAAAAACTTTCCAGCTTCTTTATCCTTCCTAATCCTTATAGTTCCCTTACTGCTCACCAAAGCTGTGAAAAGGTATTCTCCATCAGCGTATACATCAACAGTCTTTCCCTCCAAGCCTTCTGCATGGATCACGTAATACTTATTTGTCTCGTCTATCTTCGCAACAACCTCTTTGTACTCTTTAGGAACTACGTCTATACTTATCTTTAAGTCTTCCTCGATTTTTTTTATTCTTCTCCCCTTTCTCCCAACTAAATACGGAATATACCTCTCCGGTACTTTTACTATAGCCCTTCTTCCAGCCAACTCTATTTCGTAGTTATCTACGTATTTACTAATCCTCTCCTCAAGCTGTTCTCTGAGTTTTTCATCCTCCTTTATCGGCATTACGACTACTTGTTCTCCATACGTGTAGATCTCATACTCTACTTTCTTCGTCTCGAAATCCTTAACCTCTATAACTGGTCTCGCCAAATCCTCTTCAAACATTCCATATGGGACTTTTACTGTGAAATCGAGCTCATAAACCTTTGTAATCTTTCCAGCCTCTATGAATATAACCGTGTCAACGACTTGAGGAATCATACCGAGTTCAACTCTCCCTATCATCCTCTGAATTGCATCTATCGCTCTTGTGGCATGTGTAACACCTATCATTCCGACGCCAGCCAATCTCATATCTGCAAAAACTTGGAAATCAGATGTCTTCCTGAGTTCGTCGTATATTGTGTAATCCGGTCTAACGAGCAAAAGCAAATCTGCTGTTAAACTCATATCCCCTTCGAGTGGTGCGTATTGAGTTATCTCATCTCTAACCATTAGATCTCTTGGACTTTCCATCGTTTTAACGACGTAACCCTTCTCAAGCAAGTAATTCGCCACACTCGCTGCGAAGGTTGATTTTCCAGCTCCCGGAGGGCCAGCGATTAAAATACCTCTCTGTTTTTCAACAATTCTCTTCTTAAGCTCTTCACTGATCCCATACTCGTCAAGTGAAACCTTTGCAATCGGTCTTACAGCTGTTATCTCCATTTTGTCTGAGAAGGGTCTTTCAGCAATTGCAATCCTGAGCTCCCTCAACTGAACAACTGTAGCTCCTCTCCTCTCGATTTCAATACTGCTCTCTTCATCCTGCCTTGCAGCTTCTAGTATCTCCTGAGCTATTTCATTCAGTTCCTCATATGTCATCGGCTCATCTCTAAGCTTAACGAGTTTTAACTGCCCTATCTTTCCTCTCTTTGCATACGGTGGAATTCCCTCCCTTAGATGAACACTTGCAGTGTCTGGTGTGAAAAACGACATTATCCTCGTCTCCTCAGGCTTTACAACTCTTGGTTTAACGTAAATCGTGTTAATACCTTTAGCCCTCGCAACTAGATATTGAACTCTGTCAGATGTTATTAAAGTTGCATCGTATTCCTCAGCTATCTTTCTAATTAAGTTGTCTATCTCACCACCCTTAGCGAGTTTTATGTGCTCAAGCTTTGGTCTTTCCCCCGCATATATGACTTCAAATCCCTTCTTCTTGCAAATCTCTACAATTCTCTCTATCTCCGTTAACCCCTGAAAACCACTAATCCTACCAAAGTTCGCTTGGGCTTCGAGTTCAGCTATTACAGCTTCAGGGATTATAATAGTTCCAGCTATCTCCCCGTTTTCGAGCATTTGGGAAACCCTTCCAGCAACGACTACACTCGTATCAACGACGTACATCCTCTATCCTCCTAAAGAAGCAAGAGTAGTTCCCAGTGTGGCATGCTACACCTCTCTGTTCTACTAAATAGAGTATTGCATCGCAATCGCAATCAACTCTAATCTCAACAACCTTCTGAACGTTCCCAGACGTTTCACCCTTCATCCAAATCCTCTTCCTACTCCTACTCCAGTAGTGCGCATAACCGGTTTCAATCGTTTTTCTAATAGCCTCTTCATTTGCATATGCGAGCATTAACACCTCTTTCGTCTTTACGTCTTGAGCTATTACTGGGATTAAGCCATCTCTGTTGAACTTCAGGTTTAGCATACTGAAAAATCAAATGGGAGTTAAAAATGTTTTTTCAGAGTTTTGATATAAAGTTCTTAACGTTCTCCTCTACTTTTGAGTAGTCGTAAGTGCAAACAGAAACGTTTCCGACTGGTAAGCCTTTAAGCTTTAATGGATTAAACGGCTCTCTTCCGTTACAGATTACCAACGTATCGCATTTGTATTCTCTTCCAGCGATTTCAACTCCTTCAACCCTCTTTTTTCCATAAACCCTTATATCTCCCTCCAATTCGATGAGTTCTGTATCATAGCCTAAACTACAAAACTGCAATTCAGCGAGCTTAAGTATTTTTTCTCTGCCGGTTAGCAGTACTTTACTCCCAATTTTTTCCTTTTCAGCTATCAATCTCAAAGCGTTGTCTAAAGTGTATATTCCAGTCATTCTCCTACTCACTATGTTTAGTTCAGAAGGAATTGTATCAGATGCACCCGTGCAGAGTACTATCCTCTTCGCTTCAAGCCTCTTCAAACCGTTTTCAGATGAAACTATAACTGGTTTAGACTTTATAACAGTCCCCTTCTCAACTGGAACCTCCTTTTTCAATTCCTCAACCTCCTCGATGTAACATTCATACTTCTCTCTGAAATCACCCAATTTTGAAAAAACACTAAGCTCTCCACCGATTTCTCTCATTTCAAATATCAAAACGTTAAAACCCTTTTCAATTAAGCTTTTACCACACATAAGTCCGGCGTATCCACCCCCCACTACTACGTAGTCCACTTGCATGTACATCGATAACACTACTTCTGAATTAAAACGTTTGTAACCGACGGTTTTATAAACTTAATGAAAGAATGTTAAGATATGAAGTGTTATCACGATCCGACGATAGAGTGTATAAACAACGGCGAGTGTTTTAAGTGTCCAATAGCTGAGGCGATTGCACAGGATTATCCCCATTAAATTTATTAGTTCGTTTGTAAATCACGACGTATGGAGAGAGTTCTTAAAAACATCTATTTAGTTGATACGTTCAGCTATGCTGAGAAAAACCTAATAGCGAGCTACGTGATTGAATTTGAGAAAGCTGCAATAGTCGATCCCGGAACTGCGAATGGTGCAAGGATTTTACTTGAGGAGTTAGAGAGAGCTGGACTGAAGGACAAAGTTAAGTACTTGCTAAATACCCACATCCACATAGATCACGCGGGTGGAAGTAGTGTACTTGCCAAGTATATAGATGCAAAAGTACTTGTACATCCAAGGGGAACTAAACACGTAGCAAATCCAGAGAAGCTTTGGCAAGCGTCTAAATCTGTTTTAGGTGAGTTAGCAGATAAATATGGGAAACCTGAGCCTGTAGACGAGGAAAAGATTTTAGCAGTAGAAGATGGGCAAAGATTCGATTTAGGTGGGGATACAGTTGTGTGCTATCACGCCCCAGGACATGCACCGCATATGGTTGTATACTATCTGGAAAACTCCAAGATCCTGTTTCCGAGTGATGCCGCCGGAACGTATTTTGATGGAATGGTATTCCCAACTACTCCACCACCTTTCAGCTTAGACGACGCTTTAAAGTCTCTTGAGAAGATGATGGAATTGGAGGTTGAATATGTAGCGTTTACACATTTTGGCGTTGCTAAGGGGAAAGAAATCTTAAAGACTTGCTACGATAAGATCTTAAAGTGGTATAAAGTTGCTGAAGAAGTCGTTAAGGCTGGAGGAGATTTAGAGGATTACATGAAGAGAATTTCAGAAGTCGATAGAGATGTTGAGAAGTTTTCAAAACTAAATAGACCAATAGCGTTTAAATTCCTTGAGTTTGCAGCGATGGGGTTGTTGGATTATGCAAAGAGAAAGTCTTAGTGTATTTTTTATAACTTCTAACGAAGGGAAGTTTAGAGAGGTCAAAGCAATTGCTGAAAGGTATGGAATAGATGTAAAATGGCTGAATAGGAAATACATAGAACCGCAGGGTGAAAGTTTAGAGGAGATAGCAAGACTTAGTGCTTTAAATCTTGCAAGAGAGGTAAACGAGCCGTTCTTTATAGAAGACAGCGGTTTGTTCATAGAGGCTTTAAATGGGTTTCCCGGCCCGTATTCAAGCTACGTATTTAAAACGATTGGAAATGAGGGGATTTTGAAGTTGATGAGGGGTGTAAAAAATCGGAAAGCGTACTTTAAAGCAGTTATAGCGTATTTCGATGGAAGAGATATTCACGTATTCACAGGAGTCGTTGAAGGTGAAATAGCTAATGAGATCAGGGGAACGAAGGGTTTTGGTTATGACCCGATATTCTTATATGGAGATAAAACGTTTGCAGAAATGGGAGAGGAAAAAAACGAGGTCTCCCATAGAAGGAGGGCTTTAGAGAAGTTTTTTTCATGGTTTGTTGATAAATATCATTAAAATTTTTTCACTCAACAGCGCTAAATCGCTATAGTTCGAGCAATTAATTGATTATGGTGTAATACAAAACCTCTTAAGGATACTCTCAGCCGCGATTAAGCCTGTTACTGCAGCACCGACTATCCCTCTACTTATTCCAGCTCCATCCCCAATCGCATAAACGTATGGGATACTTGTTCTCATCTCTTTATCGATTTTAAGCTTTAACGAGTAAAACTTTATCTCTGGAGCGTACAACAGTGTAGAATCGTCTGCAACACCTGGAATTACCTTATCTAACCTTTCAAGTGCATCTAATATGTCATCAACTACTCTACCCGGATAAGCTAAAGTTATATCCCCGGGAATAGCTGATTTTAGCGTTGGTTGAATAAGACGGTTGTTCTTTATTCTCTTCTCAGTACTCCTTCTACCAAGTCTTAAATCCTTAAGCCTTTGAACTATTGGGTTTCCTCCGCCCAACTTCGTTGTAATCCTCGCTAGATCTCTACCCCATTCGTTTGGCTCCTCGAAAGGTTCTGTAAACTCGTATCTACCAAGTAATGCGAAGTTTGTATTATTTGATTTCTCCTTGGCTTTACTGTGACCATTGACTAAACAGAAATCTCCGTAATCCTCTCTTATAACCCATCCTCTTGGACATGTGCAAAAAGTCCTCATATAATCGTCATGCCTCTTAGTCGTAACTCTGAGCTTTGGATCGTATATAATCGACGTAATCTCATCCATTATAGAAGCTGGAACTTCAACCCTCACACCGACATCTATAGCCTTTGAATTCTCCGCAATACTTATACCGTAATCTCTAACCCACTTTTCAAGCCAATACGCACCACTCCTACCAACAGCCAATATCAGGTATTCATAACTGTACTCTTCACCTTTATCAGTCTTAACAACTTTAGCCCTTGGATTTATATCCACAACTGTAGTCTTTGTAAATATCCTAACACCTTGCCTTATCAAATCCTCCTCTAAGCTCTTAACGACTTTTGGTAGTTCATCACTTCCGACGTGCCTCTGCTTCAAGGGAACAAATTCAATTCCAGCTGCATTCGCCTTTCTCAAGAAATCTCTTATTTTCTCTTCATCAGTTCCATAAATCTCGTTTGGAGCACCGTGTTCAAGGAAAATCCTGTCGACTTCTTCCATCTTCTCTATTAAATAATTCGAGTCCAAGAAATCGAAATCGCCGCCAACTGTGAAACTGGATGGATAATTTGGATTTACGTAGTTCAGCTTTCCATCAGATAACCCACCTGCCCCACCAACACCAGATAATATGTTGCAAGGCTTGCACTTTGTGCAGAAACTCTCTGAGAGATCGCTCGGACATCTCCTCTCGGATATGTCTCTTCCCATTTCAAATATCGCAACGTTTAGACTTCCAGCGAGTTTATAAGCTGCAAACAGCCCAGCAGGGCCAGCACCAACTATTGCGACATCGAATTTCATACATTCTGAAGCTATTTGAGTTGCGAATATTTAAGCTTTGCCAAAACGCCATGGATTCGTGTAAACCTTTGCAGTTCCATTCCTTACAAAGCCAAGTAGCGTTATGCCGTTTTCTTTTGCTACTTCTATTCCAGCAGTAGTTACAGCAGTCCTACTCGCCACAACTGGAATTCCGGCGTTAGCGGCTTTTTTTGCAATTATCTCGGAGATTCTACATGAAACGACTAAAATCGATTCATCGAAATCTACTCCTCTTTTAGCTGCTAACCCTACAACCTTATCGACTGCACAACTCCTACTTACATCTTCACAAATGAATGTGTCTCCATTGCAGTGTATTAAAGCGGTATGAATTCCACCCGTTAGTTTCCAAACCTCTGAACTCGAAAGGTAATCCATTAGCCTAAATACTTCTTCGATTCTAAATTTAAAGTTACTAATCTCTCTCTTTCGTCTACAGATTTCGAATTCCGCAAAGATTTTTGGATATCTCACTTCAATTCTTTTAATCCCTTCGTAAATCGTGTAACCCATGTCTATTAAGTAACCTATTGCCAAGTATTCGAGCTTTTCCGGTGAGCAGTTCAGAGTTGCTAAAAATCTGTCGTTTCCATATATGTTTACTTTCACTTCAACCGCTACGTAATCTTCAACTCGTTTCAATCGCTCATTAAAGCATTCAATCTTCGAAATCATATCGTTGATTTGTATCACATTACCAAAAGTTTTGTTAAATATCGATAAACCAAAAGCTTATCTTTAGCTCCAAAGCCTTTAGAACAATGCAGAAATTCGAAATAATCTGTAAGGATGTCATGGGGAGGATATGCAGAATTGAAACACCTCATGGCAAAATCGAGACACCAGCATTACTACCAGTCGTAAATCCAAATATACAGTTCATAGAACCAATAGAGATGAAGAAATTCGGAGCTAATGCGATCATGACAAATGCATACATAATATACAGAACTATGAGAGATGAGGCAATAGAAAAGGGTGTTCACAGGCTTTTAGGTGTAGATCTCCCGATTATGACTGATAGCGGGAGTTATCAGCTAATGGTCTACGGCGATGTCGAGATAACTAATAGAGAGATCCTAGAGTTTCAAAGAGAGATATGTTCAGATATAATTGTCCCACTTGACATCCCAACACCACCAGATGCCGAAAGAGAAACTACTGAAAGGGATTTGGAAATTACGATTGAAAGAGAAAGAGAGGCGCTGGAGTTCAGAAATGGCTGTTTGTTAGCTTTACCGATTCAAGGCTCAAACTATTTGGATTTAAGGAGGAAATCTGCTGAAATTGCTAAAGGGCTTGGAGGAGATGTATATCCAATCGGCGCAGTAGTTCCCCTCCTCGACTCCTATAGATTTCAAGAACTCGTGAAGATAATTTTAGAGGTTAGAAGCGTTATAAGAGTTGAACCCATACACCTGTTTGGATGTGGACATCCGATGATATTCGCGATTGCAGTTGCCTTGGGTTGCGATTTATTCGATTCAGCTGCTTATGCGTTATACGCTAAAGACGACAGGTATATGACTATATATGGCACTAAGAAGTTAGAAGACTTAAACCATTTTCCATGTAGTTGTCCCGTCTGCTTAGAGTATACACCTGAAGAGCTGAGGAGAATGGATAAAGCTGAAAGGGAAAAGTTATTAGCAAAGCACAACTTATACGTGAGTTTTCAGGAGATAGAGAATGTAAAGCAAGCCATAAGAGATAACTCTCTGTTTGAGCTTGTTGAAAAGAGGATAAGATCTCATCCATATCTCCTTGCGGCGTGGAGGCAGATAAGGGACTATGGTTGGCTTTTAGAGGAATACGATCCAAGGATTAAGAAGAGATTCCTATACTGCGGTGTCGAGAGTTTATACAGACCATGCGTGGACAGACATTTAAGGGATTTGCTCGAAATAGATATAGAAAAAGATGAATTAACGATTTCAACGGATTATGGAGTTATAGCTGATTTCTACTTAAGGCCAGTTTTTGGAATAGTTCCAGTGGAGATGCTCGAAACGTATCCAGCTGGACACGCTGAAATGCCAGATGTAGAATTAATTGAGAGGGAGGCAATTGAAAAAGCTGTTGAAATTCTTATTAGGTTTGTAGAGCATCATAAAGATAAGAGGTTTAGAATTTACGCATCTGGAAGGTGGTTAGAGTTTTTAAGGGATTTACCGAAGAATTGTGAGCTGATAGTTGAATGATTAGAGATTCTACTGCAGGGAAATGAAATAACATTTAAGATTTGACTATAGATTAATATATTATTATCTAATTTACTCGATTTAATCTATATAGATTATAATTATTTTAATAGATATATAATTTATAATTTATTATAATTACTAATAAAGTTTTAAAGTCTCATTTAAAAATCATTTTTATTTATAAAATAGTTATAAACTATATAAAAAATAAATATAATTTAATTTACAAAACGCAATCATTACAATCGACAGATTCTTGAACCTTCGTATCTAATGAATTCTATTGATAGAATTCTACCTTGAGAAGAGAGATGGATTTGCAAGGATTGGAAAGCTGGAAATAGATGGGGAGATACTTAAAACTCCATGTATTTTAGATTTAAACGAAAGTGATTTCTTCGATAGATTTGATTTCGGTTACGCTCCATATCCCGTTAAATTTTTAAACGAAAAGCTCTATGAAGCTCTGAAGCCTAAAGAGAAATCTATAAGAGTATTAACTGGCTTGTCGGTATTAAATCCAAGAGATTTAATAAGGATTTTCGCAGAGATAAGAGATTTCAAGCCAATCTACGCTGTAGCTACTGCAAGTCCACTTACAATCCCAATTCTAATATACTTAGGTGTAGATATCCTTGACAACATCTTAGCAATTTCTAAAGCTTATCAGGGTATATACTTCCTAAACGACTTAGAAGTAAAAATCGATAACTTAAGAAATATTACCTGTAATTGTGAATTCTGCAAAAAGCTCAAGAGGGATAATTTAAGCTACGAGGAGAGATCTGAATTGATAGCAAAGCACAACACAGAAGTTTTAAAGAGTCAGGTAGAACTCTGCAGAGTTCTAATTGAGAGAGAGGAGTTGAGGAACTACATTGAAGCTAAGGCAAAACTGAAGCCGGAGTCAACGATTTTACTAAGACTCTCTAAGGATTTAGAAGATGAGAGGTTTTCGAGGTTTAAGAAGTCTACATGTTACTTCAACACGATTGAAAGCTTTGAAAGGTTTGAGGTGAGGTATTTCTTGAATAAAGCTGTTGAATGCTATAAACCAAAGACAGACGTTTTGCTAATTCTGCCATGCACTGCAAGAAAGCCTTACTTAACATCGAAAACCCACAGAGCTATAAGGAGTAAGGTAAGGGTAAACGTTAACGAGATAATCGTCTCATCTCCGTTAGTAGTTCCTAGGGAGTTCGAGCTTGTTTATCCCGCGATAAACTACGATACACCAGTAACGGGTCATTGGACTGATGAGGAAATAGATTTTGTAGCTAAGTGGCTTAGGAGATTCGTTGAGAGGGGAGATTTCGAAAAAGTAATTGCACACGTTGAAAACGGATATAGAAGAGTTGTTGAGAGAGCTTTGTCTGATTACGACGTTGTTTTCACAGCAGAAGACGGAATACTCTCAAAGGCTTCTATAGAAAAGCTCAAAAGAGAAATAGAGGGTTATGAGGGTTTTGATTTGGATGCAGAGATTTTTAATCACATGTTTAGGTATCAGTTCGGAATAGATGAAGTAAATGGAAAAGTAAAGGGACGATATCCAGATTTAGAGTTGTTCAGAGAGAAAAGAATTGCAAGAATCGATACGGAATACGGAATGCTTGATATATACGAAGAAGTTGCGAGGGAACTCATAAAGAAGAAAATTTACGTTGTAAGAATAGCGGATTTCGAGCCGAAATCTAAGATTTTCTCTGCTGGTGTTATCGATGCAAGTGATGGTATAAGACCTAACGACCTAGTAGTCTTTTACAACGACGAGTTTTACGGAGTTGGTAGGGCTGTGATGAGTTCAAAGGAAATGGTTGAGCTTGAGAGGGGTTTAGCGATTAGAGTTAAGAGGATTTGGAGGTTTTAACAAAGAAAAATCCCTCCCTTTCATATCCAAGCTCCTTAAGGATATCCTCTGAGATCTTCGTTACCGTAAGAATTTTTATCTTTTTAACGTCGAAATCTCTTATGATCTCTTCAATCCAGCTTAGTAATTCTTTTACCGTGTTTTCATCGATTTTCGTTGTTAAAGCAATCGATATTTCCGCGAAATCGTTAACTCTCACATCTACGAATCCACAATCACACGTAACTCTCTTTAAACCTTTTGGAACGATTTTGATTTCTATAACGTCGTTTAAGCTTGAAGAGTCAATATCCCATACAGTTTTGTACTTAGTCGTGTAAATCCTTATCGTAATTCTTCTACCGTGAACCTTAGCTCTGAATACACATTCACCAATATAGGGATCTTCAACTCTCTTTTCCATGAGATTTCCTTTTATTTTTGAATTTTTATCCTTACGGTAATTTTTGACAAGAAATAAATAATTTGTTATTGCACAAATCTAATTTAATGCTTTGAGGGTTAAGCTATTGACGAAAATCTATCATGACCAGGATTGCAGGAAATAAAAAATTATTTAGATTTCAATGACGCTTCCACTTCCTATCATCCTAAACCTATTTACAAATTCTTTCATGAGAAGAAACTCGTTTTCTAAGCCTGTACAATGGCATGGAGCTATCATGTTAACCTTTTTCTTAAGCCAATCTACTATTTCCTTCAACTTCTGTTCCTTGAACGCTATTAAATGCGTTCCACCGATAACGAATTTAACCTCATCTCCAACTACTTCTTCAGCGTATTCAACGGTATTTCTAATCCCTGCGTGACAACATCCCAGTATGAGCAATAAGCCTTTATCGGTTTTAATTGCAATGCTTTGATCGTCTCTTATCTCATCAAACTCCTTTTTATCACCTCTCATTATATATGCATCCTGAAGTAATGCCGCTTCGTATTTCCTCGGAATCTCACCCAAAGCCCATACATCCTTTACGACTTCAACCGGTTCTTTATGTTCGATTATCTTTGCATATGATTCAATCTGCTCTCTTTTGAATGGGATCCCTATGTATCTTCCCCTGTAATACCTAACACTGAAAACGTCAGGATGTGCATAAACCTCTGAGATTTCTAAGTTTTTCAAGAATTGCATCAAACCGCCCGTGTGATCGTAATGTCCATGGCTTAAAATGAGTTTTGATGGATTTTTGCACTTCAAAAGCATGAAGTTCTCAAAAGCTATGTTGTTTTGCCCCGTATCAAACAACACGACTTCACTTGTTTCTATTAATGCAGAAAAACCCCATTCCGCCTTTAAACCTCTTGGCTCTAAATTTACAACTTTGTTGTCTGAGAGAATCAAAACCCTAACCATAGCTAAAGCTTGGGATTGATGTTTTAAAGCCTTATCATAGTTGATACTCTACAAACCTGTAATCCCAGATTTTAAATCTCCCAATCGTTCTCGGTTTTATGTCAACTATTAAGCTCTGATTTATACTCAACACGTAACACTCATCACATCCTATCTCATCCTTTTTTATGTCTATGGTCACATCGTAATACCTTTCAATTAGCCTCGTGATGTCTTGGCTGTACAAATCCCTTACAAATCTCCCTATAACTGTTACATCGTCGTGCAAAGTGTCCAAAACCTTGATGTAGTTCAGCAAATCCCTTTTACTACCGAGTGCTGGTATCAATGAGAATCCATGCAAGATCAGCAAATCATCTTCTCCTAACCCATCCACGATCTCAACGAGTTTTTTATACCAATCGTCTTCAGGTATAAACTCGTAAAACCTCCCAAATGGTATATTGTTTCTACATCCGATCTTTATAACGTTAGCCTTATTCAAAACCCTTGTGATGTCTGGATTTACCTTTAGAAGAGAGTTATACATCTTTCTCAATCTCCTACACATCGATTCCGAATACACAGCGATGTACAAATTCTTCGAACTGAAAAAGGGCACTATATGGCTAAAGAATAATGTATTACATGCGTATATCGAATCGTAAACGACAAGCGTTCTCAGGTTCTCTAAACAACTTATAAGGCTTGTAAGAGATGAATTCTCCATGGCTAAACCTCCTAAGCTATTAGGTATAAAACATCATAACGAGATATATATGTTTTTATTCAAATATTGCAATTGAAATATGTATGCAATTGTAATCATAATTATGAAATTTTGATCAGAACTGTATGCAAGTGTTAAGCAACCAACTTAAATCTTTAGATAAACCGATATAAATATCCACACTTAAGATTTCACTATGAGGATTGTATTTCTCGGAACGGGTGTTGCCATTCCCTATAATAAAAAGGCTCAGAGCTCTATACTTATAGAGTTTGACGGTACAAAGATCCTCGTTGATATTGGAATCGGTGCAGTTATGAGACTTAACGAGATAGGAGTAGGTGTTGAGGAGATAGATGCTATTTGCATAACCCATCACCACCTCGATCACAACGGTGATCTTCTAAACTTCTTAAAGGCAAGATGGCTTCTCGGCTGTAGTTCTGTAGATGTATTTGGGCCAAGAGGGACTAAAAGCGTTGTTGAGGGATTACTTGAGGCGTATCCATATTTGAGGAGGAAGTTAAAGTTTAGAGTTTACGAGGATGATGAATTCGAGATAAACGGATTGAAGTTTAAAGCTATAAAGACCATTCATTCGATTGAGAGTAGAGGCTATTTAATCGATGACTGCTTAGCTATAAGCGGTGACACAAAGCCGTTTAAAGAGTTCTTAGAACTTGAATGCGATGTAATTATTCACGAGATGTCTCTGACGTTTGGCTATGAAACTTACGATCATACAACTCCAGAAAACCTAAAACCACTGCTAAAGTACTGCAAAGCTGAAAAGTTATACTTGACTCATATGTATCCAATGGCTTATAGAGATAGAGATAAGATATTAAACTTCTTAGAGTTTAATGCAATAATAGCTGAAGACCTCATGGAGCTTAAACTGGGGTGAAGTGTATGGAAGTAGATAAGATAATAACCCTCTGCGGGAAGGATTGGGCTAAGATCGGTGTTGAGTTCACATTCCTCGGTGGGAAATCTGAATGTGAGAATTGTAAGCTGAAAAAGGTTTGTTTAAGGCTTAGAGAGGGAGCAAAGTATAAGATAATCGGCTTAAGAGATGGGGAAGTTCACGAATGCCCTCTTCACGATGAGGGAGTTATAGCTGTAGAAGTCGTTGAACTCCCAATAATAGCACTAATAGATTCGAAGATGGCTGTTGAAGGTGCAAAATTCCACTATAGATCTAAAAAGTGTGAGAAGTTCGATTGCAAGATGTATTCGTTATGCAACCCAGTTGAGTTAAGAGATGGAGAGATTTTAATAGTTGAAAAGGTTATCGGTAATGCTCCAGACACTTGCCAGAAGGGATATAGCTTTGTTGTAGCAGAATTAAAGAGATCTGAGACATAATTTTTACCCTTAATTCAAAATTAATTTAAATTTTTAAATTTAAATTTTTATTCCATAATAAAGTAGGGTGATATGCGGCAAATGGACAAAAGAACTATGAATAAAAATCAGATCAGAGAAGGGGTTTTAAGATTATAGCCCCTTCGACCTTAAACTCGTTTGGATCTGCTTCGGTATTTGGAATTACTCCGTAATGCATAGGGATGTAATACTTAGCTTTTATGTCCTTTGCGGCTTCTACGGCTTCTTTTACATTCATAGTGTATGTTCCACCTATTGGGAGTAAAGCAATGTCGACTTCTATTTCCTTCATCTCTGGAATTCTATCCGTATCACCGGCGTGATAAATCCTAACACCGTCTACTTCAACTATATAACCGACACCTAAACCCCTCTTATGGAAAGGCTTATCGATGTTGTAAGCTGGAACTACTTCGATTTTTACACCTTTTATTTCAACTCTGTCCCCCTCTTTAACCTCTACAGTTTTATAGCCCTCTATATAGCTACCCTGTGGATAAACTACAACAGTGTCTTTATCTGCTAAGTTCTTAATCGATTTAACATCCATGTGATCGAAGTGCTCATGTGTGACGAGAATTATGTCTGCTCTCTCCATCTTCGGGACTTCGTAGGGATCTATGTAAATCGTGATGTTTTTCCCCTTTATCTTAAATCCCGCATGCTTTAGAAAGGTTATTTCAACTCCTTTATACTCAAACGTGCTTTCATTCATATGATTAGTTTACGTTTAATCGATATAAACGTTTAGATGTTGAAGTCTTTTCAATTTACTTGCCTTAACAAGAGTTGTTAAATTCATTTAATTTCAGATTTAAGATTTCTTGCTATCTCTACAGCTTCTTCTACAGCTGTTTTTGGATTTAAGAATTTAATAACTTTAATCTCTCTGTCCTTGATTATTTGACATATCAGTTTAATCCTATTGCCTTTATACTCCGCATAAATTCCAGCTGGAATTGCACAACCAACTCCAAGCTCTCTTAAAACCGCCCTTTCCACTTCCGCTTCGAGCATAGTTTTTTCATTGTTTATAAATGCAACTACGTCTTCCTCACCTTTTCTAGTCTCTACAGCTATTATACCTTGATTTGCTGAAGGAACGAACTTTTCTATTGGCAACCTCTGGTATTTTACCTCTTTATCGAGTCCCAATCTCTGAAGTCCAGCCTCTGCCAAAACTATTGCATCGTAAAGTCCATCTCTTAGCTTTCTAAGTCTCGTGTCGACATTACCCCTTATATTCTCAAATCTGAAGTCTTTTCTGTAAAGTCTCAGCTGAGCAATTCTCCTAAGACTTGAAGTTCCTACAACTGCATTCCTCTTAATCGTATCGATTGTGGATCCATCTCTTGCAATGAATGCATCGTGAGGTGAATCCCTCTCCAAAACAGCCGCAATTGAGACTCCTTCAATCCTCTTACTCGGTATATCCTTATAGCTGTGAACGGCTATGTCTATTTTTCTCTCGATTAAAGCTCTTTCAAGTGTTCTAACGAATGCTCCAGATCCCTTAAATTCGTATAATGGTTTATCCTTCATTATGTCACCAGTGCTTTTTATTATCTTCACTTCTACTTCATAACCCTCTTTTAAGAGCTTGTCTACTACTCTTTTAGTTTGAGCTAATGCGAGTTTACTACCTCTAGTGCCGACTACTACTTTCATATACTTCGATTCATTACTACTCGTGGTTGTTAAATACCTTTACAGCTATGTTGTTAGCAACCTTAATTATATTCCATATAAATTATAAAATCTATATTCAAAAACCTATTTCAGTTCCAGAACCTGTAAACTCACAGTATTCCAGGATTAGATTATTAATACTTTCAATACATTCCATTCCCTTTTAACATCTGCAGTAGAGTAGTTTTCACTTTATCGTATAGGAAAAGCAAAGCAGAATAAAGTATAGATAAAATTTTGGCGTTTTTACTGAGAACACTTGAATGTAATAAGTATCAAGTGATTTATATATTTTTCGAGGTTTTTTAAAGCATTTAGTTTAGTTTTTATTATAGAATTTGCTTCATCATAATATAACTCCTGCAATCCTCTTCTATAAACCCTTTTTCACAGCTTTAATGCAGATGAAGTCGTTGTAGCTGTAGAGCAACATTGTTTTTTTGACTTCTACTACCTTAAACCCGCATGAGTCTAACATTTCAAATACCTCTGATTCTGTGTAAAACCTTGCAATTGAGTAAAACGGGCTATCTCTCCTTTTAGCGTATCTCTCGCCTAATCCAGAATTCCTTGGAATTATGCAAACGATCAAAAATCCAGAATCCTTTAAAACCCTATAAGTCTCTTTAAGCGACTCTATTGGGTTGTCTAAAAAGCAGAGTGTAAATATTACGTAAACGTAGTCGAAGATCGAGTCCTTAAATGGGAGTGATTTCGCATCAGCTCTTAAGACTTCAACACCCCTTCGCCTGGCTATGTTCAAAGCCTTAACAGATATATCTATGCCGATATCGATTCCAAGTGGAGATGCGAACCTTCCAGTTCCTACACCAATCTCTAACGATAGGCCTCTTGGCTTCTCAACCGTTTCGAGTTCTCTCTTATACAACTCGATATTTTTCTCATACCACTCGTCGTATCTATCTGCAAATAAGTCAAATACCGTGCTCATCGAAATCAATAAGTCTTCAACCCTTTATAAGTTGCAATGCTCGAACTGCTTGCATGCATAACAATAGCATTTGCAATAGGATCTAACGACACAAGTAACTCCTACGGAATATGCATAGGTTGTGGAGTTTTAAGTCTTAAGAGAGCTATCTACTTGTTGTTTATCTTAGTGTTAATTGGGTTGATAATCGGTGGAAGAAACGTCATGTATACGGTTGGTGAAGGAATAGCTGAAGTTGAGGAGAGAATTGTAGTAGTTCCACTCTTTCTTGCATCTATTGCAATAGTGTGTGCAAACGTTTTTAAAATGCCGGTGTCAAGTCATCAGGCTATTGTAGCTGGAATAATAGGATCAGCTCTCGCTTTGGGAAAATCGATAAATACATCGACAGTAATCGAAATAGTTCTCTCGTGGATTATGTCCCCATTTGGAGCTTTTCTGTCTGCAGTGGCTGTATACTTCACGCTCGAAAAAGTTCTCTTTAAAATCCCAATGTTTAAAATTGAAAGAATCGTTAGAAGACTACTATTTATAAGTGGCTCTGTAATAGCCTTCAACACTGGAGCAAACGAGCTTGCAACGGCTTTAGCCCCAGCTGTTTACCACGGAACTCTAAACTACTTTCAAGCCGGTTTACTTGGAGCCTTTATGCTATTTCTCGGAGCTAGGCTTATAAGTTTCAGAGTTATCGAGACGATTGGGAAAGGTATTACGGCTTTAGATCCATTTTCTGGATTTGCCGCTCAATTTGGAGCAGGTATTACGGTTTTAATTTTTACGATTTTGGGAATGCCTGTCTCAACTACGTACTGCATAGTAGGTGCTGTGAGTGGAGTTGGAATTTACAAGGGTTTGAGATCTGTTAGGATCAAGTTCTTGAGGAAAATAGTGTTCAGCTGGATTTTAACACCAACAATAGCTTTGGTGGCGAGTTATGCAGTAACGGTTATAACGACTTAGCGAGTCGATTTTAGAGATGGTATTCGAGAGGAAGACTAAGGGTTTTATCAACATCGATCCGATTCAAACTGGGGGAAGACTTACAGAAGATGCAAAGATGGCTTTACTCGAGTGGGGAGATGGATACAGCATATGCGACTTCTGTCAGGGAAGACTTGAAGAGATAAGAAATCCGCCCATACACGACTTCATTCATGAGGAGTTGCCTAAGTTTTTGGGTTGTGATGTTGCAAGGATAACCCATGGAGCTAGAGAATCGAAATTCATAGTAATGCACAGCTTAGCAAAAAGAGATGCATGGGTTGTTTTAGATGGAAATGCACATTACACAAGCTATTTAGCTGCTGAAAGGGCTGGATTAAATATAGCAGAAGTCCCGAATACTGGTTATCCTGATTTTAAGATTGAAGCCGATAGATATGCGGAAGTCTTAGAAGAAACTAAAAAGAGGGGAGAAGTAGTTTTAGCTGTCGTGACTTATCCAGATGGGAACTATGGAAATCTACCAGATGTTAAGAGGATTGCAAAGATATGTAGCGATTACGATGTTCCACTACTTGTAAACGCCGCTTATGCAGTTGGAAGAATGCCCATAAAGCTAAGTGGAATAAAAGCGGATTTCATAGTTGGGAGTGGTCATAAGTCTATGGCTTCAACTGGCCCGATAGGAGTATTGGGTATGAAAGAGGAGTGGGCTGATGTCGTTTTGAAGAGATCTCAGAAGTATAAGAACAAGGAAGTAGAGTTGCTGGGTTGTAGTGTTAGAGGTGTAGCGATCATGACATTAATGGCTTCATTTCCGCATGTCAAGGAGAGGGTTAAGAAGTGGGATGAGGAAGTGAAAAAGGCGAGGTATTTCGCGTCGAACATGGAAGAACTTGAAATAAAACAGTTGGGAGATAAGCCCCACAACCACGATTTAATGTTTTTTCATGCAGAAAACCTTTATGATATTTCGAAAAGGGCGAAGAAGGGTAGATACTTTTTGTACTATGAACTTAAGAAGAGAAGAATTCACGGGATAAAGCCGGGATTGACGAGGTACTTCAAGCTTTCAACTTACGGTTTGAATTGGGGAGAGTTGGATTACGTTATCAATGCATTTAGGGAGATCATCGAGAAATATAAATCCGATTGAACTAAAGAATTTTATAAAATTATAATTAAAGAAGAGTAAACTCATAATTCTCAGCTTTACACCCTATAAGGTATGAAGAATTATGAATTTAATTCCACAGAGGGATAAAACTGAAGATCATAAGCTTAAGTATATT
>CAYWXE010000012.1:1627-28437 GCA_964462505.1 uncultured archaeon | reverse complement strand
TCATTTCTCTTAACATCTATCGCTGAAGGGATGTAATATCGCTTTTTGTTAACTTTGACGATAGCTTCATTTAACGCAATTATGTTTCTTAGCTTTTTCTCAGTCGAAATTTTACACTACTTCCAAGTGGCTGTGTGAGAAACCAGATGAATCTAGGAAAAGATTTTAGCTGCTCTCTTTGTTGAAGATGTCTGAATGTAGGTTGCTATTCCGAGTAATCTGACTACATTTGGAGTTCTTCCTCGTTCAAACAAATTTAGCCCCTAAATATCCTCTTTCAACTTCATTAAAATTTGTTGAGATATTAATGTTCACGGATCATGAAGCTTATCTGAAATTTTTTTAACTCAAACCATTACAAGCTATCATGGTAGATTTTAAAGAGATTGAAAAGAAATGGCAGAAAGCTTGGGAGGAAGCTGGTATTTTTGAGGCTGAACCCGATGGAAGGCAGAAGTTTTTCATAACTGTTCCATATCCATACCTTAATGGTAATTTACACGTCGGTCATTGTAGAACCTTTACGATTGGGGATGCATTTGCAAGGTATATGCGGATGAAAGGCTATAATGTCCTATTCCCATTGGGATTCCACGTTACGGGAACTCCGATTATAGGATTAGCTGAATTGATAAGAAATAGAGATGAGAAGACTATTGAAGTCTACACGAAGTACCACGATGTCCCTAAAGAGATTCTGTTAACCCTAACAACTCCTGAAAGCATTGTAGAGTACTTCTCCAAAGAAGCTCTAAACGCTTTGAAAAACATAGGATACTCAATAGACTGGCGTAGGATATTCACTACAACTGATGCGGAATATCAGAGGTTTATAGAGTGGCAGTATTGGAAACTTAAGGAGAAGGGGCTAGTTGTTAAGGGAACGCATCCAGTCCGATATTGCCCAAGAGATCAAAATCCAGTTGAAGATCACGACATATTAATAGGGGAAGAGGCAACAATAGTCGAATACACTGTAATAAAATTCTACGTTGAAGACAAAGAATTCGGTAAAATCGTATTTCCATGTGCAACTTTAAGACCGGAAACGGTATTTGGTGTTACGAACATATGGGTTAAACCAACTAAATACGTCCTTGCAAGAGTTGATAATGAAATTTGGTTTGTGAGTAAAGAGGCATACGAAAAGCTAACTTATACCGAAAAGAAAGTCGAATTCTTGAAAGAGGTGGATGCAAAGGATTTTGTAGGAAGGTTTGTGATAAATCCGGTTTTATTAGATGAATACTACATTGATTTGTTAGAGGAGTTTAACAGATTGATTGAATTCGCTATCAAAGACAAATACGATTTGAATAGAGTTGTGATAATTTATCCATACGAATCGAAGTATGAAGCCGTTAAGCATATCGAAGAAGTCGTGAAGAAGATTAGAGATCCAACACCAGCTATTAGATCGCAAATCGAAAAGATATTGAGTATAATCAACAGGATAAAAATTCCGATTTTGCCAGCTGAATTCGTTGACACAGACAACGCCACGGGCGTAGTTATGAGTGTTCCAGCTCATGCTCCATTTGACTACGTCGCAATAGAGGATTTAAAGAGGGACGATGAAACTCTCAAAAGATATAGTATTGAAGAGATTGTGAAATCGATTGAGCCAATAATTCTAATAAGAGTTGGAGATGAGGAAGGAATTCCAGCGAAGAAGATCGTCGAGGAACTCAAAGTAAAGAGTCAAAAAGACCTTGAGCTTTTAGAGAAGGCTACGAAAACCCTTTACAAGAGGGAATATCACATGGGAATTCTACTTGAAACAACTGGGAAGTACTCCCAAATGAGGGTTTCAGAAGTAAAAGATCTGATTCACAGGGAGTTGATTGAAAAGGGATATGGAGATGTATTCTACGAATTCAGCGAGAAACCCGTTGTTTGTAGATGCGGCGCAAAATGCGTTGTGAAAGTCGTTAGAGATCAGTGGTTCTTGAACTACTCAAATCCAGAGTGGAAAGATAGGGTTTTAGAGCATTTGGAGAGGATGAACATAATTCCAAGTTATTACAAGGAGGAGTTTAGGAACAAGATAGAATGGCTTAGAGATAAAGCCTGTGCAAGGAGGAGGGGGCTTGGAACAAGAATCCCGTGGGATAAGGAGTGGTTAATCGAAAGCCTATCCGACTCGACGATATACATGGCGTATTACATATTAGCCAAGTTTATAAATGAAGGTAAGCTTGGCGTTGAAAACATGACTGATGAGTTCTTCGATTACGTATTTCTCGGCATAGGAGATATTGAAGAAGTTGCAAAATCTTCAAAACTCGATAAAACCTTAATAGAACAGATCAGGAAGGAGTTTGAGTATTGGTATCCAGTGGATTTGAGAAGCAGCGGTAAGGATTTGGTTGCGAATCATCTATTGTTTTACATATTTCATCACGTAGCGATATTTCCAGAAAAGTATTGGCCTAAGGCTATAGCCGTCAACGGTTACGTTAGCTTGGAAGGAAAGAAGATGAGTAAAAGCAAGGGGCCTCTACTAACTATGAAAAGAGCGGTTTCACAGTATGGAGCTGATGTCACAAGGCTATATATATTACATGCGGCTGAATACGACAACGATGCGGATTGGCGTAGCAAAGAGGTAGAGGGTCTTGCCGATAACTTGCAGAGGTTTTATAACGTAGTAGCGGAGAACTACCTAAAAGAACCTGAAGAGATCACAACACTTGACAGATGGCTTATGAGCAAGTTCCAAAGAGTTGTTAAAGAGACGAGGGAAGCTATGGACAAACTTCAGACGAGAAGAGCTGTTAATGCGGCATTCTTTGAGATGATGTCATACGTTAGATGGTATTTGAGGAGGGGGGGCAAAAACCTATGCCTAATACTCGATGACTGGCTTAAGCTCTTAGCACCGTTTGCCCCACACATATGCGAAGAGTTATGGCATATGAAGCATGACACCTTTATAAGCGTTGAGAAGTATCCAGAGTACGACGAGAGCAAGATAGATATCGAAGCTGAAGCTACTGAGGAGTACATAAAAACACTTATAGAGGACATAAACGAAGTCAAGAAGTTCGTAGAAAAGCCGAGTATCGTCTACATTTATCCAGCGGACGAGTGGAAGTTAAAAGCTTTAGAGGTAGTTGCGAGATGTGAAAACATTGGAGAAGCTATGAAAGAACTCATGAGAGATGAAAAGCTTAGGAGTATAGCAAAAGATGTAAAGAATTTCGTTAAGAGGGCTTTTAGGGAGAAGAAGGAGGGGTTACTCCCAGAAAAGCCACTAGATGAACTTAAGATACTCAAAGAAAACGCAAAGTTCATCGAAAGTGAAACGGGTTTGAAGGTATGCATAAGCCCAGATCAAATTCCGGAGGAGAAGAAAAGATCAGCTATGCCCGGAAAGCCTGCAATTTATGTGATCTGAAATCGAAAAGCTGAAGTATTTAGAGTAACACCTTAAGAGATGTGGTGGGGCTGGAGTGGAAGAGGAAGAGGTTGGGGAAGAGGCTGGTGTTGGAGGTATTATCCACAGATACCAACTCCTGAATACGTTAAACCGGAATTGGAGGAGAAGGCTCGGAGGATATACGAATTACTTCCAAAACTGGACTGTGGAAGATGTGGATACAGTGGTTGTTATGAAATGGCAATTGCAATTGCCGAGGGAAGAGAAAGAGCAGATGCATGTAGAGTAGCTGGAAAGAGGATTGCACCACTGATAGAAGAAGTATTGGGTAGGAAAGAAGTATCAATTGATGTTGATGATAGAGTTAGAGCTCTTGAGGAGAAGATTAAGAGATTAGAAGATGAGCTAAGAGATATAAAGGAGATGTTGAAGGAGATAAGAGACAGGCTTTAATGATAAGGAGGGGAAAGCCCTATAGTGATGAAGAGATTTTTAGGGTTTTACATCCCCTCGTAAAGGAGTGGTTTCTGTCTAAGTACTCCACTTTTACCCCTCCGCAGAGGTATGCAATAGTAGAGGCTTTTAAAGGTAACAACGTATTGATCTCCTCTCCAACTGGGAGCGGAAAGACTTTAGCTGCTTTTCTAGCGGCTATAAGCATGTTAATAGAAAAGGCTGAGAAAAACGAACTAAGGGATGAAGTTTACGTTGTCTACGTCTCACCGCTTAGGGCTTTGAACAACGATATAAGGAGGAATTTGGAAGAGCCGTTAAGGGAGATATACGAGCTTGCAGAGAAAAAAGGTGTAAAACTTCAAGAGATTAGAATTGCCGTCAGAACTGGTGATACTACCCAGCAGGAGAGGCAAAAACAGATTAAGAAGCCACCTCATATACTCATAACAACTCCCGAAACGCTTGCGATAGTTTTATGCAGTCCCAAGTTTTCTAAATATCTGTCAAATGTAAAGTTTTTGATAGTCGATGAAATCCATGCAATGGCCGAGAATAAGAGGGGAGTCCATCTAACACTTTCAATGGAAAGACTCGAAAGGTTACAAAGGGATAAAATGGTTAGGATAGGTTTATCAGCCACAATCCATCCGCTTGAAGAAGTTGCAAAGTTCTTAGTCGGTGTTGGAAGGGATTGCATAGTTGCAGATGTCACTTTTGAAAAGAAAATAGATATAAAAGTTCTATCTCCGATCAGTGACTTCTTTAACGCTTCAGCTGAAGAGATAGGTGAGAGGTTATACGATTTACTTGCAGAGCTTGTGATGAATTCTAAGACTGCTTTGATATTCACGAATACGAGAAGTGCTACTGAAAGAGTGGTATACCATTTGAAGAAGAGAATAGATTTACCGATAAGGGCTCACCACTCCTCTCTTTCCAGAGAGGTAAGACTTGAAGTTGAAAAAGAGCTTAAAGAGGGTAAACTCAAGGCGGTTGTATCTTCAACGTCTCTTGAGCTTGGAATAGACATAGGATATATAGATTTGGTAATTCTCCTCAGCTCTCCTAAGAGTATAAATAGGACTCTGCAGAGGATTGGGAGGAGTGGACACAAACTGCATGAGGTTAGCGTCGGAAGGATAGTAGTGGTTGATCAAGACGACTTAGTTGAATGCACAGTTCTCGCAAAAGAGGCAATGGAGAGAAGACTTGACAGAATAAGAATCCCAAAGAAGTGTTTAGATGTATTATGTCAGCATGTAGTTGGAATGGCTATAGAGAAGAAGTGGAAAGTAGACGAAGCTTTATCTCTAATCAGAAAAGCTTATCCGTATAAGGATTTGACTAAAGATGAATTCATATCGGTTCTCAGATATCTATCTGGAAGGTATTCTGAGTTAGAGAAGGAGAAGGTTTATGCTAAGATTTGGTTTGATGAAAAAGCTGAAGAGTTTGGAAGGAGATCAAAGCTCTTAAGACCGATATACTACCTAAACGTCGGAACAATTCCGGATGAGGTGGCAATATCCGTTGTAACGAAAGATGGGAGATTAGTTGGAAAAGTTGAGGAGGAATTTGCTGAGAGGTTAATAGAGGGAGACATCTTTGTTTTAGCTGGTAGAACCTTTAGATATCTATACGCAAGGGGAATGAGTATAGTCGTCGAAGAGGTTGAAGGAGAGAAACCAACTGTTCCGAGTTGGTTTTCAGAACAACTTCCACTTAGCTATGATTTAGCTTTGAGAATTCAGAGGTTTAGAAGACTTATAGAGGAATTGATAAACAAAGACGAGGATGTTGTGGAGTATTTAATGAACGAGTACAGATTAGATGAATCCGCTGCGAATGCGATATACAGATACTTTATAGAGCAAAAACTGTTCAGTGAGATTCCAACGGATAAAAAACTAGTAGTTGAGAAATATGAAAACGAGAGGAATTACTACTTCTTTCACACCTTAATAGGCAGAAGAGCAAACAACGCTTTGGCAAGGGTTTTCGCTTATAGAGTTGGTTTGCTAAAGAACTGCAATGTTCAGATGAGCATAAGCGATAACGGATTTGCTTTAATACTTCCAAAGGATAAAACTCTCAGCGATGAAGAGATAAGGAGTTTATTTGATCTCTCGAACTTCGAAGAGGATTTAAAGAAATCTCTCGATAGAACAGAGATTCTGAGGAGACGTTTTAGGCATGTAGCTGTTCGTAGTCTTATGATTTTGAGGAATTACCTCGGTAAAGAGAAGAGTGTATGGAAACAACAGCTGAGTGCAGATATGTTGCTTAGTATGCTTAAGAGAAAGTATCCAGATTTTCCAGTGCTTAAAGAGACATATAGAGAGATAATGGAGGACTCAATGGATTTGGAAAACGCAATCGATTACATCTCAAAAATCGGAAGAGAAGTAGAGCTTAAGATAATCAGAATTCCATATCCAAGCCCGTTCTCGTTTAACCTATACGTGTTGGGTGAGGAAGACGTAGTATTAATGGAGGACAAGAGGAAAATCTTGAGGGAGCTTCACGAAAGGGTTTTAGAGTTTATTGGGAATGCAACCGCTTAGCAGTGTATACTATTCTGTGAAACGTCGTTGTAAAGCCTAACACAGCTATTATCCATAGAGTCTCCGCAAGGTATCCCAACAGCAATCCAATCATAATAATTGCAAGCCTAGTATCTCTTCCACCTATTCCGACTTTGCAAACGACTCCTTCTGCTTCAGCCATAGCCCTCGACATACTTACGCCAAAAGATCCAATAACTGCAAGAAATCCGGGAAGCCAAAGTTCAGATGGACTTAACGCCACAATTCCGATTATTACAGCAGAATCTACGAACCTGTCAAAGACTCTGTCGAGGAATGCTCCAAGCCTCGTAACTCTATTTGTAAGTCTCGCCAAATCGCCATCTGCACAATCCAATATCTGCGATATAAGAATCAAGATGACTCCTTCAATTATTTTACCGATTGCGATGACAAATCCAGAGGCTAAACCTATTAGTGTCGCTACGATTGTAACCGTATTCGGATTAACATCGAATCTTGCTAAGAATTTTGCAATAGGTCTTGAAAACCTTCGATATACGTATTCAGTTAATACATATTCCCATTTAATAAAAATCACCTCTAAGCAATCTTTAAATAATAATGCATTTAACCCTTTCCATGAAAGCCGTGATACTTGCCGCTGGATATGGAAGTAGACTCGGCATCTTCACGAAACACATTCCAAAAGCCTTACTCTCAATTGGTAATAAACCCATAATCGCATACATGCTCAAAACACTTAAGAAACATGGGATAAACGATGTAGTCGTAGTTACAGGTTATAAGGGACATAAACTCAAGAAATATCTGATAAAAAACTTCGATTTCGATTTCAGCTTTATCCACAACAGGTATTACAGGAGAACTAATAACATATACAGCTTGTATTTAGCCATGGATAAAGTAGACAGTGGTTTTTACATAATAAACTCCGATGTCCTTTCACACCCAAAGATATTCGAATATCTGCATAAGAGTGAAAAAAAGGAATTGACTTTATCAGTTGATACCGTTAAAAAGCTTGGAGAGGAGGAGATGAAGGTTAGGATTCAAAACGATAGAATAGTCGAGATAAGCAAGGAGATACCTCCAGATGATGCCAATGGGGAATACATAGGGTTTGCAAGAGTTCCAAAGAGAAATGTAAACGATTTGCATGAGCATTTAGAAATCGTAATTAGGGAAAAGGGTAAAAAGGTTTTTTATGAGGAGGCTTTTCAATCGATGATAGACTCTGGAATAAAGCTCTGTTACGAATCTACAAGGGGCTTACCTTGGATAGAAATCGATACTCCATACGATTTGATGATTGCAAGAAAAGAGGTTTTTAAGAGAATTAGGTGTTCTACTTAGTGATGAGACCGAGTTTAGATGAATACTTCATGGAAATAGCAAGGGTTGTTGCGAAGAGGTCTACGTGTCTAAGACAAAAAGTCGGTGCTGTTATAGTTAAGGATAAGAGGATACTTGCAACTGGTTACAACGGCGCACCCTCAGGCTTACCGCATTGCGATGAGGTTGGATGTCTGAGAGAGAAACTTGGTATTCCAAGTGGTGAAAGAATTGAGCTATGCCGTGGATTGCATGCCGAACAGAATGCTATAATTCAATGTGCTAAGTTTGGAATTAGCGTTGAAGGTGCTACTCTATACACAACGCATTGCCCGTGCATAACGTGTGCGAAGATAATAATCAACGCCGGGATAAAGAAAGTGGTTTATGGAAAAGACTACGCAGATAAGAGAGGATTGGAATTGCTCAAAGAAGCTGGTATAGAAGTCAAATACTTCCCAGTTGAAGATTAATAAGTCGAACTGTGTTAACATCTATATGTATCTAAAATTCGGATTGCAACTCCCCCATTATCCGCTCGATTTAATACTTAAGGCAGCAAGATTTGCTGAAGAAATCGGATTCGATTACGTATTAACTCCTGATCACTTAGTTGGGATTGGGATAAGAAATTTTGACTGTTATGAATCTTTCTCATTACTTGGGGCTATCTCTACGATTACTAGTAAAGTTAAGATTGGGACTTGTGTAAGCGATGTCTTAAGAAGACATCCAGCTGTAATTGCCCAATTCGCATCTACTCTTCAAAGCTTGAGTGGGGGTAGAGCAGTTTTAGGGCTAGGACTTGGTGAAGGAATGAACTTAATACCGTATGGAATTGAAACAAAGAATTTGATTTCGAAGTTTGAGGAGGGTGTTAAAGTTATCAAGATGCTTTTGACTATGAACGAGGTAGATTTTGAAGGTAAGTTCTTTAAGCTTAAGAGAGCGTTTGTAAAGCCAAAGATGAGAGTTCCGATATGGATAGCTGGAAATTCCGAGAGAACTGTTAGAGTTGCTACTCTTGGAGATGGATGGATTCCAACGGCAAGCGTAGGTGTTAAGAATTACAAGAGATTTCTCGAATTTCTTAGAAAACACAACGAAAGAATAGAAGCGGCATTGTTTGCATACACACTCGTTAAAGATAGCTATGAAGAAGCTGTGAAAGAGATAGAACTCCCAGCGAAGATGTTATCACTTCTGTCCCCACTTAGAGATTCGTTTTTGGAAAAGATGGGCTTGAATGTAGATATACCACATCTAATAGGATTTACCTTTACATATGAAAACGTTAAGAGGTTGAGAGAGATTGCTGAAAAAATACCGTTCGAGTTAGTAGAGGAGAGGTTTTTCTATGGGACTGTAGATGATGTAATAGATAAGATTGAGATGTTTAGAAAAGCTGGAGCAGAAACATTCGTTTTCTGCCCACTCGTCAGAGTAAAAGGATATTTGGATGTTGTTAAAAGGCTTAAAGAGATTTTAGACTACTATAAGTGTTATGGCTGATCACTGTGTGGAACATTCTTACGACACTACTAAAAAAGGTTAAATAATCAAATTAAAAAACGATATCTCTGTATTTTTTCACGAATTCTATTAAACCCCCCTCCTTTAAGATCTTTATCATAAAATCTGGCAACGGTTTTGCCTTAATTTCAATACCCTTTGTCAAGTTTCTAATGACACCTTCAGCTAAATCGACTTCCAATTCATCACCGCTATTTATTTCATCGGTATTCGCTATTAAAAGGGGTAATCCGACGTTTATTGCGTTTCTGTAAAATATCCTTGCAAACGACTTCGCTATAACTGCTGAGACTCCAGCTATCTTTAAGGCTAAAGCGGCATGTTCCCTACTACTCCCCATCCCAAAGTTCCTTCCAGCTATTATGAAGTCCCCTCTTTTAAATTTCTTTGTAAACTCTGGATCTGCGTCCTCCATTACATGCTTAGCCAACTCCGGCAAATTGCTTCTCAGATGGTAGTATCTTCCTGGGATTATGTGATCTGTTGATATGTTGTCTCCAAACTTCCAAGCCCTCCCTCTCAATCTTCCACTTCCCTGCATACGAACACTGGAACTTTAGATCTTCTTAAAACAACATCGGAAGTACTACCGAGTATTATAGACTTTAATGGGTTTAATCCCCGAGATCCCATAAATATCGAAGTTGCATCGATCTCATCTGCAACCTCTAATACGACTTTTGCCGGAACTCCTTTTTTAATTATCATTTCTGCCCCTTCCACTTCTAACTCCTTGTGATCTTCTGGAACGTGCAAGACGTATAGTTTACCTTTTGATTTCTCTACTACATATTTAGCGTATCTTAATGCCTTTTCAGAATGCTTTGAGAAGTCATACGCCACTAACACCCTTTCAAACAAATGTGGATGGCATTTTGTGCATGTCATACCATCTGTTTTGAATTTAAAGACGAAAACCGGAATTTTTGCCTTCCTTACAACACCTTCTGAGATACTTCCCAAGAATATCTCCTTTATTATCCCCCTCCCCCTCGAACCAATCGCAATCATATCGTAATCTTCTGAGAATCTAAGTATCTCGTTTACTGGATCTCCGACTGGAAACGGTTTAATTACTTCCGCCTTAATTCCGTACTGCTCTATTATATTTACGATCTCAGGAAGATGTTTTTCTGCTTCTCTTGTCTCACTCTCGATATACTTCTCTATGTCTATTCCACCACTCACAGTACTTATCTTACTCGTGTTTACCACGAATAGAATCCCGATTTCTCTTACACCTATCTCTTTAAAATCTGGTAAGTAGCCGACTATCGCCTTGCTATAAAACGACAAATCCGTTGGAAACAGAACTCTACTCAACATTTTAAGTTCGATTAAATCAAGCAAATATAAGCTTTGCTGTTCTGCGTAAACTTAAAATTGTTTTTGACAAATATTAAATTCGATGCTAAAAATTTTACTCGAAAGTGCTGCTAAGATTGCAAGTAACTTAAATATAAAAACAATCGCACTCGTAACGAAATCGGATGTAAACGATGTAGAAATAGAGGGATTTGACATCATCGTAGCTCCAAAGAGGTATGTAACGGTTTTAGACAGCTTGGTTTACTACTTCGAAGAAAGTCCGGACAGGGTTTTAGCCGAGAAGTTTTCTTACATGTATAGAATTAAAGAATACCTGTCGACACTACTATACTTAAAGGGTTTTGAATTTGAAAAGGCTGTGGCAGTTTTGGATACCGATTCACTCAAAGGTGTTATCGTAGTAGATCCGGAAAAAAGTAGTATATGGAAAGCCATTGAGGAGTGTGCAGAGAGAGTAAACCCAGAAGTTATGAAAGCTGTTCTTCTCGTCTCGCTAAACATAGCACAAAAAGGGAGGGAGGGAAGAAGAATAGGCACGGCGTTTGTAATAGGTGATGTAGAGGAGGTTTTAAAGAGGTCTAGCCAGATAATCCTAAATCCGTATAAAGGGCATGACGAAAAGGAGAGAGATTTAAAGAATCCTGAGACTTGGGAGAGCATAATGGAATTCGCTCAGTTAGATGGTGTTTTTGTTGTTGATGAAAACGGAATAATAGTTGCGGCTGGCAGATACATAGAGACTACTTCTGCCAGGGATTTAAACGTAAAGATAAAGTTGGGCTTAGGAGGTAGGCATATAGCTTGTGCATCGATAACGAAGGAGACAAAGGCGATTGCAGTAGTTGTATCTGAAAGTGGTGGGGATATTACCGTCTACAAGGATGGAGTTGAGTTATTACACATACCCTCCGTTCTGTTTTAACCGAAAGTTTAAAATTTAATGTGCTCGAATTTCCTTAAAAAGGAGGTGTGATTTGAGGAGATGTCCGAGATCTGTCCAATTTGTGGTTTGCCAAAGGATTTGTGTGTTTGTGAAGAAGTGGCGAAGGAGCAGCAGTTTATAATAATCAGAACTGCTAAGAGGAGATACGGTAAGGAGGTAACGATTATCGAAGGTATTAACAGCAATGAAATAGACTTGGAAGAACTTGCAAAGTATCTAAAGACGAAGCTTGCATGTGGTGGAACTGTTAAGAACGGTGTAATCGAATTGCAAGGAAATCACGTGAATAAGGTTAAAGATCTACTTGTTAAGAAGGGGTTCAGTCCAGATAGAATCAAGGCTTAGAATTCCTCATTGCTCTACTTGCACATTCTAATATTTTTCTCATTATTTCTACTTCTCTATCCTTCTCTTTCAGTCTCAATTCGAATATTTTTTCTCTGCACTTCATGTAGTAGTCAAAAGCCTTATAGATGACTTCATCTATGACTTCAAACAGTTTAAGTCTTTCATCGCTGTTTAACTTCATCTCATCCGCGATTATATACTTTAAATTACCTATCAGTCTTATGCTATCAGCTGGAGATAAGTTTACATCACTTGCAAGAAAACGCATTAAATCATCCAATGCATCATCAACCTCTAAATTACTCTTTTTTCCGTAATAGCCCTTTATTACTTCGTTGAAAATCTTTGTTGTAGCTTCTCTTACGTATTCAACTATTTCGTTTATAGGCTTAATTGGATATCTCGCAAAAAACGTATCAGTCCACCTTTTAACAATCCTCTCCTCGGGATTCATAAAATTAGTTGTATTAAGTCTTTAAAGTTTTTCAACCTCAAATTTGATATATTTTCGCTTGGCTAATTTAGGTTATGCCACTACTACTTCCTGGAACGAATGGAATAATGGCTATAAAGGTTTCGAAGATAACGAATTATCCAATCTGCTACTCCCAATTAATGAGGTATCCAGATGGTGAGAAGTACTTCAGATTTGTTACAGACATCAGCGGTGAGGATATAGTGATATTTAATTCGATGTATCCGAATCCAGATGAAGTAATACTTGAGACGGCTTTGATAGCTGAGACGGCTTACGACGTCGGAGCGAGATCTGTTAGCTGTGTGTTTCCATACATAGCATACTCAAGAACTCTTGAGCGAAGGATAAGAGGTGAAGCCATACCACTCAAGTTACTTGCTAAAATCCTTAAGTCTTCTGGAATTGAAAGGATATACGCTGTGGATTTTCATTTACCGAATAGAACTGATGTGTTCGGAGTAGAATTCGTAAACATATCTGCGATGAAATTACTCGCAGATTACTGCTTAAGAAACTTCTCAAGGGATTTCACAGTTGTTGCACCAGATGAAAATGCTCTGTTTTGGGCTAAGGAGTTCTGCAGGGATTTGAATTCTGATATAATAGTTTTGAGGAAGATAAGGATAGATGCAGAGAATGTAATAATGGAGAGACAGCCGTTAAAGCTTAAAGGTGATGCTGTAATCGTAGACGATATAATATCTACTGGTGCAACTGTTTGTCAAGCGGCGAAAATCCTGAGATCTGCTGGATGTAATAGGGTTTTTGCAGCATGCACTCATGCAATTCTTGCGGGGGATGCGATGATTAGAATGCTCGAAGCTGGAATAGAAGACGTAATTGCAACCGATACAATACCAAGCCCAATTAGCCACGTGAGCGTAGCGAAGCTGATTGCTGAAAAATTAAAGAAAGATTTCGACTAAATTACTCTTCCTGGATTTAATATTCCGTTTGGATCAAAAACACACTTGAGTTTTCTCATGATCTCAAGGTTTTCTCGTGAAACGAATCGCTTAAACTCGTTGACTTTAATACATCCAATTCCGTGCTCACCACTTAAAACACCACTAAAGCTTTTGGCAAGTCTAAAAAGCTCTTTTCTAAACTCGAAGTATATATCCTGCCAGTTTTCGAATACCAATGGATGTTGATGAATGTTCCCATCTCCGGCATGCCCATAAGTTATGAGTTTAATCCCATATTTCTCTGCTATCCGTTTGCTTTTATATACGTATTCTGGGATGTACGCTGGAGGAATACATATATCTAAAATTTCGATTATATCTCTCCTTAAACCCTCGTATATTGATTTCCTTATCTCTATTAGATTTCGCTTCTCTCTCCTTGAAGTAGCTATGAATACGTCAATTGCATTTCCTTCAACGACTTTAGCTATTTTCTCTGCATCCTCAAATCTGTCGACTATGATCAACAGATGTGCTTCACCCTCATCACAAACCCATCTCTTACCACTTACGACTTCACCTATTTTTACAGCCTCTAACTCCATAAACTCTATCGCAGATGGAAAAACTCCCAAACCTAAAATCTTTACAACACTGCTAATAGCTTTGTAAAAATCTCTGAAAGGAATTGCTATGAAAATCTCATCTGTTTTTGGTATGAGTTTTAGATAAGCCTTTGTAATTACACATAGAGTTCCCTCACTACCCACTACTAAGCTCTGAAGTTGATAACCGCTCGAATTCTTATAAGTCTTTGAACCGAATTCTAAGATCTTACCATTCGGTAGTGCAACTTCTAAGCCAAGTACAAAATTTCGCATAGTTCCATATCTAAGAGCTTTAATCCCACCGGCATTAGTTGCGACCATTCCGCCAATTGTTGCAGTCTCAGCGACGTGAATAGGAAAATCCAAGTTTAACTTTTCTACTTTTTCGATTAACTGTTTCAGAGTCACTCCAGCTTCGCATATTGCAATTCTGTTCTCAAAATCTATCTCAAGCTTCTTTAATCTTTCAGTTGATAGAACTATTCCGCTCTGAGTTGGAACAACTCCGGCACTTAAACCAGTCCCACCACCCCTTACAAATACGGGAATCCTGTTTTCACTTGCAAATCTCAAAACCTCTGCAACTTCTTCAGGGCTTTTAGGCTTTACAACAACGAAGTCATCTACAGCTTTTGGAGAAATAGTCTTGGGAGTTTCATCGTACTTGTAAGCTTCACTTGCGGGATAAACATCTGTTATACTCTTCAGTTCATCGAACATAGCGAAGGTTAAGTTCTAAGATTTAAGATTTAATCTAAGCGGAAGCGTTATATAATATTAATGATATATCATTATATTAGATGACGGCTGAAATCGTCTACTTAAAAGATTTTGAAACTCTTGAAGCGGAATCTAAACGAGTTGATGCTACTTCTCAGATGTATAAGACTTCGGATTACGCTTATTGGAAGGTGTTAATAGCAGCTGAAGACGTAAGAGTTGAGAAAAATCGCATAGCAATTGTAAAGATAAAAGAGGTTCGTTTGCCATCTAATACAATTGTCTCACCTTTGTCAATCATGAGGCATGGATTGGGAGTTGTCTTAGACGTATATGAGCAAACTCCGAGTAGGGTTGAAGATGAGAAGAAGTTAGTTGCTGTAGCTTTTTTACCTGTAGATAATGGTTTAATAAAAAAGGGAGATTTAATAGGTGTTGTGAAGGTTTTCGTTGTTGGATTGTACAGTGGTAAATTCGAAATTCCGAGTGTTAGCGTTGAGTTAGAGCATAGAACTGTAAACCTCGTTTACAGGACTAATGGAGAAATAGTTAGAGAGGAAGTAGACATTTCGGAGTGTTGGTATAAAAGGTGGCATATAGCCGAGTGGTTCCCACTTATAGCAGACGAAGACGTAGAACTAAAACCCAGTGAATTAGCAGTTGTTAAGATAAAACCCCTCGAAATACCCCCTGAAACGATTCCAGTTCCATTATCGATAATGAGACACGCATATGGAACTGTTTTAGATGTTGTTCAGCTTGGAAAACCAAGAAGAATTGAAGACAGTAAAACCATATCTAGAGTTATCTTCATGCCGATATTCAAAGGCGAGATCGAGGAAGGAGACGTAATTGGCATATTGAACGTCTACTACATATCCGTTGGAGAGAGGATAAGGAGTCTTATGAGACATCTGACAAAACCGCTAAAGGGTAAACTCGTATACAGGAAAAGAGCCAAAATTGTAAGAAATCAGATCTCAATAGAGCCTTTTAGCTTTAAGAGGAGTGCAATAGGTAGATTTGAGCCTTTAATAGCTTCAGAAGACAAAGAGATTAAGGCTGGAAGTGTTGAAATCATAAGAATTCAAGAGATAGAGTTACCATCTGGAACAATTGTCCAACCACTTACAAGCAAAAACAACGCAAACGGTTTAGTCATCGATGTTGTAAGTGAGGGAAGACCAAGACTTGTTGAAGAGGATAAAGAGATACAAGCGGTAGCTTTTCTACCGATAAGGGATGGATTTGTAAGGAAAGGGGAGGTCTTGGGAATTCTAAACGTTTACTACGTATCAGTTCTTAGAGAGCCAGAGTTCTTCTTAGCCCGTTATCGCTCGATGTTTCAGAAGGTTTAAAAAACATCTCAACTCAATTTTTTTGTGCTCATAGCGGTATCGGTATACGGGGAGGATAGGCCTGGTATAGTTCATAACATAGCTAAGGTTCTCGCAGATAACAACGCAAACATAGTAGATATAGAACAGACGGTTTTACAAGGTATGTTTGTGATGTTCTTAGTTGCAGATGTCAGCAAAGCGATTTCAAGTGTTGAAGAAATTGAAAAAAAGCTAAAGGATGTTGCAAAAAAGATCAATGTAAACGTCAGTGTTGCCCCATTTGAGAGAAAATATATAGGGGATAAGAACCTCTACGTAGTGACCGTTTTGGGAAGAGATAGAGTTGGAATTGTGAGGGACATAACTGCCGCTTTTTTGGAATTTGGGATTAACATAGAGAAGACGAGTTTAACTGCAAGAGATGATTTGATTTCGATTGAATTCGTGATAGACATCGGTAATGCAGATCCAGAAGTTGTAAAGAAGAGGCTTAGAATCGAAGCTGAAAGACTCGGATTGGATATAGTATTTCAGCCGTATGCCTCATTTAAGAGGGATAAGAGGCTTATAGTTTTCGACATGGACTCAACGCTTGTAGATGCTGAAATAATCGACGAGCTTGCAAAGGAGGCTGGAGTTGAGAAGGAGGTTAAAGAACTAACTGAGAGAGCTATGAAGGGTGAAATCGGCTTTAAGGAGGCTTTAGAGGAGAGAGTTCGGCTTTTAAAGGGTTTGCCAGTTGAGGTGCTTGAAAGGATATACTCAAAGGTAAAGCTTACGAATGGAGCAAAGGAGCTGATAAAGAGTTTAAAGGAGGCTGGATACAAAGTTGCTGTTGTGAGCGGAGGTTTCAGCTATTTTACAAATAAACTTAAAGAGGAGTTGGGCTTGGATTACGCATTTGGAAACGAACTCGAAATAGAAAACGGGAAGTTGACCGGAAGAATTAAGGGTAGAATTATAGATGCAGAGGAGAAGGCAAGAATCGTTGAGGAGATTGCAAGAAAGGAAGGCATAAGACTTGAAGATGTTGTGGCGATAGGAGATGGTGCAAATGATAAATTGATGATTGAAAGGGCTGGGTTGGGTATAGCGTTTAACGCGAAAGAGGCTTTAAAAGAGGTTGCAGATGGGAGTATATCAAAGGAAAACTTAATAGGGCTTGCGAGCGTTTTGAAGTTACCATCTGAATTTAAGAAGAGGGTTGTTGGAGATTGAAATTATCCATATGGTAGTTGAATTTCTATAATTAATGAAAAATATTTAAATAATATATAACGATGAGCTTCAATACTAATTATTGTAAATAAGTCGTCATTTATTTAGTTCATTCGCATTAAATCCTATTAGATTGAATTTCACGAAATACACTTCTGTATTACTGTAAATCGGTTTTATAGCAAGCTTATAAAATATGTAGACCTAACTGGATAAAAAAGAGAATTGTTAAATATGAGCATGCAATAGCTTATCAAAAAACTCTGGTGGTATCAATGGTAGATGTAGTATTGATAACGGGCAGAACTCTTGATCAAGGTGCTACTGTGGAGGAGAAGTTGACAGAAGAGTATTTCAAAGCAGTGAGCTACATCGAGTTAAGTGAAGAAGACTTCAAAGCCCTTGGTTTACAAGAAGGAGATAGGGTTAAAGTTAAAACGGATTTTGGAGAGGTAGTTGTATTCGCTAAGAAGGCGAATCTACCAAAAGGCTTAGCTTTTATCCCAATGGGGCCTTATGCAAACCAAGTGGTTGATCCATCAACAGATGGAACTGGAATGCCACAGTTTAAGGGTGTTAAAGCTGTAGTTGAAAAGACGGATGAAGCTGTTAGGAGTGTTAAAGAGCTTTTGGAGGCGATATAATGGAGGTAAACGTTGTCTGCACTTTTTGTGGTAGTGTATGTGATGACGGATTATTTGATGTAGAGAAGTTCAGATCAAAGAGACTTTGCAAACTCGGCAGTAGCAAGTTCTCGAAGAAGGAGAGGATAAAATCACCAATGATCGATGGAAAGGAAGTCAGTTATGAGGAGGCTATAGCAAAAGCCGCTGAAATACTCGTGAACGCTAAAAGACCACTTCTATACGGTTGGGCATCAACTGTCAATGAAGCTATAAGACTTGGGATAATTCTGACGGAGAAGGTAAGAGGTGTCTATGACCAATGTGCAAGTGTTTGTCATGCACCAAGCATTCTTGCAGTGATCGAAGAGGGTTTACCAGCTGGAACGCTTGGATGTATAAAGAACAGAGCTGATGTGGTGGTCTTTTGGGGATGCAATCCAATGGAAGCTCATCCAAGGCATGGAATGAGATATTCGATTTCTGCAAAGGGGTTACTCGTTAAGGATAGGAAAGCAAGGAAGGTAATTGTCGTAGACGTTAGAGAAACCAGAACTGCAAGACAGGCAGATATGTTTGTTCAAGTAAAGCCTGGTTACGACTACTTGGTGTTCTCAGCTTTAAGGGCTATAATAGCTGGTAATGCAGATGTTGTGCCGGATGAGGTTGGAGGTGTTAGCAAGGACAAGTTGATAGAGCTTGCAGAGACTATGAAAAACGCCAAGTACGGGGCTGTATTCTACGGCTTGGGATTAACTCAGTCAAGAGGAAGAGATAGAAACGTTGAAAATGCAATAAAGTTGATCCAGCTGCTCAACAGGTACACTCGATGGGTAATCTTACCTATGAGAGGACACTACAACGTTACTGGAGCTGGAGAAGTTCCAGCGTGGGAGTGCGGTTATCAGTATGCGATAGATTTCAGCAGGGGCTATCCGAGGTTCTATCCGAACGAGTTTTCAGCAGTAGAAGTTCTTAAGAGGGGAGATTGCGACGCCGCCTTGATAATCGCTTCAGATCCAGTAGCACACTTCCCGAAGGAGGCTGTTAAGAAACTTAAGGAAATTCCAGTGATACAGATCGATCCTTTCCCGAACATGACGACTTTAGTTGCAAACGTTGTTATACCTTCAGCTATATACGGATTAGAAGCAGAAGGAACTGCTTACAGAATGGATGTTATTCCAATAAGGGTTAAGAAAGTTATCGATACGGAATACTGGAGTGATGAAAAGATTCTTGAGGAGTTGATTAAGAAAGTAGATGAGTTGATGGGGTGATGTATTATGATGTTACATATAAAGAATGGTATTGTTATAGACCCGAAGAATAAGGTAATCAAGGAGAAAATGGATATATTTGTCAAAGATGGAAAAATAGTAGAAGAGAGTGAGATAAAAAAGGATGAGTGCAAAGTAATCGATGCAACTAACAAACTCGTTGTAGCTGGCGGAGTAGACATGCATGCACACATAGCTGGAAGTAAGATAAACACTGGAAGAACTATGCGTCCAGAAGAGATGCGTCCTGTGAGATCAAAAGCTAATAAGTTCAGGGCTACAGTGGGAAGAACGCTTCTAACCGCACCAACAATAGGTTACGAATACGCTAAGATGGGATATACTACTGCCTTTGAAGCAGCTCAACCACCAATCGGTGCATTGCACACTCATGAAGAACTAGATTCAATTCCGATGGTTGATAAAGCTGCCTTACCAGTATTTGGTAATTGGCATTTCGTTTTGAAGTACGTTGCAGAAAAAGACTTAGAAAAGTTGAAGACTTTCATAGCATGGGCTCTTGAAAGAACTAAGGGATACGGTGTTAAAGTTGTAAATCCTGGTGGTGTTGAAGCTTGGATGTACGGAAAGAACTGTAGAAATCTCGACGATGAAGTTCCGGGATTTAACGTTACGCCGAGAGAAATAATAACCTCACTCATAAAAGCTGTTGAGGAATTAAGGCTTACACATTGCGTTCACCTGCACTGCAACAATTTAGGAAACCCTGGGAATTATCAGACAACAGTTGAAACTATAAAGCTTGCAAACGGATTCAAAAACGATAAGAGACCAGTTTTACACATAACACATGTCCAATTCAACGCATATGCAGGAACTTCTTGGAGAGATGTTAAAAGTGGTGCTGAGGAGATTGCAAAAGTCGTAAACAAGATGGATAACGTGACGATTGACATGGGACAACCAATATTCGGAACTGCTACTGCTATGACTGGTGATGCTCCATTTCAGTTTACTCTACATAGATTACTTGGGGCTAAGTGGAGCAATAAAGACAGTGAAGTCGAGGGTGGTGCTGGTATCGTGCCGTTGATATATTTACCAAAGAATCCAGTTCACGCAGTTCAATGGGCTATTGGACTTGAACTAGGACTACTGATTGATAGCGATAAAGTCGTTATTACTACTGACTATCCAAACGGCGGGCCATTCACGGAGTATCCATACATAATGGCAATGCTGATGAGTAAGAAGATGAGAGAAAAAGAGCTTGAAAGAGTTAGTCCATACGTTCAAAAGGCTACGAATCTACCAGCGATAGATACTGAGAAAACACTTGAAGAAGTTATACATATGACGAGAGATCTACCGGCTAAGATCTTGGGCTTAGAGGACAAGGGACATCTTGGAGTTGGAGCTGATGCAGATATAGCGATATACGACATAAATCCGCTTGAAATCGATCCATCTAACGACTACGAATTGATAAACAAAGCGTTTAGGAGAGCGATGTATACGATTAAAGGTGGTGAAATCATAGTTAAAGATGGAGAGCTTGTCGAAGAAGTATGGGGTAAAACGTATTGGGTTGATGTAAGAGGTAAAGTCGAACTCGAAGCAATAAAAGCAGACTTAGAAGATTACTTCAAGTACTACAGCATTGAACTCCAGAACTATGGAGTAGAGGAGAGGTGGATAAGGATGCCTGAGAAGATAGTGCTGTAGGGGGTGATTAAATGCTTATACTAAAGCCGAAAGTGGATTTTGTGGTGTGTGTTGAAGCAGAGATAACTCCAGAGCTTGCTACGAAAGATTTAGAGGAGATAAAGAAGTTTAAGGTTTACTACGGCAAGGAGGAAGTTGAACTCGAAAAACTCTTTGAGATAACAAAACAGGGTAATGAGAAGAAGATTGTTTTAGAGGGGGATTTCAGCAAGGTTAAGTGGATTGGCTATAGAATGGAAGACGGCGAAATAGTAGTCAAAGGTAATGTCGGAAGCCATTGCGGATCTTGCATGAAGGGGGGAAGGATAGTGGTTGAAGGAAATGCAGACGATTGGCTTGGAGCTGAGATGAGCGGTGGAGAAATCATCGTTAAGGGAAATGCCGCAAATCTAGTTGGTTGTCCGTATCACGGCGATTTGACTGGTATGACAGGAGGTAAGATACTAATTGAAGGTAATGCCGGAAACTACGTTGGAGAGAGAATGAATGGCGGAGAAATTGAGATAAAAGGTAATGCTGGAGATTTCATAGGAACAGAGATGAGAAACGGTAAAATAGTAATTCACGGATCATGCGGATTCGTTGGTGGAGATATGAGGGGTGGTGAAATACTAATTGGCGGAGATTTTGAAATAGTTCCAAGCTTCAAGAGAACAGATGAGGGATGGGTCGGAGACGTAAACGTAAAGGGAGAGGGAATTATCAAGAAACTCTGATTTCTTCAAACTCTTTTCCCTCTTTTAAAATCATCAGATAAAGCAGGTAATTCAGTTTGTTTAACCATTCAACAAAGAGCTGAGAAACTACTCCCTCTCTATAAAGAGTGACTGCCCATCTCTCAGCTCTCCTTACAACGGTTCTTGCAACACTTAAAAATGCTGTAGCCTCATCCTTTTCAAGTATTATAAAACTTCTAGGCTTGTTTACAGAGTTCTCAAATCTTTTAATTATATCGATGAGCCATCTGTAATCGTCATCACTAACGCTGAAATCGTTTGAAACGACTTCAGTTCCAATTTTGAACAACATCTTTTGTATCTCTTGTAGTGTCTCCTTTACATCTCTATCTCTTGCAAAAACCTTTGCCAATCCTATGAATGCATTTGCCTCATCTAACGTTCCAATCCCCCACGTTATCTTTGAATCCTTACTAACCCTTCTTCCATCTAACAGGCTTGTTTTTGTTGGATCTCTTTTCATGCTCCCACAAGCCTCTTAACGATCTCCTCTGCGGCGGTATGTAGATCTATCTCGTTGTTTAAGACCCTTTGAACTATATCTCCATAATCCATCCTAGCCTTTATTATCTTCTTGATCTCCTCTGCTACGAGTTCGAATAACTCCCTTTTAACCCTCATCTCTCTTCTCTCCTTCAAGAGACAAGTCTCTTTTAGATACTTGTAGTGTTTCTCTATTGCATCTGCGAGCTCCTTAATCCCCTTACCCCTATCTGCTATGGTCTTTATAATCGGCGGCTTCCAACCTGTTTCTGTTTCATAACTGAATACCTTTCCACTAGCCATCTTGCCACCAGCTGCATGCGTTAGTTCAGTGGCTTTTGCGAGTTCTTCTCCCATTTCAAGCATAGATTTAAGCCATTCAACAGTCTTATCTGCTCCCTCCAAATCCGCTTTGTTCACTACGTATATGTCCCCAATCTCAAGTATACCAGCCTTGTTCATCTGGATGTCATCACCGATCTCTGGCATCAGTATAACTATTGATGTATCTGCAACCTCTACTATGTCCACTTCACTCTGCCCAGCTCCAACCGTTTCAACGAATACGATATCGAAACCGTACGCATCCATTAATCTAACGACATCTCCCGTCTTTGCCGCCAATCCACCAGCTCTTCCCCTTGAACTCATACTTCTAAAGAACACTCCTGGATCAATCCAAAGATTTCTGCTAACGTCGAATCCATCCATTCTAAGCCTATCTCCAAGTAAGGCTCCTCCGGTAAAAGGCGAACCCGGGTCTACTGCAACTATCCCAACAGTTTTTCCCCTCTTTCTAAACTCCTGAGTTAACTTACTAACAATTGTACTTTTGCCAACCCCTGGAAATCCCGTTAAACCTACGATATGTGCTTTTCCAGTGTTCTTGTGAATCCTACGTAAGATCTCCTTACCCTCCGGATAATCGTTTTCAACGTACGTTATAGCCCTTGCCAAAGCTCTTCTATTTCCACCTAGTATCCCCTTAACGAGTTCTTCTACCTCTTCTTCGTTGTAATCTTTCATTCCCTCACCTTCTTTTTCTTCTTGGGAACGTTTTCCTTTATGTAGTCCACTATCTTCTGAATAGGAGTTCCCGGAATAAAAACCTCATCTACACCCATCCTCTTTAACTCAGGAATTTCATCAGTTGGAATAATTCCACCAACTAATATCAACATCTCATCTGGATTCCCGCCGAATTCCCTTATGTACTTTATAACTTTTGGGACTAATGTCATGTGTGCACCGCTTAGCAGGCTTATTCCAACTACGTCTACATCTTCATCAACTGCCGCTCTCGCAACCTCTTCAGGAGTTCTATGTAAACCAGTGTATATCACTTCGAATCCGGCATCTCTCAAAAACCTTGCAACTACTTTTGCACCTCTGTCATGCCCATCAAGCCCAACCTTAGCTACTAAAACCCTTATCTTCTTTTCAGCCATGTTACCACCAAAAAAATTTAGATTATGATGGGCTTGGTGTAAGTTCCGTATACCTCCTTTAGCACACCCATTATTTCTCCGATTGTAGCATAATTCCTTACAGCTTCAAGTATCGGAGGCATTACGTTTTCATCGTTCTCTGCAGCGTTTCTAAGCCATTCTAAAGCTTCTTTAACTGCATCGTTGTCTCTTTCAGCTTTAACCCTTCTAAGCCTCTCAATCTGTTTCCTCTGAACCTCTGGATCTACTTTGAGTATCGGAATCTTAAGTTCTTCCTCAATCGTGAACTTGTTTACACCAACTACTATCCTCTTCCCCTCTTCAATCTCTTTCTGATACCTTGCCGCTGAATTCGTTATCTCTTTCACGAAATACCCAGTCTCTATTCCCTTTAAAACTCCTCTAAGCATACTTCCCTCGCCCATCTTTCTTATCTCTTCTATGTACTTCCACGCAAGTTTTTCCATCTTATCTGTGAGCCATTCGACGTAGTAACTGCCAGCAAGGGGATCGATTACGTTTGGAATCCCTGATTCATATGCTATTATCTGTTGAGTTCTCAAAGCAACTCTTACGGCTTCTTCACTCGGCAACGCCCATGCCTCATCGAAGCTGTTGGTGTGTAAGCTCTGACAACCTCCAAGCACTGCTGCTAAAGCCTGAATAGTTACCCTTACTATGTTGTTCAAAGGCTGTTGAGCAGTTAGAGTGCAACCAGCAGTCTGCACGTGGAACTTCATCCACCAAGAGCGAGGATTCTTTGCACCGTATTCGTCTCTCATTATCTTAGCCCACATCCTTCTAGCAGCTCTGAATTTAGCGATCTCCTCGAAGAAGTCATTGTGTGCGTTGAAGAAGAAGCTGAGTTGTGGGGCTAATTTGTCTATATCTATTCCCCTCTCAAGTGCAGCTTCAACGTAAGCCATACCATCAGCGATCGTGAAAGCGAGCTCTTGCACAGCAGTTGAGCCCGCCTCTCTGATGTGATAACCAGAGATGCTTATTAGATTGAATTTCGGGACGTTTTCAACACCCCATTCGAATATGTCAACTATTATCTTAACGGATGGTTCAGGTGGCAAAACCAGAGTGTTTTGAGCATGGAACTCCTTTAGCATATCGTTTTGGATGGTACCTCTTAACTGATCCCTTGGAACGCCTTGCATATCTCCAATTGTTACGTACATAGCCAGTATTATAGCTGCTGGTGGATTTATAGTGAACGATGTTGAAACCTTGTCTAAGGGTATTCCATCGAAGAGTATTTCGAAGTCCTTTAATGTATCTACAGCAACTCCCACTTTACCGACTTCTCCATCTGAAAGGGGATCATCGCTATCCCTACCCATAAGTGTTGGAAAGTCAAATGCCGTGCTTAAACCCGTTTCACCTTCCTGAAGTAGCATCTTCCATCTCCTGTTTGTGTCCTCAGCTGTTCCAAATCCTGAGAATTGTCTCATCGTCCATATTCTACCCCTGTACATCGTTGGGTATACCCCACGAGTGAATGGGAATTCACCGGGATATCCTATATCTCTTAGGAAGTCTATGTGTTCAATATCCGCTGGATCGTAGACACCTTTCACTTCAATTCCAGAAAGGGTTTCAAATTTCTCTTCTCTTTCCGGTGCTTTGGCTATCCATGGCTTAAGACATTTTTCTTCCCATTCCTTTCTTTTCTTCTTGATTTCATCTATATTGTCCATGAATTTCGTATGCCTTCTGATTTTATTATTTTTGCTGATTTAAGCATAGGTTTTACGAAATCATAAATAATCGTTAATGTCTATTAGTCACATAGAATCATATGCTGTAAGAAAGTTTACATAAAGTTTGATTGTTTTAATTTATTACTATTAATGTCACGATATATCATTTACTATTTTATTATTGTTAATTTATTAAAACGGTTTAGAATCTCAAAGTGTGAAAGTCCGATCTCGAATCTGTAATAGATTTTAAAACTTCGTAAAGGTTTTCAAGTGAATCTATCCCAGATTTTATCAGTTTCAGGAGTTGAATCTGGAAGATTTGAGCTGTTATAATCGCATCTGCGAGTGCGTTGTGTCTACAGTAATGACCAATACCGTATCTCTTAGCTAATGCATCAAGAGATAAATCCTCCCAAATGAGTTTCTTACTCAAGAGGTATTCTACTTGGAGGACGTCTAGGGTTTTCACATCCAAGTTGTAACCAAATCTTGAAAGCTCCCTTTTTAAGAATTTATAGTCTATTTCAACGGAGTATCCAACTATTACAGAGTCTTTTATCCTATCGTAAACCTCTCCTGCTAACTCATCAAAACATGGTGCTTGTTTAAGTTTCTTTGGATCTAAGCCATGAAACCTTATCGAATCTATTTTAAACCTCTTCGGCTTAACAAGAGAATAGTATACCTCTCCTAACAGTATTCTCGTTCCAATCATTGGAACAATTCCTATTGCTAAGATTTCATCACTCCTTACATTGATTCCAGTTGTTTCTAAATCCACTACTGAAAATCTAACACTTCTTAAACTTGTCATATCGCTCCCACAATATACCTTCCCCTTAATAGCTTCTGAAAGTTCGATATAATTTTAAAACACTCTTTAAGAACTAAGATTTCAATTCTCTCTAGTTCTTCAATTCTTACAGTATTTCCGTTACTTTTGTTTTCTAATATGCATTGAGACTGACGTTTCAGCCTTAAATCCTGTAAGAACTCATAACTCTCAATCAACTCCTTACAAACAGACTCCTGAACAACTCCAATTTCCATTAATTTCTCAATTCTCTCCTTAGTGTTTGTTATATGCAGTATTCTGTTGTCTAAAGCTAAAACCCTCACGCCGTTTACAATTGGATAAATTGCAAACCTTTTTAGATCTATCTCTTTAAGCTTTCTCAAACCGAAAATGCCAGATGGTGGTTCTAAAGTTGTTGCATCTCGTGCAAGGTATCTAACGGCTTGCATTGTAACGTTATCATGTATAAACTCTATTAATTCGTCATAAAACTTGAATTCTCCGTATATCGGTCTCATATCTAAAAATATCGAGAGAAATCTTACGTTTTTCGGTGTTAAATTTAAGAACCAGTCCTTAAACATATCCTTCCAGTCATCCAATTCCCTATTCCATTTGGGGTTTGAAGCCATGTAGTTTCCAGAACATTTAGGAATTCCGATCTCATTTAATGCTTCGTTTACTCTCCTTGCGAATTCTAACAATACGTCATCTTGTCCTTCATGAATTACTGCGTTATCTTGATCTGTCGCTATAACCTGCTCTTTTCTTGCGGAACTACCCATGTGAACCCAAAGAAATCTCGGTAAGTTTCCAAACTCCTCTTTTACTATCTCAATAACTGCAGTTGTAACGTAGTCGTATAAACCTGTTAGCATCGTAGAAAGATCGTAAAAGTGCA
>CAYWXE010000012.1:0-1527 GCA_964462505.1 uncultured archaeon | reverse complement strand
GTTGTAACGTAGTCGTATAAACCTGTTAGCATCGTAGAAAGATCGTAAAAGTGCAGCCCCTTCATAACCAATGTCGCTATGACTCTTTTTAAATCGTTAAAAGTCTCTTTCAACTCTTCAACTGTAGTAGCCTTTCTTATCTTTCGGTATAAAGCTATAAGAGATGTAGAAGGCTCAAATTGTGCTAAGATATCCTTACCTGTGATTACACCTACAACCCTATCGTTCTCGGTAACTATTAAGTGGTTTATACCCCTTCTCAGCAGTTCTATATATGCTTCAAATAGTGGACGATCGGAATCGATGCATATCGGAGGTGAACTCATATAACTTGAAACACTCTCGTCAAGAGATTTTCCACGTATTACAAATCTCCTCAAATCGTTATCTGTTAATATTCCGAGGGGTTTCATATCTTCTGTAACGACTACAATTGATCCAACCTTATTCGATTCCATTTTCATCGCTGCCTCTCTTATACTTGTATTTAAATTACAAACGACTGGTTTTTTGGAGATTATCGATGAAACACTTGTTAAAAGCAGTTTATCCTCAAACGCCGTTTCTCTTGCTATCTCTGTAAACCTCCTAAACCTCCTCTCAATAAAGCTCTTAAAGAATTCAAAGAACTTCTCATTTCTTTCAAGGATTTGATTAAATACATCTTTTTTTATCAGAAAACATACAGTATCCTCTTCTGCTTTTGCCGTAAACTGAACAACTCCACTTTTAAGTCCAATTCCAAATATCTCGCCTTTAGATACGTAATCCACAAGCTCATCATTGTCGTATAATCCAACCAAACCAGAAAAGACAAGGTATACGTATTTAGTTCTATCACCACTTTTAAATATTACCTCACCTTCTTCAAATCCCTCTATTTCAATGTTCCTTATAAGGTATTCCAATTCATCTTCACTTAGAAATTTAAACGGTTTTATCACCTTTAAGAACTCCTTTGGGGGTAGCATTCGTTTACACTGTCAGATCAACAGAACATATACCTATCGATCTAAAGCTTAAGACCTCGATTGATTAATTGTACCACAATGACATAGCTATCTCTTCATGTTCTATATTTTATTCATTGACAACTCTGAGTTTACACAAGTCTTTACTCTAACTAAAAACCGTTGGGAATAATCATCATGGAGATAATAGTAATTAAAAATAATCAAAAAGCTTATATATTGTTAATCGTTCACAATCAATTGATTAAAAGAGGTGGTAGCATGCCATGGCCACCTAAGGTCTTCTGGGCGGGACTGATATTGTACTATGGTTGGACAGCAATCTGTTGGATTCTCGAAGCGACCATGGGGATAAATCATATACCACTAGCGCCCTTCTGGTATGCATCTGTGTTAGGAACATTCCTAATACCGTTGATAATGTCTGTGATGTACTTCTACTTCCCCGAAAAGGCTGAGGAGAAGAGAGCTAAGGTGGGAGGTGGGTGAGTTTGGCACAGGTCGATCCGGTTGTTGTGGCTATAACGGTCTTATACTTTATAGCTGTTATTGTAAT
>CAYWXE010000011.1:11519-30095 GCA_964462505.1 uncultured archaeon | reverse complement strand
GAACCGGGGTCAGGGGATCTGCAGTCCCCCGCATGGCCCCTCTGCCACCCTGGCTTGTGTATAATGTAGTGGAAATTGTATTTAAAGATTGCTGTTATTAGTGTTATGAGACTCGTTATATCCCTTGGCGGTTCAATGCTCAGATTTGAGAGAATTAAAGAGTATGCAGAAGTACTGGAGAAATTAGCGGAAGAACATGAGGTTTTCGTAGTAGTAGGTGGTGGAAGAATTGCAAGGGAATACATAAACACTGCAAGAAGCCTTGGAGCTGATGAAACCCTGTGCGATTACATCGGAATTACCGTAACAAGACTTAATGCAATGCTGTTGATATCAGCTCTAAAATCTTCACCAAAAAGAATCCCAGTAGATTTCATTGAGGCTTATGAACTTTCAAAAAATCACAGAATTGTTGTGATGGGTGGAACTTTCCCTGGACATACTACAGATGCAACTGCCGCCTTATTAGCAGAATTCGTTAAAGCAGACATGCTTTTAATAGCGACTTCTGTCGATGGGGTTTATTCAAGAGATCCAAGGGTTTACAGAGATGCAAAGAAATTTGAAAGAATTTCAGCATCTGAACTTGTAGAGATCGTAAGCAAATCGACAGCAAAAGCGGGTTCAAGTGTTGTAGTAGATTTACTCGCCGCAAAGGTAATAGAGAGAAGCAAGATAAAAACTGTTATTTTCCTCGGAGAACCAGAAAACGTATTAAGGGTTGTAAGGGGTGAAAGAATTGGAACTGTTATAGAAGCTTCATCATAGGGTATTTTAGCTTTTCATCCCATTCGAGCACACCAATTGCCCTCTTACCATTTACTTCTACTTCCACTCTTGCATACAGCATCTCTGGGCTTAGTGATTCATATCCCACTTCGGATTTGATCTTACTCGTATCTATTTTAACCTCTACCTTCACCACATAGGGTTGAAGCATTACGCAACTCTCAATAGCCTTCTCAAGTATTTCAGCGTTTTTTTTTGAAACTGGGACTCCTATGAACTGATGAAATAGTGCTCCAAGCTTTATTCCAACTTCAAAAGCCGCTCTTCTCTCCTCTTCCATCTACAAGTCACCTCCCTGGGCAAGATCATATAAGCAACAGATGCAATCACGATTAAATAACACAGAAACACGAAATGAATTGCAAATACCAAAACAATAGCCGAAACGAGTAAAAACGGCTTATTCTTAATCTTAGGATACTCAAAATCTGAAATCATTAAGATCGATGAGATAAACGTTGCTAAAGCAATTAGATTTGTTTCGAAGTTTAATCTGATAAGAGAAGTAACAAGCAAAGCGTTTACAGTGGTCGGAACTCCTATGAAGTTCTCAAAGCTCAGGATATTAAATCTCGCAAGTCTTAAAATCGTAGAAGCTACTAGAAGTGCAGCAAATGGGAAGAGATTTGGATTATACTTTATCAACGTCAAAGCCGGGAAAACTCCAAACGATATAGAATCTGCGAGAGAATCCAACTCCTTTCCAATTGGGCTTCTCTCAGTCTTAGATGCAACTAAACCGTCCAAGCCATCAACGATCAACGAGAAGTAGAATAGTGCAAAAGACGTGTTGCTTAATCCATAGAGTATTACATTCGTAATTGCCGAAAAACCGAGTAACGCGTTCAAAACGGATAGTGAGTCCGCAAGTGAAACCTCTTTAAGTATTTTCATACTTCAATGCAATCGTTTCTCCAGCTTTAACACTTTCGCCAACCCCCTTAATGAATTTGTAGCGTTTTGGAACTTCCAAAACAACTCTCGATCCAAAGACTATTGAGCCTATTTTCTCACCTTTCTCAACGAAATCCCCTTCCTTCACATAGCAGATTATCCTTCTCGCAAATAGACCAGCTATTTGAACAACTCTAAATATTCCATCCTCGTTTTCAATTACTATCTCATTCATTCTTACGTTTTCACACCTCTTAAACGCTGGAGGTGTTTTACCCTCCTTAAAACGAATTCTAACGATTTTCCCACTCACCGGAGATCTGTTCACATGACAATCAAATGGGGACATAAATATCTCTAATCTGTTTCCACTCACGTAGTCTATCTTTCCATCTGCTGGGGAAACTACACCATCTCCAATTCTCCTCGGTGGATCTCTGAAGAAAATCAATGTAAAAATCGTGGAGATCAGAAATACAATTGCTAACGGTTTAAACGCTATTATAGATAGTATTAGCATTAAGAAATTTAATGCAAGCACTCTGTATCCACTTTTCTCTATCATCTCCTACACACCCAGACGTCGTTTTAATCGTTTAACCCTAAACGCCCTGATTAATAAAACTTAGTCGAATTTCGATAGTTTTATTAACTTCTCCTTAGCCGTTTGTTTGATAGCTATGGCTGGCGAAATACTCGTTATAGGCGGTGGAATTGCTGGGCTAACAGCGGCAATAGAAATAGCTGAAACGGGCTATGATGTGATACTCGTTGAGAGGAATCCTTACTTGGGAGGAAGGGTTGCTCAATTAACGAAGTACTTTCCAAAGCTCTGTCCACCGTATTGCGGTTTAGAGATACTTTTCAAGAGGATTAAAACGAATCCAAAGGTAAAGGTTTTCACAAATGCAGAAGTGGTAGAAGTTTCAGGTGAAGCTGGAAACTTTGAGGTAACGGTCAAAATAAAACCGAGATATGTAAACGAGAACTGTACAGCTTGTGGAGAATGCGTTGAGGTTTGCCCAGTTGAAAGACCAAACGAATTCAACTTCGGAATGGACAAGACAAAGGCTATATATTTACCAAATGAAATGGCTTTTCCGTTCATATACTGCATAGACGATAAGTACTGCAACAAGTGTGGAGAATGTGTTAAGGTTTGCAAGTACAACGCGATAAATCTGGATGAGACTGAAAAAACTATGAAGTTAAACGTTTCGGCAATAATCGTTGCAACCGGCTGGAAGCCATATGATGCGACGAAGTTGGACAACTTGGGCTATGGAAAATATCCGAATGTTATAACGAACATGGAAATGGAAAGACTCGCATCACCAAGCGGGCCAACTAAGGGAAAGATACAAACAAAGGATGGGAAACCGATTGAAAAGATTGCATTCGTCCAGTGTGCTGGAAGTAGGGATCAGAATCACTTACCATACTGTTCAGCGATTTGTTGTTTGGCAAGTCTAAAACAGGCTACATACGTGAGAGAGCAGTATCCAGATGCAAAGATATACATATTCTACATAGACATAAGAGCATTTGGCAGATACGAGGATTTCTTTGCTAAGGTTAAAGAGGATCAAAATATCGTGTTCATAAAGGGTAAGGTTGCAAAGGTTGAAGAGCAGAACGGCAGATTAGTTGTGATTGCTGAAGACACGGAAACGGGAGTGAAGCATAGAGAGGAGGTAGACATGGTAGTACTTGCAACTGGAATGCAACCGTCGTCAGCTGAGTACAGAATTCCGGGAATAGAATACGACGAATACGGATTCGTAAAGGAAAAACCGGGGATAATTCCAGCTGGTGTTGCGGCTCAGCCGTTAGAGGTTGCAAGGGCTAATGAGAGTGCTACAGCTGCAGCCCTTAAAGCTATTCAGATTGCGAGGAGGTGATGTTTATGGAGAGGGTTGGAGTTTACATATGCACTGGATGCGGGATTGATAAGTTAGATATCGAAAGGCTCAAAAACGTTGCAAAAGAGGAATACGGTTTAGAAGCTAAAGTTCATTCAAATCTATGTTCTAAAGAGGGTGTTGAACTCATAAAGAAGGATATAGAATCTCAAAACTTAGATGCAGTTGTTATAGCCGCTTGCTCTCCGAGGGTTAAGTGGAACGTCTTCGAATTCGACGGTGTATACGTTGAGAGGGTAAACCTAAGAGAGGGAGTTGTTTGGACTCACGACATAGATGAAAATACACAAGAAATGGCTGAGGATTACTTGAGAATTGGAATAATCAAAGCTCAAAAGGCTCAAAAGCCCGAGCCGTATATAGAAGAGATTTCAAAAGACATACTAGTTGTCGGTGGTGGAGTAACTGGTTTAACAGCCGCATTGGAGATAGCAAAAGCCGGTTACAACGTTTACTTGGTTGAGAAGGAAGCAGAACTTGGTGGATGGGTTGCGAAGTTCTACAAAACGCTACCGACTTCTCCGCCCTACGACAGACTTGAAGAGCCAATTGTATTTAAGTTGATCGACGAAGTCAAAGAAAACGAGAGGATCAAGGTTTACACCTCAGCACAAATAGAGTCTATTAGCGGTCAGCCCGGACTGTTTGATGTAAAGATAAACCAAAACGGTAATACTATTGAGTTTAGAGTTGGTGCAATAGTTGTTGCAACTGGCTGGAAGCCATATGATGCATCTAAGCTTGAAAATCTGGGATATGGAAAATATCCAAACGTCATAACGAATATACAGCTTGAAGAGATGGCTAAAAACGGTAAGATCGTCAGACCTTCTGATGGTAAGGTTGCAAAGGATGTCGTGTTCATACAGTGTGCTGGGCAGAGAGATAAAGAGCATCTACCATACTGTTCATCTGTTTGCTGTGCTGTAAGCCTGAAGCAAGCTAAATACATACGAGAGCTTAACGACGGTAACGCATTTATAATATACAAGGATATGAGAACTGTCGGAATTTGGGAGGATTTCTACAGGGCAATGCAAGAGGATGAGGGGATATTCCTAACGAAAGGTGAGGTTAAATCGATATACGAAGAAGATGGAAAAATGGTTGTAGAGGTTACAAACACATTACTTGGCGAGGACATTACGATTAAAGCAGATTTAGTAGTTTTAGCAATTGGAATGGAGTCAACCCTTAAGGGATTATACACCGTCAAGGAGGAATTCCCAGATGCTCAGACAGTTCCGTACAAGCACGTAGTTGAGCCTATTATGATTCAGAGTGAAGATGATTTGAAGCCGTTCATCGAGAAGGGACATATACTGAATTTGCAGTATAGGCAGGGGCCTGAGCTTCCAACACTCAGATACGGTTTCCCAGATTCGCACTACATATGCTTCCCGTATGAAAGCAGAAGACTTGGAATATACGCAGCTGGATGTGTTAGAGCCCCGATGGACATAGAATCCTGCATGAAAGATGCGATGGGTGCAGCGTTAAAAGCTATACAAGCTGTTGAGCTTGTTGCTGAAGGAAAGACTACGTTCCCAAGAACTGGGGATATAGATTATCCGAACTTCTTCTTGCAGAGGTGTACACAGTGTAAGAGGTGCACTGAAGAATGTCCATTTGGAGCGTTAGATGAGGATGAAAAGGGAACACCGATGCCGAATCCACTGAGGTGTAGGAGATGTGGAATCTGCTTTGGTGCATGTCCTGAGAGGATCATCAGCTTTAAGCTTTACAGCATAGATCAAATAGCATCCGCGATTAAGGCTATATCTGTGCCAGAAGAGGAGGAGAAGCCGAGAATACTCATATTCGCTTGTGAAAACGATGCTTATCCAGCTTTAGATATAGCCGCGTTAAACGGGCTTAAGTACAGTCCATTCGTTAGGATCATACCGGTTAGATGTCTCGGTTCTGTTAACGTTGTGTTCATAGCGGATGCTATGTCAAGAGGAATCGATGGAGTTCTGTTACTCGGATGCAAGTATGGAGAGGATTATCAGTGTCACTTCATCAGGGGGAGTGAATTAGCCAATAGAAGAATGGAAAACGTGAAAGAAACACTTGATAGGCTTATGCTTGAGGCTGAGAGAGTTAAAGTCGTTGAAGTTGAGATTTCCGACTGGTATAAGCTTCCGAAGATAATAGATGATTTCGTTGAAGAGATTAAGCAGATTGGGCCAAATCCATATAAGGGATTCTGAGGTGGTGACATGGTAGAAGTCGATGCGAGTTTTGTTAGGGATATCATAAAGCTTGGTGGAAAGACTTTGAAGCTGTGTTATCAATGTGCAACTTGTAGCGTTGTATGTCCAATAAGTCCGGACGAGAATCCGTTTCCAAGGAAAGAGATGATATGGGCTCAATGGGGGCTAAAGGATAGGCTTTTGAAGGATGCAGATATATGGCTCTGTCATCAGTGTCAGGATTGTAGCGATTACTGTCCAAGGGGTGCTAAGCCCGGAGAGGTTTTAGCAGCTATAAGGGCTAAGGTAATAGAAGAGCTTGCATTTCCATCTTTCCTCGCAAAAGTCCTTTCGAGACCTTATGGAATAGTCCTGTGGTTTGCAATACCGATATTCTTTACACTGTTGTACTTCACATTCGTAAATCCGTTCAAGATACCTGAAGGCGAAGTGGTTTTGGGCAAGCTTATACCGCATACACATGTAGAGATAGCAGGATTTATAATGGGTGCTTGGATCTTCATAGCTTCAGCAGTTGGAGTGTGGAGATTCTGGAACAACATAAGTTCTGAAGGAATCAGAGTATACGAATACGAGATAAAGGAGGGAGCTGACTGGAGAGTTGCTAAGTATAGTCCAAGGCTGATAGAATGTCTATTCTGGGCTATAATAAACATATTAGGGCATTACGGGAGTGCAAAGTTCAAGGAGTGTGGAAAAGCAAAGTACAGATATTACGCACACTTCTTGATATTCTGGGGATTCCTAATTCTTGGAATCGCTACGCTTGGAGATATAGTTTACATGTACGGCTTTGGAGTTGAAGAATTAGCTTTACCCCCAACTGATCCTGTAAAGATACTCGGAACAATCGGGGCGGGTATGCTCATATTTGGAACACTGTGGGCGATTGTGATGAGGTTCGCTGACGAAAGAATTGGATACGGAACTTACTTCGATTGGTTATTCCTTGCGACGCTGTTTGCCGTTGGTGTAAGTGGACTGGCTACTGAACTGCTTAGATACGCTGGAAGCGTTGGTGCTTACTACGCATACGTAATACATCTGATACTCGTATTTACTCTGTTGGCTTATGCACCGTATTCAAAGTTTGCACACCTACTCTACAGAACACTCGCATACGTTTGGGCTAAGAGTGTTGGAAGGGAAGTTACACCTACGAGTTGAATTTTTTAAAATTCTTTAACTTCTTTCTTTTTGTCATATAATTGAGTTATTTAATTATATAAAGATTTTTATGAAAAATTATGTCTAAAAATGAAATCAAATTTTCAAATCATCAATTCTTGGCAAACCCTCTCTAGCACCTACTTTTTGAATGCAGTAAGAAGCTATCAAATTACCCAATTTTCCACACTCTTCAACATCTTTTCCCTTGAGATATCCGTATAGAAATCCAGCGTTAAATGCATCTCCAGCGCCAGTTGTGTCAACTACATTCACTTTAAACGATTTCACAAAGTATTCTCTGTCTCCTTTCCTTATATAGCAACCCTCAGACCCCATCTTTATCGCAACTACTTCTATTCCCATCCCTATACATTCCTCGACAGCATCTTTATAATCCAATCCGAATAACATCTCAATCTCAGTCCTATTCGGCAAGAACACGGTGGTATACTTCAGAATGTCTTCCATCTCCTTTAAACCCCTTTCAGCGTAAACAGCTCCGGGATCAAACGAAACCCTATCGACTTCTCTAACGATTTTCTTCTGGCTTATAAAAGAATCGTATCCGTTTTTGCAGATAAAGGACGTCAAATGCAAAAGCTTAAACCTCTTCACGTAATCTAAATCTATTTCCTCAAACCTTATGGTATCGTTTACTCCCGGATCGACGAGTATGGCTCTATTCCCACTCTCATCCACAAGTATCAAAGCTGAACCACTTCTTCCCTCTGCCCTTATAACACATTTCGTGTCTACACCTTCCCTCTTCAAATCCTCAAGCAATATCCTTCCGTCTTCGTCACTTCCAACTTTTCCTATGTAAGCTGTCTTTAAACCCAACCTTGCCAATCCAACTATCGTGTTTGCAGCACTTCCTCCGGGATGTAACTGTAAATCCTTAACATAGCCTTCCTCCTCAGCTTTTGGTATCTTGTCTACGAGGTATATCTTATCCAAATTCAGAGCACCAAATCCTATCGCGTCCATATCACTCACTTATAGCATCTCTTGGACATACCTCAATGCATTCACCACAATCTGTGCATATATCTTCATCGATATGGGCTACATCGTTCAACTCAATTGCTCCAGTTGGACACTCATCGACACAGATCCCACATCCATCGCACTTCGTTTGATCTATCTTTGGGGGCATGGATAAAATATGGGAAGAGTTATTAAAACTTTAAACGAATGGATTTCGTGAACGCACTTGAAATCACAAAGGAACTGATAAAAATAGACACTAGAAATCCTCCCGGTTATACTACAAAAGCCGTTGAGTTCTTGGAGTCTATTTTCTCCTCTTATAACACGAGAATTTACTCAAAAGAGGAGGGAAAGGAGAACTTGGTTGTAGAGATATCAAAGGGTAAACCCGTTGTTATGCTCACATCTCATTTGGATACAGTTCCATGTGATGAAAAACTACTAAATCCTGTTGTAATCGATAGAAAACTCTACGGAAGGGGTAGTTGCGATGCAAAGGGTTGTGTTGCATCAATTTGCCAAGCGGCTTTTAAGCTTGATGATGTAGACATCGGTTTAAAGCTCGCATTTACATGCGATGAAGAAGTTGGAGGTGTTAACGGATTGGGATTCGTTTTTCCAAGGGAGAAAGCAGATGTAGTTATAATAGGTGAACCTACAGGCTCTGACAGCGTTGGAGTTTTGCAAGCTTCCGTTTTAGCAGTAGATATATACATCAGAGGAAAATCCGGACATACTGCATCACAAGACGCATCTGAAGGGGCTGTATTTAAGGCATCGAAATACATCATCGAAAGGGTTAACGCTTTTAAAAAACTAAGGGGGAGTTTTGAAGATTACAAAGGGTTCTTTGAAAAAATCGGCTATGAATTTGTTTTGAAGAGTTGGCATGCCGCTTTCAATCCGGCAATTGTGAGGGGAGGAGTTAAAAGAAATGTAGTTGCTGAAAGTTGCGTTTTAAAAGCAGATGTAAGGTTTGCTCCGTGGATAAGTGTTGATGAGATTAAGAGAGTTCTTGAAGACGACTGTGTTGAGAGATTTGAGGTTATAGGATTTCTAAAGCCATACGGTGTAAGATTTGACAACGTAGAACTTATTAAGGATGTCGAAGTTTTGAAGAGGTTACAAAGGGTAATTAGGAATAGAGGAAAAAATCCAAAGGCTGTTTTTTCGCTTGGAGTTGGAGACACGAGGCATGTGAGGAAGTACGGAGTTCCAGCTTTTTATCTCGGCCCTAGAGGTGAAGGTCTTCATTCGGAAAACGAATTCGTATACATATCAGAGCTTTACGAAGTAGCTGAGATATACGTTGAGTTTGTTAGGTCTCTAGAATCTTTTTAACTGTTTTTAGCCCTAAGTTATAGAGTTCTTCAGCCCTTTCTTTCGTCTTACCTTCGGCAAAGATCCTAGCTATTGGTTCAGTTCCCGAAGGTCTTACCAGAAGCCATCCATCTTCGTAATCTATTCTTGCTCCATCTACAAAGTTTGCATCTGGAAACTCTCTCCTAAGTCCTTCCAATAGCTTTATCTTATCTCTACACGGGACTTTACCCTTTATCATGTGGTACTTTGGGATCTCCGATGCCAACTCACTCAACTTCTTGCCGGTTTCATCCATCAACTGCAATACCTTCGCTATAGCCATTCCACCATCTCTCGCAAGCAGGTGCTCTGGAAATATCAAACCACCGTTTCCTTCACCACCAAAAACTGCATTCTTTTCAAGCATAACCTTTGCAACCACTGGTGAGCCGACTTGAGTGTATACGACTTCCCCTCCAGCCTCTTTGACTACATCTTCCACGCATTTCGATGAGGAAACTGGAGTCACGACTATCCCTCCTCTGTTCTTCTCAACGTAGTACTTAGCCATTAAAGCCAATACAACATCTTCACTGACGAAATTTCCGTTTTCATCAACAAAAACTGCTCTATCTGCATCTCCATCGTGTGCAACACCGATGTCTGCTTTGAATTCGACAACCATCTTCTTGAGCAAGTCGAGGTTTTCCTCAACAGGCTCTGGACTCCTCGCTGGAAATCTTCCATCTGGACTTGAATTTATGCTTAAGACATCGCAATCCAATCTCTTCAAAATCTCTGGTGATGTCAGATAAGATGCTCCATTACCACAATCGACAACAACCCTATACTTCTTATCTATTTCGATACTGTCAACTATGGCGTTTACGTACATCTCCTTGCAGTCATCTCTGTGCAGTCTTCCAACATCTTTCCAACTTGCAATCTTAAACGTCTTGCTCTTGTAAATCCTCTCACATTCCTCATCCATCTCCCTAAAGAATTCAGTGCCGAAATCTTGTAGAAACTTTATTCCGTTGTACTCCTTCGGGTTATGGCTTGCAGTAACCGCTACACCAGCGGTGCAATCCGTTTCCTTGATGTAAAACTGTATAGCTGGAGTTGGGGCTACTCCTAAATCGATTGCATCGCTACCAGTAGACATTATCCCAGCTAAAACAGCACTCTTAAGCATATCACTTGAAATCCTCGTATCGCAACCAACCGCTATCCTACCGGGCTTGAAAGTTCCAATAACTCTCCCCAAATCCAAAGCCATTTCAGGAGTTAATTCTTCATTCGCAATACCCCTAACACCATCCGTTCCAAAGAGTTCTCCAACTGCTCCTATTCTCATAAAACTATTTCGGAGTGACATCTCAAAAACCTTTTGAGAGCTGAGATCACAGGTAGTAGTTTCTAGTGATTTTAAAGAGTTTAAGTTCAAATTTACTGAGATATTACAAGAAATGGAATATGACTTTCACAGTTTACGGTTTAAAAGCAAGTTTACACATCACAGCCTTTAGACTTAGTCATTCATCTTGGAAGATTATGTCAAGATCTCGCCCTAAATCTTCCAGTAAACTGAAATACCTCTTAAACTAAGCATTATCATGGAGATCACAGAGATCGATGGAATTAGATGTGCCGGTATTAAGGAAAGATACGGGTTGGGAATTGTAAAGTGTAGAGGTGTTGTAGCTGGAGTTTTTACAAGAAATAAGATAAAATCAGCTTCGGTTAAAGTCTGCATGGAACACATAAGCGATGGAAAAATCGAGGGATTGATAGTTAATAGTGGAAATGCAAACGCATACACTGGTGAGAGGGGAATAGAAGATGCTAAGAGGATTTGCAAAATCTTAGCAAATCTAATGAAATGCGATGAGAGAGATATTGCAATTGCTTCCACTGGAGTAATCGGGAGATTTTTGGATATGAATTGGATTAAAGAGAAGATTTCGGAGGTATATTCAAATTTAGGAAATACAAAAAAACACGCCGAAGAATTTGCAAGAGCTATAACTACTACAGACAGATTTCCAAAAAAAGCGTATTCAAGACATCCAAAGATTTCAGCGGTTGCAAAAGGTGCAGGGATGATCTCACCGAATATGGCAACTATGCTCTGTTTTGTATTCACAGATGCGAAATTTGATTCTGGTGAACTCTACGAAATGCTTAAAGAAGCTGTGGATATCTCATTTAACAGATTAGTAGTTGATGGAGACACTTCAACAAATGACACAGTTTTGCTAATATCTACTGCGAGAGAGAAAGTCGATAGAGATGAATTCCAGCAAGCTTTAAACAACGTATGCTTGAGTATTGCCAAGCAGATAGCTAAAGACGGTGAAGGGGCAACAAAGTTGATGGAAGTAATAGTTGAAGGTGCTAAAAGCGATGAAGATGCTTTAAGGGTTGCAAAAGCTGTCGCTTCCTCACTACTCGTTAAGACAGCCATCTTCGGCAATGATCCAAATTGGGGAAGAATAGTTGCAGCGATAGGTTACAGTGGTGCTGATGTAGACGAGACTATTAGTATAAGCTTAGAGGGGGCTGGAGAAGTTAAGTTAGTTGAAATGGGAAGACCCCTAGGAAACGAAGAAATCGCAAGGGAGATACTAAAGCGGAGTGATGAGATTAGAATCAGGATAAACCTTCATAAAGGTAGTTGTGAAGGATATGCAATCGGTTGCGATTTGAGTTACGATTACGTCAGGATAAACTCTGAATACACAACTTAAAGCTCTATTAGATGCGTTTCCTTAACTACATTTAGCACTAACATCGTATACGTTCTCTTAACGTTTTTCATTCCAGCAATCTTTTTAACAAATGCGTTTAGACTTTCTCTATCTTTAAACTTTGCAACAACTAAGAAGTCGAAATCGCCCGTGACATCGTAAACCGCTGTAACGTTCGGTTCCTTTGCGACTTCTTTTTCGATGTCTACGAGGTATCGGCCTTCAGCTGTTACACCTATTATTGCAGTCAAATCGTATCCAAGCATTGAATAGTTTATAACAGGTATAAACCTCTTTATCAATCCGATGTTCTTCATCTTGTTCAATCTGTTGTAAACCGTCCCTTCAGCAACTCCTACCTTTTCTGCAATTTCTTTTAGGCTTTTCCTTCCATCTTTTTGTAATTCTCTGAGTATTTTTATATCAATCTCATCGATTTTTATCATCTATTTATACTTTGTTGCAAAATTTTTAAAGGTTTTGCAGTTGAATGAGTATTAAACATGCAAATGCTCGAAATCGATGAAAGGGTTTTGAAGGCTTTGAGAGAGATTGGAATAAAGGAGTTAATTGAATATCAAATTGAAGCCTTTAAGAAAATCTTGAGTGGTAAAGACGTACTTATAGTCGCACCTACTGGAAGTGGTAAGACAGAGGCAGCGATAATTCCAATATTTCAAAGAATTCTAAGCGATAAAGACAGAGAAGGTATAAAATTGATCTATATAACCCCTCTAAGGGCTTTGAACAGGGATATGCTTAAAAGACTGAAGAAACTTTCAGAAAGACTTGGGATATCAATAGATGTAAGACATGGAGACACGCCAGAGAAAGAGAGGGCTAAACAATCTAAGAAACCACCAGAAATCCTTATAACTACTCCTGAAACATTTCAAATACTGTTTTTAGGTAAGAACTTGAGAAAATCCCTGAAAAATGTTAGATACGTGGTAATAGATGAACTCCACGAACTCGCAGATAACGAAAGGGGAATTCAGTTGAGTATAGCTTTGGAAAGGCTTAGAGAGATTACAGATTTTCAAATAATAGCTCTATCTGCAACACTAAGTAGTGGTGAGGAGGCAAAGCTGTTTGGAGATTTCGAGATTGTTAGGGGTGATTTAGCAAAGAGGTATGAGTTTTACGTAGTAAAGCCAAAAGTTAAAGATATCGATAAGGATTTAGCTGAAAAATTGAATATCAGTGAGAGATTGGCTTCGGAGCTTAGAGAGATGAGGGAAATAATGGATAAACACGAATCTGTTTTGATATTTGTAAACACTAGGCAAATGGCTGAAGCCTTAGGAGTTAAGCTTAAAAGGATCGCAAACGTCGAAGTTCATCACGGAAGTCTGTCGAGAGATGCAAGGATAGAAGCGGAAAACAGATTTGCGAGTAAAGAGCTTAAGGGACTTATATGCACATCCTCAATGGAACTTGGAATAGATATCGGCTATGTGGATGCCGTAATTCAGTACAACAGCCCCAGACAAGTCACAAGGCTTATTCAGAGAGTTGGAAGGAGTGGACACAGAATCGATAGGATTTCAAAGGGTTATGTAATCGCTGGAAACTTCGACGATATACTCGAATCGTGGGTGATTGCTAAGAGGGCGTTAAGTGGTTGTATTGAGAAGCCCGACATCCACTTCAAAAGCTTAGACGTTTTAGCAAATCAAATCGCGGCTTTGGCTTTGGAGTATAAGAGGATAAAAGCCGAGAGAGTTTTTGAAATAATAAGGAGATCTTATCCGTATAGGGATCTTAGCTATGAGGAGTTTGAAGAGATCTGTAACTTCTTAAAGGAGATTGGAGTAATTGGCTATGATGGCGAATATATATTTGCAAAGAGGAAGACGAGAATTTACTTCTACGACAACATATCGATGATTCCAGATGAGAGGAGTTATAAGGTCGTTGATATAACCACGAACAAGATCATTGGAGTTTTAGATGAGAGCTTTGTCTCCACCTTTGATGGAGATGTCTTTGCAATGAGAGGAGAACTCTGGAAGATTTTGAGCGTTGATGAAGTCGTAAGGGTTGAACCTGTAAGCGTAGAAGGTGAAATTCCATCATGGGTTGGTGAAGAGATTCCAGTTCCGTTTGATGTGGCACAAGACGTTGGAAGGCTTAGGATGTGGATAGCGGGATACGTAATGAGAGGCTTGGATGCAGTAAAAATTCTTACTGGGGAGTTTAATACGAATGAAGAGGCATGCAGAGAAGTCGTTGAAGTTATAGAAGATCAGATAAAGAAGGGGTTTTCGATTCCAACTGATAACCATTTAACAATTGAATCCTCAGACGGTGTTACTGTTTTAAACGCCTGCTTTGGACATAGAGTCAATGAAACGATCGGAAGGATAATAGCTCTACTGCTTTCCGCAAGAAAGGGTAGAAGTATTTCGATAGACGTCGATCCCTATAGGATAAAGTTCTCTCCAGCAAATGCTGAAGATGTAAAAGAGGTTATTGAGAGTATAAAGCCTGAGAACGTTGAATACCTTGCTGAAAGGGCTTTAATAGAGACTAAACTTATGCAGTGGAAGTTTGTAAACGTTGCGAGGAGATTTGGATTAATAGGCAAGGATGAAGATGTAAGCAGGATAAATCTAAAGAATCTGATTTTAAAGCTTAGAGATACTCCTGTTTACAAAGAGACTTTAAGAGAGATTTTTGTTGAAAAGATGGATGTTGAAAAGACTAAAGATGTTTTTGAGAAGTTAGGAGATGAAATAACTTATTCCGTTTATTCAGAACTCAGTCCGATTTCTCTCGTTTCGAGAAGTAATAACTACGATTTCCTGTCTTTTAAATCAGATAGAGTAATTTTGAGCTCGTTTAAGGAGAGGATTGAAAACGAAGTATGCAAGGTTTACTGCTTAAACTGTAAAGCAACGTATTCCTCGAAGGTTTCACAGTTAAATAGGTTTGAATGCATCAGATGTAAATCGAAGCTTGTGGCAGTTATAAATGGAAAAAGAAATCCAGAGGATTACAAGAAGTCTGAACTCTTTAGAATAGCTAATCTGATCATGTGCTACGGAAAGAGAGCTGTTTACGCTTTATTGACTTATGGTATTGGAGTTGAAACTGCAACAAGAATCCTTGCGAGGTATTATAAGAGTGATGATGAATTCTTCAAAGCTCTACTTGAAGCTGGAAGGAATTACATCAGAACAAGGAAGTTTTGGGACTGATTTAGTTTTAGAAGATTTTTTTCGGGTTGAATAATATAGTAATAGAATAACATAAAGCCCAGTGGAATTAAGTTGAAGACTACCTTTCGATGCCAATCAAAACTCTCATATCCTCTAAATTCCATTCCTTGACGTAACCCCTCTTTGGCTTTCCAAACTCGAACTTTATCGCCCTTGTCTCGTGCTTGATGTAGTCAACCCAACCGTTCACGAGCTTTGGATCGATGTCAACTGTAACGTTTATAAACTCCTCTACATCTAAATCAAGCTCCTTCCTCATCTCTTGAATTCTTCTAACCAATTCCCTCGCATAGGCTTCACGCATGAGATCTTCGTCTAATTCCTTGTATATATAGACGAATCCTTTAGAGAACTCCGCGAATTCATATCCTTCTGGTAATTCGTATTCGATTTTAACGACATCACTCGCCTTGAGTTTCATTCCTTCAAATTCTATTACCTCCGGAATCTCTTCGAGATTCTTTAAGAATTCAACAAATTCCTTTGTCTTATCTTTCAGTATTGGCCCAATAGCCTTGAAATTCGGCTTTACCACGGGTTTCTTCTTGAACTCCTCAACTACCTCAATCTCTTTAACATTACACTGGAAAGTTAAAGTATCTTTAAGCATATCCACAGCTTTCTTAACGTTTTCATCTCTCGTTTCGATTACAAGCCTTCTTAATGGCCATCTAAGCTTCCTTTTTGCTTTATGCCTTGCACTACTAACAGCTTCGAATATCTCTCTTACAATCCCCATAGCTCTCTCAAGCTCCTCGTTGATCCATTCTTCATTCGGTTTTGGATAATTCTCTAAGAATATCGACTCTTTTCCTTCTCTAAACTCCTTTATCACGTGCTGATAAACCCATTCAGCCAAAAACGGTGCAAACGGTGCAATTATTCTAAACGACTTATCTAAAACTCTGAATACTGTTGCATAAGCCGCAAGCTTAGAAGGGGAGTCCTTTTCCTCCCAAACTCTCGGCCTTATAAGCTGTATGTACCACCTACTGAAATCCTCAACAAAGAACTCAAAGAAACCCTTAACAACTCTGTAGAGCTGATATCTCTCCATTGCCTCGTAAGCTTCTTTATTAAACCTCTCAAGTCTTGAAAGAATCCACTTATCCTCGATTCTAGCGAAGTTTTCTACTATCAAGTCTAAGATCGGTCTCTCTTCAAGTGACTCTTTTGACTTTCTCAACAGTTCTATAACCTTTTGTTTAAACTCATCATTTGAAAAAGCTCCCTTTGGAAGATCTAAACTCATATACGTATATGCAAATCTAACGGCATTCCATATGACGTTTAACAATCTGTTGACGTTTTTTGCTTCATCCCAGCTGAAGCGAAGGTCTTCCCATGGAGCAGAGCTTAAAACATAAAGCCTGAAACCATCAACACCGATTTCCTCCACAACTTCCTCAGGCTCAACTACGTTGCCTAGACTCTTGCTCATCTTTCTTCCATGCTCATCTAATGTAAATCCGTGCATCAAAACGGTTTTGTAAGGTGCTCTGTCAAAGCACACAACTGAACAACCTAATTGCGAATAGAACCAACCCCTTGTTTGGTCATGCCCCTCTGTTATGAAATCGGCAGGCCAGAGTTTCTCGAATTCTTCATTCTTTAAAGGATAAGCCAAACTCCCCCAGCTCGCAACTCCACTGTCAAACCAAACGTCGAAGACATCGGGAACTCTTCTCATAACTCCACTGCAATCGCATTCAAAAGTTACCTCGTCTATTCTTGGACGATGAAGAAGTAGATCGAGTTCTTCTTTTGAAACTTTCGATTGAAAGGCTTCGATTACTTCGTTTATACTTCCAACGACTTTCATCTTACCGCATCTCTCACAAATCCAAATTGGAATTGGAATACCCCAGTAACGCTGTCTACTTATACACCAATCCTTAGCGTTTCTAACCCAATCCTTAAACCTCGCCTCCCCAGCCCATTCTGGAACCCACCAAACTCTATCTATTTCTCTAAGCATAACATCTTTGAGTTCTGTGATCTTAATGAACCACTGCTCTGTAGCCCTGTATATTATCGGAGTTTTACAACGCCAGCAATGTCCATATCTGTGCACAATTTTTCCCTTTGCAAGCAATAAGCCCTTTCTATCCAAATCCTCTATTATAACATCGTTAGCTTCGAATACGTTCATTCCAGCGTATTTCCCAGCTTCTTTGCTAAAAACACCTCTATCGTCAACTGGATTGAATATCTCTAAACCGACCTGAATTCCTAGCTCGTAATCCTCTAAACCATGCCCTGGAGCTACGTGCACGCAACCGGTTTTTTCAGCTGTAACAAATTCTGCAGTGTAAACTCTGTGTTTCCACTTCTTTTGAATTGGAACTTCATCACTCAACGGATGCTCGTATTCCAAACCTACTAAATCCCTGCCTAAATATCTTTCAACTATTTCCAAGAATTCGTAACCTCCTTTCTCCAATACCTCTTCATACAAGTCTTTCGCAACTATTAAATTCTCAGTTCTGCCATTCTTTTCTGCTTTTACTTTAACGTATTCTATATCTGGATGAACTGCAACTGCCATGTTGGCTGGCAAAGTCCAAGGTGTTGTAGTCCATATTACAATGTAAGTATCCTCCTCGCCCTTAACTGGGAATTTTACGTAGATCGATGGGTCTACTCTATCCATGTACTCGACTTCTGCATCGGCTAAAGCTGTTTCGCAACGTGGACACCAGTTAACGACCATTTTCTTCCTCTCAAGCAAACCCCTCTCATAAGCTCTTTTAATCGTCCACCACGCCGCGTTCATGTATTCAGCTTTAATAGTCATATACGGATTTTCCCAATCCATCCAGACTCCCAAAGCCTTAAACTGCTCAGTCATCGCATCTTTGTTTTTTAAAGCGTATTCCATGCATTTAGCAACGAATTTGTCTATACCATACCGCTCAATGTCTCTTTTAGTCTTAAAGCCCAGTTCTTGCTCTACTTTGACTTCAATCGGCAATCCGTGCATATCCCAGCCAGGTGTATCGGTTGGATCGTAACCTGTCATCCTTTTATAACGCAAGATCGTGTCTTTAAGCACCTTATTCCAAGCCGTTCCAAGGTGAATTCTGCCAGTAGTATAAGGAGGACCATCTACAAAGTAAAACTTCTTACCACCCTTAGCTTTAACTTTCTTGTAAATTTCGTGTTCTTCCCAAAACCTGAATATCTCCGCTTCGATATCTTTTGGGGAGTATCTTGAAGGGATCATAGAACTCAGTATTACGGGAGATTAAAAACCTTTTTTGATTAAGCGAGATCTCGTCGAGTTAGCGTGAAGGGTTTAAGTATGCTATTATAAGTT
>CAYWXE010000011.1:0-11419 GCA_964462505.1 uncultured archaeon | reverse complement strand
AAAGATTTTAAATTCAGCTTGTTGTAATACCACAAGTCGGATCTTCGGCAAACGGATCTCCAGTAGATATGTAAGCCCTTGATCTACAACCTCCACAAACCTCTCGATACTTACAGCATTTACAAGCCCCTTTTAAATTCTCTCTATCTCTAATCTTTTTGAATATCTCACTATTCCAGATATCTATAGCTTTTTCGTATGCAACGTTTCCAGCTTTTATTGGTAAGAATGCACAAGGCCAAACATCTCCATTCGGCTTTATATAAAACATTCCTCTCGCTGCAATACACCCAGTAACCCAGTTCTTGACGATTTCAACTGGAACCTTAGATTTTGAAATCAAATACGCATAATACCACGGTAAAGCTACCGGTGCTATAACGAGTTCAACCTCGGATTGTATCTTGGCAGTAGTCTTTACGAGGTTTAGATATTCATCTAAACTCAGTTCTAAGTCAGAGTGGAGTTCTCCTCTCCCGCTTGAAACGAAGTTGTACAACAGTATCACGTGAGCTCCAAGCTTGTCGGCAAATCTAATTAAATCTGGTATTTCGTCGTAATTCAGCTTCGACGCAGTTATGTTTATCTGGAGGTATAGTCCAAAATCTAGAACATTTCTTATACCCTCTAAACACCTCTTCCAAGCCCCATTAACCCCTCTGAACTCGTCATGTTTTTTCGGATTTAAACTGTCTATGCTGACAGCAACCCCTAAAACACCAATTCTATCCATTTTTCTTGCTTTATCCCTATCTATTAACGTTGCATTCGTTGCATAGACTACGTTAAAACCTAAATTTACGGCATGCTCAGTTAGTTCAAATATATCTCTCCTGACTAAAGGCTCTCCACCGGTAAAGACAAGCATTCTAAAATCCTTAACAGTTGTTAGGTTCTCTATCAAGGATTTAGCCATCTCCGTGTTCAATTCATCGGGGTGAGGTTTCCCACCTCTAGCATGACAGTGCATACATCTTAAATTACACATACTCGTTACCTCGTAAACGGGATGCACAGCGTAACCAAAACAACCGTAATGTGTTGCTCCAGCTGATACTTTTAGGAGTCTTCTTAGGCTACGAATCCATCTCCTACTAATCCTCCAGCCAGTTGAAGAACTAATTGTAATCAATGCCATTAGCTGTCTAAGTAGAAGCGTTGGTGGAAGATAGTACGGCAAAACCCTACAGCTCATACTATCATCGCCAAAACAGGAGGATATGCCGATATTGCGTTTAAAACTACTGTTAGTGCACAGATTTCTTCAAGCTTCTTTGGAACTCTGTATTCTCCTTTAATTACCTTAAATGCCAATACTACTGAGATGAGTGCTATTGGTATCGCTATAATCAATCCGATTAGCTTAGAAATCTCATACCCTGCCAATAAAGCTGTAAGTCCTGTAAGCGTAACAGCCAATGCATATACGTAGCTTGAAGATCTCTTTCCAAACCTAACGACCAAGTTATTTTTTCCAACTGCTTTATCAGCTAAGTAATCTGGAAATTCGTTTATTAAAATCACAGCAAAAACACTAAAAGCTGGTGGAAATGCGAGAAGTAATGCTTCCCAAGATATTTCGCCTGAGACTATGTAATATCCACTCAAAACCGTTAGGAATCCATATGCAAAGAGTATTATAAGCTCTCCAACACCTCTATAAGCCCACTGAAGCGGAGGAATCGTGTAAAATATTCCAGCTATTAAGCCTACTATCGCCATAACGTATAGAAGAGGTCTGATACTGAAGAAGAACAGGAAATATATCACTGCAACTGCGAATATCCCTATAACAGATACGATAAAGCATTTAAAAGCAGTATCCCTTGAGAGTTCTCCTTCTGGAAGAACTCTGCTACCTCCACTGAATTTGTTGTACTCCTCGTTTATTCTATCCGTTTCGTAATCGTAATACTCGTTACTGTAATAGGTTGCAAGCATTATGAGTGTTAGACCTATGTAAGACAGCACTACTAATCCGATATCTACTGAGTAACCCTTGAGAATCCCCAACAGAATTCCAGCTGTAAAAGGTGCCAATCCAGGTGTTAAGAACGGAAGTCTACTAAGCTTAAGTATCGCTAATACCTTTCTACGCATGTGAATCAAAGATTAAAGTAAAACTATAAAGTTTTCGAATCATTCGATCATTGTTATTTATTTTAGATATACTCCCAACGAGCTGAGATTTTATCACCTTCCTTAATTTTACAATATTTTATCTATCTTTAAATATAAAACTCATATATAAGTATTAGAATTATTATTTTTGACATAAATTAAATTAAATAATAATAATTCATTACTAGTTATAGTTTATTTTTATTTAAATTATTTAAATTTTATTAATAAGGGTAACATCAATTACAAAATCGTTTAAACTTAAAAACATCGCAACAACTCCATACATGAACTGGATCGAAAAAGAGAAGAGATACCTAATTCAACTCTACAAGAGGTTAAACGTTGTTTTTGAGAGAGGTGAGGGATGTTATTTATACGATACAAATGGAAAGAAGTATCTGGATTTAGTAGCTGGGATTGCGGTGGTTTCAATTGGACATTCAAACAGAGAATTCATAGAGAGAGTTAAACAGCAGCTGGAAAAGTTGGTACACACATCAAACTTATACTACACTATCCCACAGATAGAATTGGCTGAGAAGTTGAATGAAATAACTGGAATGGATAAGTTCTTCTTCTGTAACAGCGGAACTGAGGCAGTTGAGGCATCACTAAAGTTTGCGAGGAAGGCTACTGGAAGAAAGAAATTCATAGCATTCACGAATTCTTTTCATGGAAGAACAATGGGATCCCTATCTGTTACTTACAAAGAGAGGTTTAGAAAACCTTTTGAGCCGTTGATTCAATCAGTTGAATTCGCTAAATTTAACGACATAGAAGATTTGGAGAGAAAAGTAGATGATAGCACAGCAGCTGTTATCCTTGAACTAGTTCAAGGTGAAGCAGGCGTATATCCAGCCAATAGAGAGTTTGTCAAAGCTGTATTTGAGCTTAGAGATAAATACGGTTTCTTAGTGATATTTGACGAAGTTCAAACGGGATTTGGTAGGACTGGGAAGTGGTTTGCCAAAGATCACTACGGATTTCAGCCGGATATAATGGCGATGGCTAAGGCTATGGGATCCGGATTTCCAATCGGTTGCACTGCTGTAAATGATGAAGTCGCTAAAAGACTTGAACACGGTGATCACGCATCAACCTTTGGTGGGAATCCCTTAGCTTGTGTTGCCGCACTTTCAACGATTGAGATTATAGATAAATACAGACTTGTAGAAAACTCTGAAAAAATGGGTAAATACTTCATGGAGAGACTTAAAGAGTTATTTGAAGATGTAAGGGGCTTAGGCTTAATGATAGGTTGTAGAGTTGAAAACGCTCAAAGTGTTGTTGAAGAAAGCTTAAAAAGGGGGTTAATAGTCAATGCGACATCGGAAGAAAACCTCAGATTCGTTCCACCGCTGATAATTAAAAGAGAAGAAATAGATTTCGCAATAGATGTATTAGCTGATGTCGTTAAATCTCTATCTCAAGGGTGTCCTTAGTTGCTTTTATGAGTTTAACCCTTTTACCAACTTCAAACCTTATCTTTTCTGAAAACTTCTCGGTTGGTAAGCCGAGTTTGTTCAATATGAAGCTTATGAGTAAACTGCTGTTATTGAAGAGTAGTGAGGCAAATCCCAGATTTAAATAGAGTTCGAGGTTTTCTTTGCCCATCATCTTGTCATAGCCTCTCTCCTTTAGCCACTCCTTGAAATCTTTAAGTGTCACTCGCATATTTTAGATTTGAACGTTCTGAGTTGAAAGGGCTTACGTTAAGAAACTTTATATATTAAGAAATCGATTGAACTCATGCGTGTTACAATACTCGGTGCAGGAGCTATGGGTGCAGCTTTAGCCGTTCCACTTTTTGACAACGGTATCGATGTGAGACTATGGGGAACGGAGTACGATGTGGAAATATTAAGGGTTTTAGAGAAAAACAAGGAACATCCAAGGATTAAGGTTAAGATTCCAGAAGTAAAGATATTCTATCCGAACGAGTTGAAGTCTGCGTTGGAAGGGGTTGAAATAGTTCTATTAGCTGTCAGTACTGAGGGAGTTTTATCGATTTTTAACAGAATTAAGGATCTGATAGGCGATTGCTATCTCATAACGATTTCTAAGGGGTTAATAGAGATAGACGGTAAAATACTCACAACTCCTGAAGCGATATGGGAGAAGAGAGATTTAAGGGAGAAGACAGTTGCAATAACCGGCCCATCTATAGCGAAGGAAGTTGCAAAGAGATTACCTACGAGAGTAGTCTTTAGTAGTTTAAATTACGATTCAGCAAAGACTGTTGCAGAGGTCTTTTCTACTGATTACTACAGAGTTGAGGTTACAACGGATATAAAGGGTGCTGAGATAACCTCCGCTTTAAAAAACGTCTATTCGATTGCAATCGCATGGATTAGTGGTATGGAAAAATCTGAAGGAATTGAGATGAGCAATTTGAAGGGAGTTATCGCAACTAAAGCGATAAACGAAATCGCTGGAATCGTGAAGGCTTTAGGCGGTAAAAAAGAGACCGTTTACGGTTTATCTGGATTTGGGGATTTAATAGCGACTTTTAAAGGTGGTAGGAACGGAATGCTTGGAGAGTTATTGGGTAAAGGCTTAAGTGTTGAGCAAGCACTTGAAGAACTTAGGAGGAGAGGTGTGGGAGTTATAGAAGGTTACAAAACCGCTGAAAGAGCTTATAGAATGCTTAAAGATCTGGAAAAAAATGGATTAATTTCTTCTAAGGATTTCGAACTCTTAAAGGCTATCTACGAAGTTCTATACGAAGGGAAAACTGTTAGGGAAGTGATCTACGATTTGATCTGAACAAGCTTATCAAATGCTTTAACGAACTCCTCTTCCTTACCCCTTTCGATTACAGTTGCTGCAGCAATTCTATGCGTTGCGTCAGCAAAACCTCCAACGACTTCGCTTGCTTTTGGAATTAAGTAGTTCAATCCGGGAGCTTTTCCACTTAAAATCTTTCTTTCAAGCGGTATTGGGGCCCTTCCGCTCATCTTTACAGCGTTTAACTCTATCTTTCCCAAATCCGGTATGAAATTCGGCATATTTTGAAATCCTATCAAATACTTGTTCTCATCGACGAAACTCATATCCTTTATGAGCTGACAGAATTCGCCAACAGCTTTAACTCCCATCGGCGAGAAATCGTCGTAAACGTGAAACCATTGAACATGTCTCCCGAATTTCAATCCACCATCCTTTAGCTTTTCTATTTCCTTTTCAAATCTTTCAATTCTCATCTTCTCAAGTCTTTCTACGTCTTTTATAGTCTTCTCGTCAAATCCCTCAATGCAAGCTTTAATTCCATCCCTGTATTTCCTCTCTTCGTATCCAATTGCTCCGAGCGTTGTCAACCTCATAGCTATGACATCTGCATACTGTTCGAAGAACTCTACGTAATACCTTTCCTTTACACCTTCGATTTTAATCTTTACAAGTCCCTGATGTATTGCATCGTCTAAGGCAAACCTGTCAAAACCCAATACTCCACCTGTTCTGTCGTGATAGTCGCCGACTGATCCAATGACTGCTAGATATGCGTACTTCTTCATCTCATCACTTATCCTGCAACAGAATATGTAGTTAAGAGTAGAAGCTGATATGAATATATCTCCAGATATCCCAGCGAGTTCTGGATCTAATACGAACACGTGTTCACTCTCAATGCCTTTTGCTGGATGGTGATCTATTATGTAAACTTTGCATCTTCCAGAATTTATCTGGTCTATCATCTCCGCTGCTAACCCACCTAAATCCGTGTAAATGATTATTTCACCTTCCCTCCCGTTATGGATTTTTTCAACTATTTTTGGATGAACTTTTTCTATGCATACAAACTCTGTTTCGCAATCCAAAAGCTCAAAGAGCTTCAGTAGAATAGCCGCTGAACAAATTCCGTCTGCATCGTTGTGGTGAACAATTGTAACAGTTCCCCTGTAGTTCTTTAGATCTTCAGCCACTCTATCTACGAGTTTGAAAAACTCTCCATTGATAAGTGCCTCCATGAGGTTTGTTGAAAAACTTAAATAAAAACTTATCTATCGAAGAAGGGGTTCTTGCCAAGAGATGCCATCGGAATTCCCATGACTACGTCTGCATTTATTAACTTCAACTTTCTCGCGGCTGTTCCAACTCTGTACATAATCCTCGTATCGATTCCCATTATCGATGCGAGCTTAACAGCAGAGCCTAAGGCAATCCCCAAATCCAAAATCTTGAAAACACAACTCGGCCCTATGAAGTCTTTGCCTTCCTCTCTCTCAGCGTTTTGAAACTCCTTACAGCTTTTAAACCCACAAGCCCCACAGTCCAAACCTATTGGCTTACTTCCCCTCACACCTATAAGCAGTATCGCCTGGGATTTTTCGACACTTTTTGCATCCCTTTCAAAGTTCTTATCTCCATAATCCCTTGCGAGTTCTCTCATCTTCTCAGCTATCTTCACTATTTCATCTCCATAAACCAAAACTATTTCGATGTCGTCCTCTCCCTTTGCCTTTGGTGCAGTTCTTGCACTTTCAGCCATTAAAAAAGCCGCAAACCTTACGGCTTCAATTTTAAAGTCTTTCTCGTTCAGGATCATGTTATCGGGTTTCGTTCAACTGATTTATAAGTTGTGATAACTGTGTAAATCACGATACTTGATTCGTGATAGATAGATTATACTTTCTTCAGCTTTTAATTTATATAATTTAATATCAATTAATTTAGATTATTAATCAATCAATTACAATCGAGCTAAAAACACTTAAGTAATCTCTACGAGCTTTAAAAGTTTAGCTCCTCCAGCCTCTGTTAACTCGGCTTTCATGTATTGACTGCTTATAGCTTTAAGAGTTTCATTGTCTCCCTGAATCATAACCGAAACCAGAGATGCATTAGCCCTCCTCAAATCTTTTGACAAATCCTCTACGACGTCTTCCCCATCGGTTATTATAACTATTGTATTTGTGAAATCTGAAAAACCCCTTTCGGTTAAATCCCTCAAAGCCGTCTTTAAGGCATTCGTTATATCCGTCCCACCATTGGATTGAACCTTTAAAATTGCATCTACAACTTCCTCAGAGTTTTGAAGTGGCTCATTTGGATAAATCCTCGTATCGAAAAACCTTAAGAAGTATTTCCTCTTCTTAACTTTAGCCATTCTGTATATCGCCATTGCAACACTCCTAGCCCATATAGTCTTCTCACCAGCCATTGAACCACTCTTATCTATAAGTATGTAGTACGCTCCCTCTGCAATACTCAACTTCTCTTTAGTCAGGAATCCATCTCCAGCAAACTTCATTAAGAAGAGTTCATCTGGTAAAGCCAATTCCCTAACTAAAGCCCTTTCAATCCTCTTAGTTAATCCATAACCAGATATCTCATCACCATAGCGACCTCTTCTCTTGAATATGTGCGAAGCCTTTGGCACATAGCTCGACATCCTCTTAGACATCGTGACTATATCTCTCATGAACTTTACGTAAAACATGTGTTCAGCCAAATCTAAAACCTTCTTAAACGTTCCAGCCTCTTTCCCAGCCTCTTTTCCACCGATTAGTTCTCTAACCTCGTTTGCGTTTTTCGTTATCTCTCCAGCTTCTTCAGCCGCGTTCTCTAAAATGACACTAAGCTCTCCAGAATTTGCAATAGATCTAACAGCCCTTGCAACCACTATACTTAACTTTGCCCCGTTTTCAACTGCTATCTTACCTATAATTCTTCCAATAATAGCCTTTGCAAGAGCTATGCTATATACAAGGCTCATCTCATCGTCAAGTGTTGTAAGCATTCTTATCCTTTGAAACCTCTCATCACTCATGTAGTCTGCAAAGAACTTCCTAACCTCCTCAAGAATTTCATCGTCGTTCTTACTCCTTAAAAATGGATAGAGTGAATAGTGTAAGAAGTAGCTATCACAGGCGATAATCCTCACATGCTCACTCGCGTTGTATATGTTTTGGAAATCCTTTGGCAAATGCCCACCGATTCTCTGGGCTACGAAGTCATAAACAACGTTCTGATTTGTTATGTTCACTAAATTATTCTGTATCATTCCCCAAAGAGTTCAGCCTTTTTCCTTTCGAGTATATCACCAGCTCTGTGGTATACCTGTTTAAACTGCCTTAGATACGGTATCAACCTTGGATTCTCAGGAATCTCGTTTATCACATTCGAGGCTTTTTTGTATATAGCTGAGAGCATCTTTATCTCCTCCATCCCACCGCTCATACTCGCATTTACAGCATTCTGTAACTCAGCTGTAACCACTTGAATCTTCTGCACATGCTGATAGAAACTGCTCAATCCAAGCTCTAATATCACTTGCTCAACTTTTTTAAGCTCTTCTTCGTCGTGAACTGCTGTAAACTTTAAAGCCTCTGCAAGCGAATCCAAGCTGACGTCTCTTTCAGAGTATATAACCGATATCGCTGAGGCTGTCTTTAAAACCTTTATCTTCCTCCTGTCGGATATCTGAACACCCCTCTGCTTTAACCTTGCTAAAGCTTCGATGTACTTCCTCATTAACGACTGATTTCTCGTTATATTCCTAAACCTGTCGTTTACAACCCTTTGTAGTTCTTTTACATCTTCAACGCTCAGAATTTTACTCGTTTCAACACCGCTGTCAAGCACAACTCCCTTCTCTATTAATTCCTCCCATGAATCCTCCGAAACACTCTTAACAAAGCACCTTATGGTTAACCTATCGTAAAATGGGGCGTCTTCGATGTCAGTACTTATCTCATTGCTCGCAGTGTATAGGGCGAGCATTGGAAGCTTTATGTAAACACCATCACTGAAAATCCTCTTGTTTAGAATTATGTCGAGAAGTATGTTCCTTATAGCGGATGAAGCCTTAAAGATCTCATCTAAGAAGACTATTTCAGCCTTTGGAAGCTTTCCCTCAGTTCTCCTAACGTATTTACCCTCCCTCAATGCGTTTATGTCTAGAGTACCTAAGATCTCATCTGGCTCTGTAAACCTCGTTAACAAGTAGTAGAAATATCTGGCATCGATCATCTCAGCCAACTTCTCGATTAAAGCTGTTTTAGCCGTTCCTACTTCACCAACGAGTATCGTAGGTTCTCCAGAGAGTAATCCAGATAGCACTGCAGTTATCTCCGCTTCTCTCTGCACGAATATGTCTGCCAACTTAAACTTCAGCTCGGCAAGTTTTTGTTCAAGCATTTCAATAGGTGTTTATTCGATCGAATATTAACACTTTTGTTTAATGAGATCTTCAGCGATTTTCCTTATATCTGAATTGAAGAGAAGTCTCTGCCTAACGTCTTCTGGATTATCTCCTAAACACCTCTCGCATACGAGATAGTTTCCAAAATCCTCGTAATCCCTCTTGAGCTCTTCTCTATAAATTTCGAATACATCCGATATAACGAGTGGATAACCACAGCAGTAGCATTGAGTTCTCCAAGGGCTTCCAACGATCATACCGGCTTTTTTTGGTGTGCTCAAAGCCGCTAATAAAAACGCATCTAATAAATCCTTGAAATCTGCAAAAACCCTAACTCTATCTGCGAAAATCTTTCGGCATGCTTTAGCACATTCATAAACGATATCTAAATCCATTTCACCTCCTTTACCAACTCCTTTGCAGAACTCTAAAGCTTTGGGATCAAAGACGACTACGAGGCATCTCTCGTGGAAGTCGAAAAATGCTGGGATGAATGGAAAAGCTCTGCAAGAGGCTGGTCTTAATTCGTAGATTTTGCATCTGTATCCATCCAGAAATATACAACCCTCTTTCCTCAGCATTTGGTAGACTCCATAGTCAACTCTGTATGCAAATCTCCTATAACCAGCTTCAACAAGCCTGAGGTATTCATCTTCACTCAAATCGGCTGGAGCTATTTTGCAACAGATTCCACACTCCAACTCTGGAGAGCACTTAAACGAAATCTTCGGATAGTACACCTTAACTCCTATGTCCTCGAATTTCACGTGCACAAATACAGTAAACGTTTAAACTTTTAAACTCAACGAACGATGTGTACGACTTGCACATCCATTCGAATTACTCAGATGGAAGATCTGGAATACATGAAATAGCATCTAAGGCTAAGCAGAGGGGTTTAAGGGTTATAGCAATTGTGGATCACTCTATTGAGCATCCAAAAGGTCTTAACGAAAAGAAAGCTAAGTTGAGGCAGAGAGAAATAGAAGATGCGAAATCTAAGTACGACATTGAAATACTGAGTGGAGTTGAATGTGGAATTTTAGCAAATGGTGATATACTACTGCCAGAATTCGAATTCGACATAGTCATTGCATCTGTTCACGAATACGTTACGGAATACGAATACTATCGAAGGGTTTTAGCTTGCATAGAGAAGAACGAGATCGATGTAATAGGACATCCGTTTTCAAAGATGTTTGGATTCAACGAAAACGTAAGGGAATTGGATGAAATACTTCTGGATAAAGTTGAGGAGAGAGGTATTGCAATAGAGATAAACTCAGCCCATAAAACTCCACCAGAGGAGTTTTTAGAGTTGTGTAGGGATAGAAAAGTTTTGTATTCAATCGGTAGCGATGCCCATCACTCTTCAAGAGTTGGAGATGTTTCGTGGTGTATAAAAATCGCTAAGAGTTATTTAAAGAATTCCAAGTTCGTATTGAGGTGATCTACCACCGCACCTATACTCGGATATCATCGTTAAATCAACAACCTCCGATTCGCTTTATGATAAGAGCTGATCACTTCATTTTAACAAATCTTTAAAAGCTTTGCCCTAGATAAACACTTCTTAAGTTCAACCAGAATAATCATAAGTTCAGTCATATCTCATCAAAAGCAGAGTTTACACAAACCACGCTAAATTTTCAACCCTTAAATTAAGAGTTACCCAAGGGTTTGAATAGCATTCGATTCTTTTAACTTTTAATTCATGTTTCACAGCTTTAATACTTATTGGAATCGAAACAGCTGGAATCTTCTCGATTTTCACTTCTCTCTTCTCCACTATTACGGGTTTTTGATCCTCAATGCGTTCTATTTGAATGGGCAATGCAGCTATGTAAATTGTGTTATTCATTAACGCTATGTCTTCGATTTCTCCATTTAGAATGTAAAAATTCAGGATTTTGCCATCTTCGTCAAACGTGAACAGGATGCAATTGCTAAACCAAGCTATAAAGGTTGTTTTGTCCCTTATGATTTTTCCTTCCAACTCGTACGTGCCAGGGGTTGGATAGGTAACGTTCACCATCCTAGCCCATACGATCTCACCATCGGAGCTGAGCTTGGCTAAGAAAGGATAGACTTCTTCGTGCCCGCTCAAACGCTCGTGAGCCAAGCCAACGACGTAAACGTAATCTTCAGCGT
>CAYWXE010000010.1:0-30180 GCA_964462505.1 uncultured archaeon | reverse complement strand
AATGTTAAATCCTAGGCTTAAGATACCTACAACAGATAAATTTATGATTTCACCTAAATTTTTTATAATTTTTTTAATTAACATTAATCTAAGATCTATGATCTCCCTAAAAGTAATGTGTTCTCTTTCAGCAATCTTCTCGGTAATAAAGCTCATAATTCTGCCCTTGACACTATTATACCCTCTCTTCAAAAACTTTCCAAGGTATATCTTTAAGTTTAATGAGTAGCAAGTTATCATAGCCTTTCAAAAAAGATTTAACGGTGTTAAAATATTTACCATCAGCCTTCTTAAGCTCATCAAACAGTTTCTCTATAAGCAAGATTCACAGTCGAACTTAATAATCCATATAACAAAATTATATTTAAATATAATAAATATATAATAATTTTATTGTTTAATTAATTCATTCAAAACAAATTTAACGACATCGGTTATCATACACTCTGGAAGTTCAAGGTTTTTCCCGCATCTTATCATTGCAAATCCAACTGAATCGTCGTATAATAGTGAGCCATGCGCACCTTTATAATTCGCCTTCTCAAACTCGTAACCCTCTTTTGCAGTTATCACGAAATCTCCGCATCTCTCGTTTTGTATCAAACCCTCAACTCTCTCCCTTGCGCGTGGATAATTATCTCCAAGTACTTCATCGATCTCCCCAAGCTTAAACTCTTCACAATCGTAGTAAAACACTTTCCTATCTCTATCTATTATCTGATCTATGCATTCTAATGACTTTAAGGCATCGAGAACATCATCTTTTCTCCTTAAAGAGTATACGTGTGCCATCCTTGGCCCACTCACAGCTATAACCACTTCTCCAACTTTTTTCGTCCTCTTCTCGTATTCTTCTAAATCCAAATTCGTAAAGGCGTTTAAGCCAAATTCTGCTAAGACTTCAACTAAATCTACGTGGTATTTTTCCCCTTCCTTCAACTTACTCTGTCCATGATCAGTTACCAACGCTAAAATCGGTTTATTTCCCGTAATCCTTAAAATACCTTTGTACAACTTCTCGACTTCTTCATCAACATCTCTCATAGCATCTTCAAGAGAATCGTAAATGAATTCTCTTCCATGTATTCCTTCAAAGCTTTCGGGGCTGAATAGATGACTTGCCATATCGGTCTCCATAAACCAAACTATTCCAAATCTACATCCGATTTTTATAGCTTTTAAAGTATTCATAACAGCTATTTCGTTCTGAAATATCGGAAAGAGTAGTTTGCTCAGTTTTCGAGTTTTGAAGCTATGCCCTGCAAATCTGCGTAAAAACATCAAAAACCTCGCAAATTTAACACCCCTATCCAACCCCGGTTTTATAAAACTGAAGTTGTAGTCTGCCCCCCTTTTTATAAGATCAACACTAAAAGTCTTCACACCTCTTTGCCTTAAAATTTCATAGCAAGTCTTTGCAGTTAAATGCTCATCACTTAACCTTGTAGATGCATCTATCCAGTTGTCTGGCAATGTTAGCTCGAAGTCGTAGCCTATGAATTCCCCTGTTTTCCTATCAAACCACGACTGCCCTACTAATCCGTGATGAGCTGGATATACGCATGTTGCAATTGATGCGTGCCCGCTAACAGTTGCAGATGGAAACACAGAGATGCACCTTTTAAATTCAATACTCTCCTTCGAGAGTTCATCTATGAATGGAATTTTTCCGAGTTTTCTCAACTTCTCAAACGACTTCTGGTTTACACCATCGACAATTACAACTACTGCTGTTTTCACGTTAGGGATTTTGAGATAGATGAGATAAAACGGTTTACTTATAATGTTTCAATACTTTTCGACGAAGTAAATACCAAGAATTGTTAGAATTCCGCCCAATACAGTAAAAATTCCTATATCTTCTCCCAATACAAGATAAGCCATTACAGCCGTAAAGAATGGGATTACATAAATGAAAACACTTACTTTCGTCGCATCCATTACAGTTAAAGCTGAATACCACACTAAGTATGCAAAAACCGAGCAGAGAACAGCTAAATACAGTAGAGATATCCAAGTCGTCGTGCTGAGGTAAAGCGGATTTGCTAAGCCCTCGTAAATCGCTAATGGAAACAACAGCATTGATCCAATTGCAAAAGCGTAAGCCGTAAGAGATTCAGGATTGTACTTCTCAAGCATACCCTTACCCAATACGGTATAGACTGCCCATAGAAATCCGTCGAAAATCATTAAAACGTCTCCAACAAAAGTTTTACTACCAAAGAATTCCAATTTTCCCTTTGAAACGACGAATATTACACCGATGAAGGATAAACAAACTCCAAAAGCCTTAAGCTTTGTAAACTCTTCTCCTAAAAATAGAGACATTAAAGCTATGAAGATTACTGAAGTGTTTATGAGTATGGACGAATTCGTCGCTGTTGTATAAGTTAAAGCTACGAATTGAACTGCGTAAAGGAGTGTAACACCAGTAATTGCCAAAACTATTATTAGTGGTATGTCTTCGATTTTTACGATCTGTAATCTATTTCTAAGCTTAACAGCTATGATTATTATTGGTGAAGCTATGGCAAACCTGTAAAACGCTAAGTTATAGGGTTTTACCTCTTGGAGACCTATTTTTATAAAAACAAACGATCCCGCCCAGATCAGCATTGTAAGCAGTAGTACAAGTGTGTAAACTCTTTGCTTCATACTCTTGATGCTAAAGCAGTCGATCAAAAAACTTTCATTTTTATAGGGCAATGCTTAACAGATCACATGGATTCATCTGTAGCGCTCGTATTGTCAATAGTTGTAATCCTCGCTCTGATTACGTTGAGATTAAACATAGGTGTCTCGATATTCATCGGAGCACTGATCTTGGGATTACTGACGATAGGCTTTGAGAGTTTGATTCGAATAATATACATAGCTTTGAGTTTAAGCACAATGAGAATAGTTGCAATAGTTTTGTTAGCTTTAGCGTTAGGGTATTCAATGGAACACTTTAAACTACTTGAACGTCTAGTTTCGTCAGCTAAAAACACTTTTGATAGTTTTAGTATTGCTATACTTCCGGCGTTACTCGGTTTTCTACCTATGCCTGGTGGAGCTTTGATTTCTGCTGTGATGATAAGGGATCTAGTTGAGGAATTTAACATTAAACCTGAAACTGCTACTTATATAAACTACTGGTTTAGACATCTCTGGGTTCCGATTTGGCCCCTTTTTCCAAGCTTTATAATAGCTCTAGCAGTTGTAGAAGTCGACTACATCGAGATAATTAAGGCAACATATCCGATAACAATAACTTCAGTAATCGCTGGGCTATACTTCACGAGAAAACTTAAGATCAGATTTAAATGGAATCTAAACGATTTTAAAGTTATGACGTTTTCTCTGTATCCAATCTTACTGATATCTTTCTTAGCTCTTTTCGTTAAGCTGGATTTACTTCTAACCCTTGTGATATCTTTGATAATTCTTTACGTTCACAAAAGACCTAATCTGAAAGATTTAGGAGAGATCTTCAAGAATGTGATCGATTTTAGGTTTGTCATGCTAGTCGTAGCCGTAATGAGCTTTAAGAGTTTAATAGAGGAAACAAATGCCGCTTTAGAGTTTTTCAATCATTTAAACTCCTTAAACTTCTCAGTATTCATTGCGTCTTGCCTTTTATCGTTTATAGTAGGATTTGCCACTGGAATCGAAATGAGTTATTCAGCAATTGCACTACCACTTTTGACGTCTTTTACTGGCGTTTCATCGAACTTTAATCCGTTAAACTTCATGCTCGTAATAGCATTTGGATTCTTTGGAGTCATGCTCTCCCCACTGCACTTATGCTTAGTTTTGACAGCGGAATACTATAAGGCGAATTTGAAAAAGACTTACTATTACTTACTCACGTCCGTGTTGATGTGTATAACCATAGTATTGATATTATATTTTATAAATTAAAATAATAAAACTATTAGAATACTAAATTAAGATTTTGAAAAGTTAAATTAATTATATTTATATTTACTTTAGTTGATAATATATATAATAACATATAATAAATTATGTATTTTTATAGATATAATTTATTTTTAAATGATTTACCGGATTGGAAATTCGTTTCCACATTTGGGGCATTTAATCATCCCGCAGCTTTCAATGTATGAACTGGGACAACCCGAGCAAGCAAACGCTCTAGCATACCCCACATCAAATCTAAATCCACATCTGTTACAAGTTACAATCCTTCCCATGAAGGTATATCAAGAATAATAGCTATATAGATTTTTCATTTCTGACAAACTTTTAAGTATTCTTCCACAAGTTTATTCTTTTTGTATCCGTGATCTATGAAATCCCATGGCAATTCGCTGTCTAAATCTATTTCCTCTAAATACTTAAAAAACTCAGTGTAACTTATACCTTCAAATATTGCCGCAACCTCTTGATTACCCCTTGCCAAAATCGTTTGAATTATAAACTCCTTAATTCCAGATATATCCGCCTCAATTCCATGTCTCCTACATTCAGCTCTTAGAAATCTGATCTTATTCCTTAATTCCCTAATCCCCTCTTTTACATCTTCTTTTCCTCCAAAAGGTAACCATTGAAGTGGTGTATGCGGCTTTGGAACAAGTGGATTGACAGATATCTCAACCCTGTTAACGAACCTCTTAATACTTATAGCCAATTCGATTATCTTTTTTACATCTTCAAAGCTTTCATTTGGCAACCCAATCATGAAGTATAATTTGATCTTATCAAAAATTCCAGATGAAAGCTTTGAAACTCTTAAAACATCTTCAACACTTATACCCTTGTTCAGAATCTCGATCAAATCTTCTGAAGCCGCTTCTGGCGCAATAGTTAGAGTTTTTAGCTTTGCATCCTTTAAAAGCTCTACGACTTCCTCATTAATCGAATCAGCCCTTATAGATGATGGTGAAACCTCATAACCCTCCTCAACGAACCTCAAAAGCAAATCCTTAAAGTTTGGATGATCTGAAGGGGATGGTGCAATTAAAGCAACCTTATTGACAAACTTTACCCCTGGCAAATCGTCGATTTTCCTCCATCTAGCTGGGGAGTATATTTGTCTAACCAAACAGAATCTACACTTCCTTATACAACCTCTTCCTATCTCGATTAAAAAGCATCTCCCATACGCACCATCACCTATTATCTCGTTTTCCATGTGTTTTCCGAGTTTGACGTAAACTCTCTTAACTCTGTCCTCTTTTCCAGTGTAAATACCTTTAATTCCTTCAAGCTCCTCTTTACTCCTTGCAAAGATTATCTCCTCAATTGAATCCTCTACTTCACCAATGAAAAACGCATCGAAGTAACGCATTAACGGCTTTGGGTTTTCCATTACGCAAGGTCCGCCAGCAATTTTTAGTCCAGAGAATCCACTCCTCTTAATAATTTCAACCGCTTTGAAGTAATCGTTCTCGTATTGAAGGCTAAAAAGAGCTATGTCAAAATCTTTGAGAGGAGTTGCAGTTTCAACACTTCTTAAACCGTTGAAAACATCGGAGTAAAACCTTTCACAAACGGCATCGAGCTCGTTTACCTTTGCATATATATACTGCAACCCAATATTAGCTATTCCACCAATGTATCTGTTCGGATAAACTAATGCAACCCTCCTTAAACCCTTACGATACCTCTTTAAAAACGGATTGAATTCAGATCTCTGTCTCAAAGTCCTCTGGTGAATACGGCATTTCTTCCCCTCTAAGCTTTAGCATCTCCCTTGCGAGAAGCCAGTAAACCAAAGCCAAAGCCTTTCTACCCTTGTTGTTTGTTGGGATTATTAAATCTATATCTGCTGCCGAGTTGTTGGTATCACATAAAGCCACAACTGGGATTCCAACAATTGTAGCCTCTCTCACAGCTTGTCTGTCTATAGTTGGATCATTCACGAACACGACATCTGGCTCTCTATACTCCCTAAGCATCGGATTGGTTAAAGTGCCCGGGATAAACCTCCCTATAACGTAATCCGTGCCAATAACCTTTGAAAACATCTGTATAGGCTTAAATGCGTATTGTCTTGCAGCTACAAGTAGTATCTTAGCTGGCTCAAACCTCGAAAGGAACTTTGCGGCAATTCTTATCCTCTCATCCAACTGTCTTATGTCGAGTATGTATAAACCGTCTTGCCTAACCTTAAATATGAATCTCTTCATGTCTCCCGTTTTCACCTGAGTTCCTATGTGAACTCCTGCAGCAAGATATTCATCTGGTGGTACTAGGTATTCGTACTCCTCTCTCATCATATTCTCACCATTCTAAGACTATTCCTCTCCTCAATTCTTATAAGCTCGTTCAACTTAGCGATTCTTTCACCACCGACCACACCAGTTTTTATTAACTTTGCGTTGAAAGCTATACTTAAATGTGCTATCGCGTTGTCTTCCGTTTCTCCACTTCTATGGCTCACAACTACATCATAGCCATTAGCTCTTGCAAGTTTCACAGCCTTAAACGTATCCGTTAGTGTTCCAATCTGATTTGGTTTTATTAAGACCGTATTTGCAGCTTTCATCTCTATACCCTTCTCTATCCTTTTAACGTTTGTAACAAAGATATCATCACCACAGACCATGCATTTAACCCTCTTTGTTAGTTCAGCAAATCCCTCAAAGTCATTTTCATGCAGAGGATCTTCTACGTAAAGCAAATCGTATCTATCAACCAATTCAGCTATATACTCTATTTGTTCCTCTCTACTGAGTTTCTTGTCTTTGTAAACGTAATACTGCCCATCCCAAAGCTCCGTTGCTGCAACATCGATACCCATTTTAACTTCAACGCCGGTTTCATCTCTTACTTCCGCTATAACATCGTTTAACATCTCAAACGCTTGCTCATCTGTTATCTGAGCCGCCCATGCCCCCTCATCACCCTTAGCGGCAAATACTCCCATTTTCTTAAACCTATCTTTTAGTTTTCTATGGATCAAAGCATTAGTTCTCTGAGCTTCAAAAAAGCTTTTAGCACCTATTGGAATTACTAAAAATTCTTGAATGTCTGTTGATCCGATTGCATGGGCTCCTCCACCTATAACGTTTCCGAGTGGATATGGAAGCTCTCTTGCAAAAACTCCACCGAGGTATCTATACAGTGGAATATTCAAAGCTTTAGCAGCGGCTTTGGCACACGCTATGCTTGCAGTTATCGCAAAATTTCCACCTATAACCGAGAAGTTCTCAGTTCCATCCAATTCCCTTAAAGCGGAATCTATTGCTTCCTGATCGAATACATCCAGTCCAACCAATGCCTTAGATACCTTCTGCTCTATCTCTTTGCACTTATATGGGCTAACTGCAATAGCCTCCTCACTTCCAGTTGATGCTCCACTAGGAGCTATAGCTGTTGCAGAGACTTTATCACACTCCACTTCACATTCGACCGTTTCATTCCCTCTACTGTCGAAAACGATTCTGTAGTGAACATCTCTAATGACCACTATACCACCTCAAAACATGTCATGCCTCTCTAACCATATAAACCCCTCTCTCCTTCTTCTAACTGTGATCGGGATCACCCCTTTTTCAAACTCCTCGATAGCTATCTCAAGCGGATCTGTTTTATCTGTTTCGATTAACACAGGAGCACCCATGGCAATTTGCAAAGCCCTCGCCCCTATTATTCGAGCCTTTTCGAAACGAGTGTATTTAAAGGGAAATTTAACCCTGATACCTATCACCCCTTAAATGGGGCCGCCGAGATTTGAACTCGGGTCACCGGCTCCCAAAGCCGGGAGGATAACCAGGCTACCCTACGGCCCCCCATAAGGAGGTTATAAATTGGTTTTAAAAACTTTGCGAGCTCTAAATTTAAAATCTATAAGTTAACACGGTTTCGATCTCTAAGTTCAAACAAATCTATGTTTGTAATCCTCGAACATCTTCTCAAGCCTATCGAGTTTTCTCTCTCTCAACTCTCTTAACTTCTCCTCAAACACTCTCTCGAAACTCTTTGAGTTCACAACTGCCAATTCCTCACCGCATATCATTTCCACCTCACTTACGTGAATCCTTGGGACGCTGTAGATGTCGAAAACCTCAGATGCGAGATGTGACATCTCGTTCTCATATATCACAGCCTTTACACCTATTTTACATAGAATCTCAGCTAAAGCCTTACTGCCACCACTTGAATCCTTGATGTAAACTACATCTCCTTCTTCAATTCCGAATTCCCTTTCAACTCTCTCTATTTCATCCTTTGTAAACTTTTTGAGGACTTTTACTCTTCTCCATCCAATAAACTCCAAGAATTTAAGTTTTCTGATTTCCTCGATTTTCGCTTTTAGATTTTCTATCTCTCTATCTTTTTGCTTTATAATTCCCTTTAGCTTCTTTATTTCGGATTCAAGTGTTTTTACGTAGTTGTCCCTTCTAATCCTTTCGTGCTCCTCACTTGAAATCGTAATCAACTTCTTCTGAAGTCTTTCTATCTCTTTCTTCATTTCTGATATTTTCCTCTTTAAGATTTCGTTTTCCTCCTTTAATTCCTTTATAATTCTATCTCTTCTCTCTATTTCCTCCCTTGAAACCTCTTCATGCAAAGTTTTACTCTCTTCAACTTCTTCTCTCTTCTCCTCTTCTACGAGTCTTATAGGCATACCCCTTATTATCTCAGCTTTTATTCTATCTGCATCAACACCAGCTGGAAGTCTCTTCTCGATGTTTCTGAGCTTGTTTTTATAGGAGTTGTAAGCATCTATCGCAGCTGCTAACGCATCCCTCTCGTGATCGTTTAATAGCTTATAACGAGCAGTCAGGCTTTTCTTCTTTTCAACACTTATGTCGTCTTTTGGTGTGTATAAAACAGCATTAAACGCGGCTTTAACTTTTTGCACGTATTCTGGTGGGTTACTCTTATCGGTTGCGATTACAACTGGCTTTCCATTAGATGCTATGAATTCTACAACTTCTGCTGGATTCCAACTCTTTTTGCTCTTGACGTCTATCAGATTTCCGTTCAAATCTATTATCGCAACAGCAGTTGTCGTGCCAGGATCTATTCCAACGATTGTGTAGCACTTCGTCTTCGAAAGCGGTATGAATTCGACTTTGTCCTTTTCAACAGCTTCAACTCTAACCTGCACGTCTTTCGTTTTGAAAGAGTTAAACGGGATCTCACTCTTCGGGGCGTTAACGATAATTACGCCCCTAGAAATACCACCATATCCCTTCTTCACTTCTTCAACGTATTCAAATCCCAATTCATCTAATTTCTTTTTAATCTCTCTGTAAACAGTTCTAACAGCATCGTGAACTCTTCTGCTATACTTCTTCTGTCTCCAACCACCTTTACCTAAGCTTCTATTCCTTGAAACCGTAATCCTAGTTTTATCCATGAAAACTGAGACGACTTCACCTACCCCAAAACTCGCGAGATATGCACATGCTTTAGCCTCATCTAACGGATTTCTTATGTTTATCTTCAATCCAAATCTTCTCGATAGAGATTGAAGTGATACGTTTCGCGAAACCTGAACTAGTTTTGTTTCAACTGGTATACTCCTCAAAAAGTGTATTAAATCCTCTTTAGACTCGAAAACCTCGTAGACATTATCTAATGCAACTATTTCAGGCTTCTTCTCTCTAATCATTCTGAAGAGTTTAGCCCTCGATACGACCTTTTCGATTTCCTTCCCATTCTCTAGGATTACAACTGCATACTTCGGTTTTATCTTACCGTGGGTAGAACCCCTTACTATATCCACACCAAACACAACACTCATTCTTGTAAAATCTCCTTGAGCAAGGAGTTGATATCTCTTTCTATGCGATATGTCCTTTTGAAGTAGTTCAAAACATTTTCGACATCACGCCTCAAAAGATCTTTCCATCCGTTTTCTCCAACTTCAACGCTCTGTGGAAAGTCTATTATCCAAATACCCTCCTCACTAACAAGTATATTATACTGACTCAGATCTCCATGAACAATTCCTCTTCTGTAAAACTTCTCAACCTCTTCAATTATCATATCCAAAACCTCCTCTGGATTTTCGAGTTTAACCTTGTAAAGTTCTCTTGCATTAATTAACTGCATCAAAACAGCATTTCCCTCCCAAGCGTAAGCCTCCGGAACTGCTAAGCCTCTAAGTCTTCTTAAAGCCCTAAACTCGTTTTTCGCAGATCTAACGGCTAAAACTGAAAAGTGCAAATTTCCATAGCTCCTTTTCTCCTTGACCCTTTTAAAGCTTGAATAGCCGATTTTATGGAACTTAATTACGCACTCTCCATACCTCTCAGAGTAACAGTTAAAAATCACACTTTCCTTTCCTTCACCCATTGTCTTACCTATCATCGATATCTCCCCACTTCGAACAAGTCTGTGAAGTGAATAAAGACTCAAACCCAGATAAGTGAATGCTGAACCTTCATACTCCGTTTGCTTGTTTATCACGATTTTTATATCTGATAAATACTTTAAGATATTTCTCGCCTTTTCTTCGCTTATCCTCGCATCACCTGCAATTATCTGCAGTGGAACAAACTCGTAATCCCACATATGTCTAAATATGGCATCTAGAACTCGCCACGAATGTCTTCCCATCTTTTTGTATAGCTTAACTAGATCCACGTAAAACGTTATCTTATAAAGTTTTTAAACACCTTCGAATCTTAAACCGATGTGAAACTCGGGATGCAACCAGATGTAAGGCATAGTATAAAGGATGCATTTGAATTCGCGTCAAAAAACGGCTTTAATCATGTAGAGCTTTTAATGGATCATCCTTACTACTCCCTAGAGAATTTAAGTCCAATAGAGGTATTAGAACTTAAGTGGAGTTACGATCTAGAGGTTTTATTACATGCACCAGCGACAAGTACAAATTTTATCTCCATAAGTAATTGCATGAGAAAAGCCAGCTATGAAGAACTCAGAAGGGTATGCGATTTCGCTGAGAAGTGTGATGCAAAAGTCGTAACGTTTCACATAGGTTGGAATCCGGGATTTATAAACTCTGGAGACTTTTACTTTGACTTATCCCTTTACGATGAACACAACGAAAAGGTGTTGAGAGATGAGATGTACAGATTTTTAAGGGATGTTGACTGTCCTTTAGCTTTAGAGAATACGATAGTTATAGAAGGAGGATTGGAAAGGGCTTTGAATTTCTTACTCGAAAACACGGATTTAGCTTTGACGTTTGATGTGGGACATCACAACATAGCGAGGAACGATTTTTTCATAAAGAACTTCAATAGGGTAATAAACGTGCATCTGCACGACAACAATGGCAAGAGAGATGAACACCTCGCATTGGGGAAGGGAAATGTAAACTTAAATGAGATACCACTCAAATCCTACAACGGCTATCTAACGATAGAGACTAGAGAGAAAAAATCTATAATTGAAACGAAAAATTATATAATAAGGTGGTTAAATGAGGGCTAAGGAAGTTGAGTTTGAGGGGCATTTGATAGATTCGATGATATTTCCAAAAGTATTGGATAGAATACTCGATTTAGAGGGGGAATTTGAAATCTTAGAGTTCAGAATAGGAAAGAAGAAGGAGGATTACAGTTATGCAAGGATGATAGTGATAGGTAAAGATGAAAAGCATTTGGACAGAATTCTGAAGGAGTTGCACAAATTAGGTGCAAGAATTCCCGAAGTTGAGGAAGTTGAAGTTGCCGAAGCAATCGCAGACAAAGTTCCCCCAGATGGATTTTACGTCACAACAAATCACCCGACTTTTATAAGATACAGAGGAGAGTGGCTTAGAGTTGAAGACATAAGCATGGATTGCGTTATAGCGATTAGGGATGGGAAAGCTGTTGCAATTCCAATTGGAGATGTGAAAAAGGGCGATAAGATTGTGGTAGGTGAGAAGGGGGTTAGAGTAATACCACCTGAAAGACCAAGAAAGTCTACATACTTCGAATTCATGGGTGGTAAAGTTTCATCTGAGAGACCAACCGAACAGTTGATAGAGGCTATAGCTAGGGAGATTATAGAATTAAAGAGGAAAGGTGGAAAGATTGCTGTAGTGGCTGGGCCAGCGGTTAATCACACCGGTGCAAGAGATGCCTTAGCTGGAATGATAAGAGATGGTTATGTAGACTTGCTCTTAGCTGGGAATGCACTGGCTGTTCACGACATCGAGATATCACTATTTGGGACATCTTTGGGAATGGATGTGAGAACTTGCAAGCCAGTAGCTGGAGGGAACAGACATCACCTATACACGATTAGTAAGATAATAGCGGCTGGTGGTATAAAAGAGGCTGTTGAGAAGGGAATAGTTAGAGATGGAATAATGTACGAATGCGTTAAGAGAGGTGTTCCGTTTATACTCGCTGGATCGATAAGAGATGATGGGCCACTGCCAGAGGTAATTACAGACGTAATGGTTGCTAAGAGAGAGATGAAAAAGGCTTTAAGAGGAATAGATATGGTAATAATGCTTGCAACTATGCTTCATAGTATTGCAGTTGGAAATCTGTTACCTTCAACTGTTAAAACCATATGCGTAGACGTGAACCCAGCGGTCGTAACGAAGTTAATAGATAGGGGAACCCATCAAGCGATAGGAGTTGTGACAGATGTTGGATTATTTTTACCATTGCTCTATGAGAAGTTAAGGGAATTAAGCGAGAAAAGTGCTGAGGAGTAGTTTATATTTACTTAATATTTATTTATATTAATTATTTATAATTATTTTATATTTTTTATAAATTAATAAAGATTTTCTTCTCATTAAGATTTTTAAGGATATTTAGATATTTATTTTTGAATATTTATATATTATATTAAGTAATTACCGCATGAGTAGATAGTTGTGAACGGTTAAATCTTATGATTCTCATACAACTTCTTCCTATAGTAGTGAGTACTTGTATAAATAGCTCCTAAAGGATTATGAGCTAAAACTCTGTCCTTAACGGCTAAACACGTGACTGGGGCTCTAGAATACATTATAAAAAGTGAGTCGTGCCCGACACATAGTCCTAAGATTATGTTTAGTTCCGTCTCCTCTCTGTTTAGAAGCATAGCCTGAGCGATTGGATTACACATCACTTCGTATCTGTTTTGAACGATCTTCTTAAAGCCTAACTTCTCCTTTGGAATTGAGCCAGTTTTACATACAACTGATCTAACTTCAAAACCGTTTTTCTCAAATACATCTTCTAAAATTCTTGCTTCATTTCTTAAACCTATGCAAAAAGCTAATCCAAGCCTTTTAAAGCCACATCTCCTTGCGAATTCTATGGTTTCTTCAACTCTGCTCCATTTTAGATATCCCGTCGCTTCAACCCATGCTGAGTTCATTGCAATCCTCTTTACGAGTTCGTTCTTCTCGTATTCAATTAATGCATCTTCGTAAACGTCTTTGTCAAGTTTCATTGGACAGAAGTCGGGGAGTTTATCTAATTCTCCTATATAGCAACAGTACCTCCCACATTTCGCACATTTTAGTGTCATAGTAAAGGCTTCCACGTATGACTTATGTAAAAATAACGATTAGATTTCTGGAGATGTGGAGGAAATCTCATGTAACATAGATTTACTTAAGAAGTCTGAAGATTTCGGCTTATTGAACGGAATCTTGGCGAATTCATAGAAGATTTCTTAGCTGAGTTTCCGTTACTATAAATATCTCGAAAAGGGGTAATTAACATTAAAACGCCGGGGGTGGGATTCGAACCCACGAGGGCGAACGCCCAGCGGCTTAGCAGGCCGCCGCCTTACCACTCGGCAACCCCGGCTTAATCTTAGTAGATCTGAAAATATATAACGGTTTTGCTTGTACAGCGGACCCGGCGGGATTTGAACCCGCGACCTACGGCTTAGAAGGCCGTCGCTCTATCCATGCTGAGCCACGGGCCCTTAAAATCAACGCTACTGTAAGGTTTATGAACTTTATGCTAAAATGTTTACTTTAAACTCCCAATAATTATTTAAACTTTTTGCTTAAATCGTCAACTCTACCAAAACACAAAAATAAAGGCTTGTCAATTAGTTCATGATGGAGTTCGAATACATATTCGAGGACGTCGTAGTCACAGAGAGAAACGCTCCAAGATATTTTCTGAACGGTGAAGAAATAGATATATGGAGTGAAGAATACGTAAAATACCATTCTAGAAGTGTTGTTGATTACATCAGGGAAAAACTGCTCGAATACGAAGGAGCAGGAATAGATCCGTTTAGTGAGATTGTTGGAAAGAAAGCTGAAAAAGAAATGGTTAAGACTGCCTTAATGAGTGGTTCAAATATACTCTTCAAGGGTAAAAAAGGATATGGCAAAACCACTTTTTCGAAGAGTATTGCAAAACTATTACCCGAAAAAATCCTTGCGATAAAGGGTTGTAAGATTCATGACGATCCTACGAGACCTGTCTGTTTCTCTTGCAAGAGGAAGATCCTTGAAGAGGATAAAGTAGAACTCACATGGGTTCCAAGGAAGTGGATAAGAATTGCAGGAGATCCGATGATGACTACAAGGCAGTTGATTGGAGGTATAAGTCTTCAGAAGATAAAAGAGGGTTATGATTTGGATCATCCAGAAGTCTTCACACCTGGGAGGATTTTAAAAGCCCATAGGGGTATAGCTTATTTCGATGAGTTAGGTTCGATTCCTTCAGCTTTACAAACGCTCCTCCACGAGTTACTTGAAGAGAGACAGATAACCACGCCAGAGGGAGATATAATCCCAATGAAAATAGATACCATAGTAATCGCCTCAACTAATCCTGCAAATTATAGAGGAGTATCGGATATTAAAGAGCCACTGCTTGACAGAATGGAGGAAATAGAGATTGGCCCGCCAGAAACGCTTGAAGAAGAAATAGAAATCGGATTGAGGAATATGAGCTTAAAGAACGGAGCAATAATACCCGAATGGCATTTGAAGATCTTGGCTATGACTGTTAGATGTATGAGGAGTAGAGAGTGCAGATATTCTTCAAGGATAGAGGTAGAGCCGAGTTGTAGGGCTACTATAAAGCTGTTTGATCACGTAAGAGCTGTTGCAACGAGAAAGGGAAGGAAAGCTGTTATGCTCGTTGATTACGGGGAGAACTTCGAAATAGTAAAACTGGGGTTAAGAAGTAGGATGTCACTCGATTACGAAGATGAAGTTTCGAAGGATGAGGTAATAGAAAACGTTACGAACGATGCAATAGATAGGGTTTGTAGTGAAGTTTACTCGGCAATTCCTCAGCACTCGTTTAGGGATATCGTAGATGACATAGCAAGGATTGAGAGAATAAATACCTTAGAAGACGGATTGGTTGGATGTAGGGCTTTAAAGAGCTTTGTACTCTCACTCTGCAAGACACCAGATGAATTCAACTCAGCTTTAGAAATCACTTTAGAAGCTATTTCAAGATGCACTGGAATAGTTGAGAAGATTTCCCCGGGTGTTTACGAGTATGCAGGATTTGATAGATAAACCGGAATGCAGGCTTTGTGAAGCGGAAGAAGGAGATTTGGGGAGTTTTGCTAACGACCTGCTCTATTCTTTATTCAATCCGTACTACCAAGATCCCGGAAAGTTTGACACTTCTCAGCTGATAAAGAAGCATCTAAGAGAGGATTTGAGAAGGGATTACGATCTATTCTCAAACGTTTTGAGTGAACTCATGAAGAGCTTTGGTTATCTCGGCTCCTACTGGATGGATAAACTTGAAGAGTTTAGAAATGCCAAGAAAAAAGCATGGGAAGAGCTAAAAGAGATGATAAAACGAGGAGAGTTGAGTAAGGAGGATATAAGTGCAAGTGAGGTCGTAGACAACTTCTTCGATGAAGTGATAGAGGAGCTTATGAAAATGGGATACATAAAGGAAATATACGATAGATTTCACAGAAAGACGGTTGTATTCGATAAAAAAGCCGAAAGTGTAATAGGTGAGAAGGTTTTAGCTCTAAGCCTAAAAAATCTCGATAGAAAAGGCTTTGGAGAGCACGAAACGGAAAAAGAGGGGATATCGATCTTCGTCGGTGAGAAACTAATTGAATACGATCCGTTCATGCACACCTTTGACATGATAGACATAACCGAAAGTCTGATAAAATCTGCTTTGAGGGGAGAGATTGAATTCAACGAGAAGGAATTCGTTGCAAGACAGCCTAAACATTCAGAGAAATGTGTTTACGTTATGCTAATAGATGTAAGTGATTCGATGAGGGGAAAGAAGATAATAGGTGCTATAGAGGCGGCTTTGGCTTTGAAGAAGGCTATAAGGAGAAAGGGCACGAACGATGAGCTCAGAGTTGTAGCATTCAACCATAGAGTTAGAGAGATTAAGCCCGGAGAGATCTTAAACCTCTACGCAAGAGGTAGAACCGACATAGGTTTGGCTTTGAAAAAGGCAAGAGAAATACTGAGGAATAGCACTGGAACTGGAGTTGTGTTTTTGATTACAGATGGCGAACCGACTTCAAGCTACGATCCCCGTTTAACGCCATGGAAGTGTGCACTGAAAGAGGCTGAAAACTTGAGGAAGGTAGATGCGAGGTTACAGATAATAATGTTTGGGAGGGAGAGGAGGTTTATAGAATTGTGTGCAAGTATGGCAAAACTCAGCGGAAAATCAAACGTCTTTTACTTCTCAGATCCGTTAAACCTAAAGAGTTTCGTGGTTAGGAGCTATATGCGTCAATAACCGAATACCTCTTCTTTTGAGTAAACAACTATTCCGTTTTCAGTTATTTCAAATGGGTGTATTTTTTTGCTATGGTTTGTTCCCCTCATCTTGTATATCTCTAAGCTTCTAACCCTCGTGTTCTCGATCTTGTTGTAGTATAGAACTATAGTTCCCTCTGTGACAAACTGTTCTACACCGAATCTGCTTATGGCATTACTCCCCTCCAAAACTTCACATGTCAACAGAGATGTCAAACCCAATATCTCCATAGTTGTAGAGATCTTGAGTAGTTCAACTCTAAACCTTGCAACGTCGTTTATCGTAAAACCAATCGAAGTAGTTGAATCTATAACAGCTCTCTTTGCATTGATTTCATCCTGAATCGTTATTATCTGATCAAGCAGTGAACGAGTATCGAAAGGTCTTACATCTACGTACTTCTCATCCGATGGAATTCCGACTTTTGTAGAAGTCGCATCAACTATTGCAAGCATGTTTTCATCTTCAAACTTCTCCAAATCCCAGCCAAACGATGTAAAGTGTTCTCTTAAATGCTGAGGCCTCTCTTCAGTTGCAATAAATATTCCGGGCTCGTTGTACATCTTTATCCCATTTACGATGTACTGCATTGCAAAAACGGTCTTTCCAGAACCGGATGGGCCAGAGAGGAGATAACTTCTATCCCTGAGTAGTCCACCTTCGCAAAGCTCATCGAATCCGGGAATTCCAGTGGGAACTCTTTCTAACATAACTGTTAATCTTCAAAAAAGTTTAAATTGTTTACGCAACTCCTATTAGTATGGCGAAAATAACCGTTTCTCTGATAAAGGCAGACGTTGGAAGTGTAGCTGGGCATGTGGTAGTTCCACCTGAGATAATTAAGGTTGCTGAAGAAAACCTTAGAGAGGCTGTTAAAAGCGATCTGATAATTGATTTTAGAGTTTTTAACGCTGGAGATGACTTAGAGCTATTGATGACTCACAGAAAAGGTGTAGATAACGAAGAGATACACGAATTGGCCTGGAATACGTTTAAGAAGGCTACAGAAGTTGCAAAAGAGTTAAAGCTATATGGTGCTGGTCAGGATTTGCTTAAAGATGCATTCTCTGGAAACGTTAGGGGTTTAGGGCCAGGTGTAGCAGAAATAGAGTTCACCGAGAGGAAAGCTGAACCATTCATAGCCTTTATGATGGATAAAACAGAACCGGGAGCTTTTAACTTGCCGTTGTTTAAGGTATTCGCAGATCCGTTTAACACGGCTGGCTTAGTAATAGATCCATCAATGCACAACGGATTTGTATTCGAGATATGGGATATAAAAGAGCATAGGAGGGTTTTCATGAGAGCTCCAGAGGAGATGTACGACATATTGGCTTTGATAGGTAGTAAGGGTAGATTTGTTATCAAGAGGATTTATCCAAAAGAGGGGGGTAAGCTTCCGGCAGATGAGCCCGTAGCCGTTGTTAGCACTGAAAAACTTTACGAAGTTGCTGGAGAATACGTTGGCAAGGATGATCCAGTAGCAATTGTAAGAGCACAAAGCGGTTTGCCAGCGGTTGGAGAAATACTCGAAGCGTTTGCATTCCCGCATTTGGTAAGTGGTTGGATGAGAGGTAGCCATAACGGGCCAATACTACCAGTTCCATTCAAATACAGTAAATGCACACGTTTCGATGGCCCACCGAGGTGTATTGCCGCAGGATTCCAGCTTGCCGATGGTAGGTTAATAGGGCCTGTAGACATGTTTGACGATCCAGCTTTTGAATACACAAGACTTAGGGCAATGGAGATATGTGATTACATAAGGAGACACGGGCCATTCGAGCCTCACAGATTACCGCATGAGGAGATGGAGTACACAACACTTCCAAAAGTCCTAGAAAAGTTGAAGGACAGGTTTGAAGAGGTTTGATGAAGCAGGTTTTCTGGTATAAAGTAGTAGGAGATACCGATAGGATAGAATACCTAAAGAAGTTCAGCATAGCGGTAATCGGTAGCAGAATGCTCATGGAACTGCTTTGGAGAGTTGGTGTGGGGTGTATTAGGTATATAGGCGATGTAGTAACTCCTGTCGATGTGAGAATTGATTGCACTATTAAACCATTAGAGGCGAACGATTACGACGTAGTACATCCGATGTCAAGCGATTCAACTATAATTTCTTATTTGGCTCCAGATAGCAAAAAGGACTTTAAGAGGTTGCTGAGGGGATGTGATGTAGTAATAGCTCACAAATACATATCAATCGCCGCTGAAATCGCTGAGGAGATTGGAGCACCGTTTATACCTGACATAATCACGACTTTTTTGCCAGACGGTATATCCTTTTTTGAAGTTGAATATCCCTCTACATCTTACGATCCGATATCTTATGCAATCACCTGCAGTGTTCAAGCTGGAGAAGTTCTAAGGATTTTAACAGGCTATGAACTCCCGATTTTAGCACCTGAGGCATATATTGTAGACGTGAAATCAAAGGAATACTTAAAGAGAATTGAGCTGAAGGTTAAGCGATAGTGTTTTTATAATCACTACATTGCTATCGATAATGAGGATTAGAACTCCATCGAGAATACACATAACGTTGATAGATTTAAACGGTTCAATTGGCAGATTAGACGGTGGAGTTGGAATAGCATTAGAAAAGCCGTTTATCGAGATAAAAGCCGAGAAATTCGATGGAATAGAGATCATAGGAAAAACTGAGAACTACACAAGGTTTAGGCTTGTTGCAGAAAAGATGGCAAGAATTGCAAGGAATGGGATAAGGATTGAAGTTTTAAGTGATTACAAATCGCATGTGGGTTTGGGAAGTGGAACTCAGATAAGTTTAGCAGTTGGTGAAGTCTTTAACAGGTTGTACGAGATTGGGCTAAGTGTTAGACAAATCGCAGAGATAGTTGGAAGAGGCGGAACCTCTGGCATAGGTGTTGCCGCTTTTGAGTTCGGTGGATTTATCGTCGATGGAGGACACTCAAGAAGGGAAAAAAAGGATTTCTTGCCATCTTCAGCAAGCAAAGCAAAGCCTCCAAAAGTAATTGCAAGACACGACTTTCCAGATTGGGAGATCGTATTAGCTATACCGGATTTAAAGGGATTTTATGGCAGGAGAGAAGTCGATCTATTCCAGAAGAACTGTCCAATACCGATTGAAGAGGTTAGAGAACTTTGCCATCTGATCTTAATGAAACTGCTGCCGGGTGTGGTTGAAGGGGATTTGGATGAATTTGCATATGCAATTAGAAGAATTCAGGAGATAGGGTTTAAGAGGGTTGAAGTAGAGCAATATGGGGATTTGATTAAGGGATGTTTTGACTTACACGAATGCGTAGGTATGAGTTCCACTGGGCCTGCTGTTTACGCGATAACGGATTCGAACGCAAAAGCTATTGCAAGGGATTTGAGGAGTTACTTCAACGATAGAGGTTTTGAATGCGATGTGGTAATAACCAAAGCAAGAAATAGGGGTGCTGAGGTTGAAGTATAACCTTTGGTTTGGAATCGTTGAGGATGGGAGTGTTAAGAAGGCTAAGAACTTGAAGGAGATGTTTAGAACAGCAGAGAATCAGAGTCCACTGCCGTTTAACATCCTTGAATTCGGGCTTAAGGTATTTAGAGATGAGAAGGAGTATTATAGAATTTTAAGGAAAATAGCGATAGAGGTTGCTGAAGAGGAAGTAAACAGAGAACTGAGAAGAGAGGATAGATATGTAATAACACTTGTAAAGGCTTTGGAAAGTCTAAACGAGACTATAAACGTCTTAAATGAGAAGTTGGAGGATATAAGAGAAGTCAAAGAGAGTGAGATTACTGAGATGTTTCAGAGGGATATTTCAAAGCTCAGAGAGTTGAGAAGAGCTGTTGAAAAGGAGATCGAATCCGTTATGGAAAAGATCGCACCAAATCTAAGTGAAGTGGCGAGACCTATCATAGCCGCTAAACTACTTGAGAAGGTCGGTAGCCTAGAAAAGCTTGCGAGATTACCGGCAAGCAAGATTCAGATATTAGGTGCTGAGAAGAGCCTTTACAAGGCTTTGGCAAGGATAAAGAGGGGGAGAAGAGCTAAGATTCCGAAGCATGGAATAATATTTCAGCATCCGTTTATAAGGACTCTTCCGAAGTCTAAAAGGGGAAAGATGGCAAGGTTTTTGGCAGCGAAAATAGCAATAGCAGCAAAAATCGACTACTTCAGAGGTGAGCTCGAAGAGGGATTAGCAGAAGTTGTTAAAAACAGATACGAGGAGTTGAGAAGGAAATGAAGGAGATAATGAGAAATGTGTATCTGTTGGAGAACAATATACTTGCGACTAAGAGTAAGTACGGAAGTCATTACGGTGAGAGAGTTATAAACGGTTTTAGGGAGTGGATTCCATGGAGGAGTAAATTAGCCGCTATGATATTAAAAGGTCACAGGTTGAATTTAAGGGGAGATGAAAGAATTCTATACTTAGGAGCGGCAAGTGGAACTACGTTGAGTCACGTGGCAGATATAGTCGATAATGGGATAATTTATGCAGTTGAATACGCCGCCAAGCCGTTCGAAAAGTTACTCGAACTTGTTAAAGAGAGAAACAATATAATACCTCTACTTGCAGATGCCTCAAAACCTTGGAGGTACAGCGGGATCGTTGAGAAGGTTGACCTGATATATCAGGATATAGCCCAGAAGAATCAGATCGAAATACTCGAAGACAACATCAAGTTCTTCTTGAAGAAGGGAGGAGATGCGATAATAATGGTCAAAGCTAGGAGCATAGATTCCACTGCCGAGCCTGAAAAGGTTTTTCAAGATGTTTTAAATAGGCTTAGAAAGAAGTACAAAATCGTTAAGCATGGAACTCTTGAGCCGTATCACAAAGATCACATATTCGTTCATTTAAGGAATGTTTAAAAATGGTTGAACAGTTGACTTTAAACGGTAAGAAGTTGGAGGATTGGACCTTTAGAGGGGCTGATACTCAAGAGCATATCCACTGTATTCATCCCTATCCAGCAAGGATGATACCTCAAATCGCAAAGAGGTTGATAGAGAAATATTCAAAGCCTAATGGTATCGTATTAGACCCGTTTTGTGGGAGTGGTAGTGTTTTAGCTGAAGCAAAAATCCTTGAGAGGATTTCAATTGGTATCGATATAAATCCATTGGCTTGTTTAATAGCTAAAGTAAAGATTACACCTATAGCTCCCAAATCATTAGAGCATTATTGGAATTGGATAAATGAGAAGTTAAAAGAGCGAATAAATCCCAAGATACCTGATTTCTTTAATTTAAAGTATTGGTTTAAGGAAAAGACAATTAAGGAGTTAGCTGAGATAAAAGCCGTAATAAGTCAGATTAAAGATAAGAATATTAGAGATTTCTTCTATGTATGCTTTTCAAAAACAGTGATTGATGTATCACTATGTAGGAGTAAGGAGTACAAACTTTATAGAATGCCTAAAGAGGAAATTGAAAGGTTTAACCCAGATACCTTTAAAGAATTTGAAGAGAACGTTAAAAGGGGCATTAAAGGAATGAAAGATTACTATGAAAGGGTAACAGAAAAGCCAGCAATCGTGATGCTTGGTGATTCAAGAGATATGCCACTAGAAGATAGATCGGTGGATTTAATCGTAACTTCTCCACCATATGGAGATAGTAAAACTACAGTTGCCTATGGTCAGTTTTCAAGGTATTCTGCACTTTGGATAGGGTTTGATGAAGGACTCGTAAGAGCTGTAGATAAGATATCCCTAGGTGGAACTAGGAAGAAGCCAAATTTTCACTCAAAAACATTAGAAACTGTTATAGCTGAAATTGAGAAAAGAAATGAGAGAAGAGCAAGAGATGTCGAATCTTACTTTGCGGATTTGGGGAAATGTATAACGGAATTCTCAAGAGTTCTAAAGTCAAATGGATATGCTTGTATCGTAATTGGTAATAGAACCGTAAGCAGAGTAAAGATTCCCATAGATAAGATTATAGTTGAAATTGGAAGAGAGGCAAATTTTGAGCATATAGCTACATTTTATAGGGATATTCCGACAAAGAAAATACCTTGGGCTAATGCTCCCGAAAACATTGCTGGATTAAAATGTGAAACGATAAAAAGAGAGAGCATAGTGGTTCTAAAAGTCTCTTAAAGTTTTTGTTTTCCTAAACTTCTTTAAATCATCAAACATCTCTAAAAATTTTCTTGCTCCGTATTTTTTAAACTTCTCGTAAAACTCATCTGGAACATATACTCTTATCCTTAGAGCCGTCATAGTTTTCACTGCGTATTCCGGTGGTTCAATATAATGAGACAAACCAGATGTTATCTGGAATTCCTATAACCTCCCTCAAGATGTAAGCCTCTCCAACAACTTCTCTCCATCTTTCGCGAACCTCTCTTTTAACAGAAATAACTACAGCATTTCTTGGATTCTTCTTAAGAGTTTCTACATCAGGTATAACGAAATCCAACTGCTCTTCGTTTATTCTTTTGTTTCTTTCATATTTAACCCCAAAAACTTTTAGAAGAGTTTCTAAAATCAACTCAACGGTGTGTCCAGCTCTACTTACCCTCGATTGACTAAGAGATAACTCAAGTCTATCAGGTGAAACTTTATTCCTCCATTTTTCACGCACGATTGATTCGTATTTCCTATAGAGTTCATGACACTTCTCCTCAAGCCTTCTTGCAGTTGAAGATGGATTTTCTACGTCTATCTCTATTTCATTAAGAGCTTCTTGCAAAATCTTCTTCGTGGATGGTATCTCCTTAAGCCATGGTGATTCCTCAGGCATAATTTAATTCAGAAGTCTAACTTTATAAAAATACATAGACAAATGTCTCCCGATGTTAACACCGTACTTCATCGAGGGCTTATGCCCACTCATACGGCTGACCTATCGGGAGTTTTGTCCCATGCCCGGGTTGCCCCAGATTCATTGAAGGACGTTCTCGTCCCTCTCCTCCGGGGACCTATCGGCATGGTGTATCCCCGAGCTCGCACAGAGGCTTCATCGAAAGCTTTTGCTCTCTCAGCCCCTTCCCCGATCGGGGACATGATAACTTAGATTTCGATAGTATTAACGTTTTCGTTATGGTTCTATACCCCTATCGGTTATTACGAATTCACAACTCCTCCCCTCCTTAAGCCATCTATGCTTTACAAGCTTTGCAATTCTTTTATCTCCAATCCTTTCAAGTCCGATTATTATCTTAGACAAGTGATCTATGCTCGTCCCTCCCAATGGCTTGTCTTGTCCCGTTCTGACGTCTGTGTAAACCTGATTGGTAATTATTACAGCTACATCGTATTTCCTTGCAATTCCGAGTAAATACGTAAGCTGAGATGTGAGTTCTCTCTTAACCCTAACTTGCCTCTCTTCATCCTCGAGTTCACTCCTGTACAAAGCTGTGAAGCTGTCAACTACTACCAATTTAACGTTCTCGTTTTTACAGAGTTTTTCAGCCTCCTTCAAAGCTATACTCTGCTCCTTAAACTCGAAAACCTCGTAAACGTAGACGTTTGAAAAAAGACTTATGTCTTCAAATATCTGCTTAACTCTCTCAGCAGATAAACCTTCTGTATCTATATAAGCCACTTTGTAATCCTTAGCTACGTTTTTCGCAAACATCAAGCATAGAGTTGTCTTACCAGTCCCACTTTGCCCATAAATCTGCGTTACCGTTCCGGTTTCTATTCCACCCCCGAGCAGAGAATCTATGCACTTACTCCCGCTCGGTATCAACATCTTCCAACCTCGCGATAATCTTCCTGTAAACCTCTACTATCGGCTTATCGATTTCTTTAGCGATTTTTGCTACATCTTCAAATTCGGGCTTGATATGATTGAAATATGGCTTTGAGTATTTTACCCTTATCTTAAACTTCTTTCCATCTAATTCCACTTCAGAGTTCTTGACTTCCCTATATGCGAGTTCCCTGTGGTAAATAGGGATTATTCTAACTCCTAATGTACCTGTTAACTTCATTACCTCTTTTGCAACTTCTTCAGCTCTGTCAAGCTTGCAAAGCACTCTTACAAGTGTTGAAGGTCTGCACTTCTTACCAATGCCCTGAAGAGTTGAAACGTCTAAAACACCGTTTATCTTCCACAACTCTTCCAAAGCGAATCCGATCAACTCCCCACTTACATCATCTAAATTCGTTTCTATTATGGCTACGTTATCTCTAAAGCTAACTTCACCTATTATAACCCTCAAGACGTTTGGAATCTCAGTATTTCTGCTTCCAGCACCGTAGGATATCTCTTTAACTCTCAACGGATATCTCAAAACACCCCCACAGTAATAACTGAGAATTGCTGCAGCTGTAGGCGTTAAGAGTTCGCCTTCTCCATCGAATAAGACTTCGAGTTTTGAATTCTTTAGAATTTCAAGCGTTGCAGGAGCTGGGATTGGATATTTACCATGAGATATATCTATAAATCCACTTCCAAGCCTTATGGGATTTGCAAAAAATCTAAAACCGTCTTTAGCCAATCTATTTAAGCCAACAACTGAGCATACTACATCGAATATAGCATCATCACAACCCACTTCGTGAAAAACGGCTTCATCGTACTTACATCCATGAATTTTAGCTTCAGCTTTCGCAATAATTTCAAATATCTCTTTAGAAGCATTTTTAATGTCATCACTTAAATCTGATGAGTCTATAATCTCTAAAACCTCTCTGAATTCCCTCTCAGTTTTGCAACATCTAACTTCAACTCTCTTCGCATTTATACCTCTCATGTTAACACGTTTCACATCAAATCTGATATCTAGTTTCAGAGCTTCTACAACTCCCTTCAAATCCTCTGGGCTCAACGATACATCGAGAAGAGATGCAACGATCATGTCTCCTCCAGCTCCGTTAAAAGCGTCAAATACCAATACCTTCATGTTTTCACCACAAGCCTTTTTATATCATCCAAATAAAAACTGTTTAGGTGATAAAAGTGGAAGTAACACTAAAGGTCAATCAAGCTTATCCAAGTGATTCGGGGAGAGGAATTGCCAGACTTGACCCAGACACGATGATGAAGTTGCAGATAGCTCCAGGAGATGTCATAGAAATTCAGGGTAAGAGAAAGACTGTTGCAAAGGTTTGGAGAGCTCCAAAGAGGGATTGGGGTAAGAACATCATAAGGATAGACAGGTTTACAAGGGAGAATGCAGGAGTTGGCATTGGGGATTTGGTAAAAGTTAGAAAAGTCAATTATCAATCGGCTAAAGTAGTAGTTTTGGCTCCATTAAAAAAAGTTGAACTCAGAATTTATGGGGTTGATATAGGTGAGTATTTAAAGCATCAGTTTTTGAAGAGACCAATTGTCGAGGGTGATTTAGTTCCGTTAGTGGGTGCTCCCGCTTTATCCGGTTTTGGTAGGTATAGTCAGAATCAAGCTTTGGTTTTTGTAGCAGTAAAGACAGAGCCAAAGGGGCCAGTTGTAATAGACGAATCCACGAGGGTGATATATAGAGATCGCCCAGTTAGGGGTTACGAGAGATTTGGGAAGTCTGGTGTTACATATGAGGACATAGGTGGGTTAAAGGAGGAGTTGCAGAAGGTTAGGGAGATAATAGAACTTCCACTTAAGTATCCAGAGCTGTTCCAAAGGCTTGGAATAGAACCGCCGAAAGGTGTTTTGCTCTACGGCCCACCGGGCACAGGTAAAACTCTAATAGCTAAAGCAGTTGCAAATGAGATCGGAGCTTCTTTCTTCACTATAAACGGGCCAGAGATTATGAGTAAGTTCTATGGCGAGTCAGAGCAAAGACTTAGAGAGATATTTGAAGAAGCAAAGGAGAATGCTCCATCTATAATCTTCATAGATGAAATCGATGCAATTGCCCCAAGAAGAGATGAAGTTACTGGAGAAGTCGAAAGGAGAGTTGTAGCACAATTACTAACGTTAATGGATGGATTGGAGGAGAGGGGACAAGTAATCGTAATTGGTGCAACTAATAGAATAGATGCAGTAGATCCAGCTTTGAGAAGGCCTGGAAGATTCGATAGAGAGATAGAAATAGGTGTTCCAGATAGAGAGGGGAGATTCGAGATATTCCAAATACATACAAGGAATATGCCAATAGAGCCAAAGTATAGCAGAGATTTTGTCTTAGAGGCAATAGAGAAATTGAAAAAGAACACCGATGATGCAGATGTCATAAGAAATCTCGAATTCGTGTACAACGAAGTTAAAAGTGCTGAGAGGGAAGAAGAAATAAAAGAGATCGTTAAGAGCATACTATCCGATGAAACCATTAGTGAGCTTGAAAACGAGATAATAAAGGCTATGCTTAGGAATCTAGCCGATCAAACTCATGGCTTTGTTGGAGCTGACATCGAAGCTTTGTGTAAAGAGGCGGCTATGAAGGCTTTGAGGAGATATCTACCTAAGATTGATTTAAACAGTGATGAGATTCCAATTGAGATTCTTGAATCCATTAGAGTTAAATGGGAAGACTTTCAGGAGGCTTTAAGGGAGATAGAACCGTCTGCGATGAGAGAGGTGTTTGTAGAAATTCCAAAGGTTACTTGGAACGACGTAGGCGGGCTTGAAGACGTCAAGAGGGAGATAATAGAAGCTGTAGAGTGGCCTTTGAAGTATCCAGAGAAGTTCAAGAAGTTCGGAATTAGACCACCGAAAGGTGTTTTGCTCTACGGCCCACCGGGCACAGGTAAAACTCTAATAGCTAAAGCAGTTGCAAACGAAACGAATGCGAACTTTATAAGCGTTAAAGGCAGTGAAATACTAAGCAAATGGTTAGGTGAGAGTGAAAAGGCGATTAGAAAGATATTCAGAAAGGCAAGACAAGTGGCTCCATGTATAATATTCTTCGATGAAATAGATGCAATTGCCCAAATGAGGGGAATAGATGAGGGAAGTAGAGCTGTTGAAAGGGTTTTGAATCAACTGCTTACAGAGATGGATGGGTTAGAGGAGCTTCAAGGAGTTATCGTAATAGGTGCGACTAATAGGCCCGATATCCTAGATCCAGCTTTGCTAAGGCCTGGAAGGTTTGATAGACTCGTTTACGTCAGACCACCTGACAAGAAGAGTAGATTTGCAATATTTAAGATACACACGAGAAACATGCCGCTTGCTGAGGATGTGGATTTAGAAGAGCTTGCAGAGATGACAGAGGGCTACGTTGGAGCAGATATAGAGGCTATATGTAGAGAGGCCGTTATGCTCGCTTTAAGAGAGAACATAAACGCTGAAAAAGTTGAGATGAGACACTTCTTAGAGGCTTTAAAGAAGATTAAGCCAAGTGTTAACGAGGCTATGCTCAGCTTCTACGAGAGGTTTGAAGAGAAGATGAAACTCGAAAAAGTCAAAACTGCTGCAAGTGCTAAGACTTTACTTGGCTACGGTTAACTATATAAAAAGTTTTTATAAAATGTTATATTACAAACTAATAAGGATCAATAAACGTAAAAATCTACAACCACGTGATAAACTCCTGGAGAGTAGTTTTTTACCCTTCTAAAGTTTAAAATCTTGCAACTCCTCCCAAGTCTTTTACAAGCCCTCTCAACTCTTTCAATTGGTCTGTTTATCACTGCTTCTGGCGTAGATTCGTGATAATGGATAACTCCATCGTTTTTTAAAGCCTTAATTGCTACCTCCAAGAAATCACTGCAGAATATGTGTCCCATTACGACTCTATCGGCAACGCCTTCAGGTGTTACGTACATCGAATCACCCAGTATCGGAATTACGTTGTTTACTCCATTTAGCTTTATGTTTTCGAGTAGGTAGTGATAAGAATCTGGGTTAATCTCTATCGAATAAATCTTCCTAGGATTCGAATGAACTGCTATTGGAATCGTGAAGTATCCGATTCCAGCAAACATGTCTATGACGATTTCGCCATCTCCAACGATTTTAGCAATTCTCATCCTTTCAGCTTGATTTCCAACGCTAAACATAACTTTAGTGATGTCAAGCTTGAAAAGGCAACCGTTCTCTCTATGTATCGTTTCACTACCACTTCCAGCTAATAACTCAACTCTTGGCCTTCTCAGCATCCCTTCCTTTCCAAAATCCCTCCAAACTGCTTTGCATCTCTTGTGAATCTTTAGTAGTTCTTTTCCAATCAATCTCTTGTAATCCTCAAGCTCCTTTGGGATTTTTATCAGGATTATATCTCCTATTATCTTGTAACTCCTTGGAATGAAATCTCTAAGCTCTTTTGGGATTTTATCCGCTAAAACTTTCTTCAGATTCTTCTTTTGGGCAAAGACTGGATTTTGCTGTTCAACTATTTCATATCCACTGAAGTACTTCTCGAATCCATCTAAAATCGGTATTTCGACGAAATCTCCTCTTTTAACTATTAGCCTGTTCTTATCTTTAGCCCCTATTTTTTCAGCGAATCTCCTAACACTTTCGGCATCTCTTTTTGGAACTCTAACAGCCTTCATAACCTCTTACTGAATGCGTAGAAGTTGTCGTTGTATTCAAATACGTAAACATCTTCACCGATCTCAACTGCATAAGGCTTGTTCACAAAGAAAACCCTACCATCGTTGCTCATAACCTCTGCAACACTTTCGTCCACGTTTACAACCACTCCTTCAAAGAGTTCGGATTTCCTTGCAATCAACTTCGAGTTCTTTATGTTTACAGATTTCCCGGTGAATATATCGATTCCCTTCCCAACTCTTCTGTTCTTCACGACGCATATGCTGTCGTCTTTTAGAACTACATCTCCATCTTCGTAACTTGGAAGTCTAACGAGATACGTAAATCTAAATAAATCTACACCATCACTCCTTCCAGCGAGCTTCTTGCTTTCGGTAATACTCCCACCCAACCTCTCAGCGATTTTCCTTGAAATCTTCTTACCTATCTCCCTGCTACCGAAGTAGAAGTCAATTCCCTCTTTTTTCTCCTCAACCTTTGTCAAAAACGCTCTTTCATTTTCGATTTCGTTTTCAAGAACTTCTTGGATAATTCTCTTTGCTTCAGAGATCTCGTAATCCTTAAGCTTTCTGTTCTCAGCTCTAAGCTGAACTATCGACTCGTAATAGCCACCAGATATCCTACTACACCTCAAACAAGTCGTCCTCTTAACCTTCAAATTGAATGGAACTTTAACAGTTACATAATCGCTAAACAGATATCCCGAGACTGTTAGCTCTTTAAGCTTTAGGTCTATTTTTACATCTTTTACATCGAAACCCTCTAAAACAAACATCGATCTTAAAACCTCTCTTTTTATAGCTTCTTCTAAGCTTATATTCTTCCATTTTCCACTAACTCTTACAAATCCACATCTTGAACACTGAACTATTTCAATCGGCTCGATTCTTACGATTTCTTCCCTTTCAGCTATACAGCTCCCACATACATATCCGTCTTCGATTTCCCTTCCACATACGATACATCTCATTGCCAATAGCTAATCGGTCTCAGTAAAATAAATAGTTACCGAAAGAGATATATCTATCGAAGTTGTATAACTCTTAGCGGTCGTAGTCTAGCCTGGCAGGACGCGGGCCTCCCGAGCCCGTTGCCCGGGTTCAAATCCCGGCGGCCGCACTGAAATTCTTATCGAAATCAATTCTCTTAACTTCTCTTCAATAAAAGAGCTAACATCAATTCCTAATTCCTTAGTTTTCTGTAATA
>CAYWXE010000009.1:8963-30869 GCA_964462505.1 uncultured archaeon | reverse complement strand
GCTTTTAATGTCTTATCGGATATATACAGAGATAAGATACAGGAGAAGTATAGTATACCTCTGGAGGAATGGGAGAAGAGAACAGGGAAAAAGATAAAAGACGAGATATATAGGGTTATAGCAAAATGAGGGGTTTCTTCATAGGTAGATTTCAACCATACCACTTGGGACATCACGAAGTTATAAAGAACATAATTCATGAAGTCGATGAGCTCATAATAGGGATTGGCAGTGCTCAAGAAAGTCATACATTAGAAAATCCATTTACAGCTGGTGAGAGGGTTTTAATGATCGTTAGGGCTTTAGAGGAGTTGAATATCGATAAAAGGATTTACGTAATCCCGCTTGAAGACATATACCGCAACAGTTTATGGGTTTCGCATGTGTGCTCAATGGTTCCACCGTTTGACATCGTTTACACGAACAATCCTTTGGTCTATAGACTCTTTAAAGAAGCAGGATTTAAAGTTAAAAGCACAAAGATGTACAATAGGAAAGAGTATCAGGGGACAGAGATTAGGAGAAAAATGCTTGAGGGAGGAGATTGGGAGAGGTACGTGCCAAAAGCTGTAGCTGAAGTCATAAAGGAGATAGATGGTATCTCGAGGATCAAAGAGATCGCAGCAAAAGACGTTTAGCGTATTTTGGAAAAAGCTTGGGATATACTTCAACGTAGTATTTGTGAAGAGAAGAGTAGTTAAGGCATATTTTTCGTCTAAACCTTTAAGAAATACTTACAGTGGTAAAATTCGAAGAGATTTGGAGAGATATTTTTATGGTGAGATAAGAAAAATTAGATGTAAATATACACTTATAAATGTGAGTGACTTTACTAGAAAAGTGCTCAAAATCGTTAAAAGAATTCCGTATGGCAGTGTTAAGTTCTATTCTGAGATTGCCGAGATTTTGAATACGTCTCCAAGGGCAGTAGGGCAAGCCTTGAAGAGAAATCCAATTCCAGTTATAATTCCATGCCATAGAGTAGTTTCAAAAAGTGGATTAGGTGGATATTCAGCGGGATTAAGGATTAAGATGGCTTTACTTGAACTTGAGCGTGATCGATGAGATTTTAATCATTAATGTGGTTTAATACAATCATGATAGTTCGAACACCCCGTATATACTGGGATGAAAGGATTTACTGGTTTTCGATGCTGGATATAAAAACGGTTTTTTACACATTTATAAACTTCAAGAAAGTATTTCAGTCATAAAAGGCTAAAGAAATAATAAGGGATAAGTTTGGCTTAGATATCAATGATAACAGAGAAGATTTTGTATATTGAGTTATGAAGAGCAAATTTGGAAAAGAACCAAGACTGATATGGCGTATAGAAGAAACTATAGCTTAATTACTGATGCTATCATAAGGCTTTTATGTAGCTAAATAAGATCACATCTCATGGGTAAGACTGGATCTGTAACTTGGGTAAAGATTAAGAAGAGAAATAGAAATGAGTACAGATTAGTTCCGACTAAGTGGCAGTTTTATAAAAAGCCGGGACCAAACCAAAAGTACACATCAGACGGCAAAAAGAGGAGAAGAATTAAAAGGTCACCTAAGTCGATATTAGGTGTTAAGAGTTAATAAAATCTCCTTTATCTCGTTTACATCTGCATCTGTTTTTATACAAAATCCAGAGTAGTGGGTTTTTGAAGCCTTATATCCCCTTTCTTTGAGCATCTCTATCACTGCATTAATCTTTGGGCTTTGAACCTTCAAACTCCTTGCGATGTCGTGGATGTTGTAAGCAGTTGGTATATCCAGTTCGTTGCAAAGCCTCTCTAAGAACTTTTTAGCGGTAGAATCTGCTTTTTTGTACATCGATTTCACGACATCTTTGTTCTTTAGCTCGTTAAGCCAGAGAGGCCCGATCATAATATATCTCTCACCGCATCTACACCTCTCGTAGCACTCCCCGTTCATAGGAGAAACAACTTTTGCAAAACACCTTTTGCAGTAGAATATATATCCAATGTTTTCGTATACATCAGCTGATCCAGCGGTTGACTTCTTAATCTTTAGATGAACCCTGTAGTAGTGCTCCTTCGCCCAACTCGCAGCAACTTCAACTACTTTTTCATACTTAGTAGCTTCTCTCGCAATAAAACCTATCAAAGCTCTCAAACCTATTTCGTGGTATACATCAGTTTTAACCGCGAACATCGCGTATTTCCTCAGTCCAGACCTTGTAGCACTTCCACATAACGCCGCTGTATCGGTTGCAGTGACACTCAAATACTTCTTAACCGAGTAACATGCGGAATCTATGAAATGGGATGGAGAACCAAATGGATCTAAGTCTATGTGTTCAAATCTCCTCTCTCTCATTAAAACGTTTGCATCTGTGTTATATATTTCGGCATCTAACCCGTTGAGATTTAAATTCCTCCTAATTACCTCCACAGCTTTTGGATTGATGTCGTTAAACACTGCCCTATAATTCGCTTCGAGCATAGCCCTAATACCTCTAACACCAGTTGCCGCTAAGGCGTCGAGGTATTCATCTGCTTCAAGCACTGAATACAACAACACGTCCAAATCTCTACAAAATCTCATCCTTGGGTTATAAAAAATTCCATTTGTTAAAATCTTGGCTCTCCCTTCAACGATCATAGGCATTTACTATTTCTTCGGCAATTCTATCCCTATTAATTTCGTTTAGGATGTATAGCTTAAAACTCTTTTTGATCTTTTCCACAAGCCAATGCTTTGACTTGTAGTGGACTGTAAACAATAGGTTTTCTTTTTCCTCTATTAAATCGTTTATCGCATTTACGAATTTCTGACTCTTTAACTCCATTGGCCCAACTTCATCCACTATTACGAGATCTCCGCTAAAATCTCTTATCCTTTCAGAGTACTTATCCATGTTTTCAACGAAGACTACGTATTTTCCAACTTTTACTTTTCCAATTCCAACTTTTGCAAGCCAAATCTCATCACCACTTCTTATGTCAATAATCTTGAATCCAACTCTTACACCTCTTTCTCTAATCTCCTTTGTTACAAATCCGTCGATATCGATTTTATTCTTTAACCTCTCATAAACCTTTAGGCATAGTGTTGTCTTTCCGATTCCAGGTCTTCCCGTTACAGCGATTTTCATTTGATGGAGTATAAGATTAGAAATATATAACTTAAGTATTCCTTGCAAGTTATGGATTTGACGATAGCATCCACAATAGCCCTGATGATTTTATACGTTTACACTAAGAACAGAATTCTTGGATGTTTAGCGTGGATATCATTTGCGATTGCAAGCGTTATAAGGATACCATATTTCCTAGAGCTAAACGATTACTATAACACAGTTGTATTCTCGTTAGCTTTTGTATTCTTTTCGATCATGTCTTATTCGATTCTTAGGAGGAATTCTAAAACTTTTGTGGAGGTAACGACTTTTTCTGTTCTATCTTGCTTAGCGTATTTTCCGTTTGAATTCATTGAAATATTAAAGACTTATATCGTAAACGCAACCGCAAGATTGACGGCAATTCTTGGAAATCTAATGGGTTTTCCCATGAGATTTGAAGGAGCTATAGTATACATAGACGACTGCAGGATAGAGATAATACTCGCATGCACAGCAATAGAGAGCATTGCACTCTTTACTGGAGCTACTCTAGGAGTAAATGCAGATCTAAACAAGAGGATTAAGGCATTTCTTGTATCAGTTCCAGTTATATACGTACTAAACCTCTTTAGAAATGTATTTGTGATAGTGAGTACTGCTTATGCCTGGTTCGGAGTCGACAGCTTTTACGTAGCTCATCATGTACTTGCAAAGGTCTTCTCTACAATTGCCTTAGTCTTTATAGCGTTAGCAGTATTTAAATTACTCCCAGAACTCTACGAGCTAATTCACGCGTTAAAAGATGAGATCGTGATGAGTTTAGAATTAGATTATAATGAGAGGTAGGTAAAAAATATAAGTTAAGCAGAACTTAATCTTATCTAATGAGAAAGATTTTCAAATTTGCATCTTCAAAAATCATAGCTGAAAGAATTACAGATGAGAATAGGAAATTTGAGGATATAATATAAATTCGACAAAATTTCTGGTTTGCAATTTTATTAACGATCTCGGGCGTTATAATTGGTTTAGTAATTTCTACAGCAGATGTAACTAAGCTTCTTCAAAATCTGAATATCTTTAAAATCTTTGTAATTATTGTCCTTAGTATTTTAGTATTACTATTATTATCAAAAATTTTTATGAACTTATCAATAAAATATAAAGTTTTCAACACTTATCTCTATTTTTATAAAGATCCTCCAATTATTAATGTTAAAATTTTCTCTTCTGTGAATCCTATTGATTATTATTTAGCCGTGAAGTGGTCTAAAGAAGGTTTATTACAAGAGTTCTTTAAAGATTTTTTGAAAAATTGGTGGAAAGTAATAGACATAATTGAATTTGCTATTATTAATACAATTTCCAGTTTCACTATTCGGATTTATGGTTTAAGCCATGAACGGGAAGAAAATATTACAAAGATAAAGGATCTATTTAAAGACAATAAATTTATAACTTTTGAATTATCCGACTTCTTTTGCATTTTCAAATCTCCTATGGTTGTCAAAAGATATGAAGATTAAACGCGATTGTAATTCTCATTGGAGAGGAATTACATTTGAAAATTCTTTAATCAAGGTAAAAATTAGAGTATTTGCAAAAAGTCCTATATTTGACAATCCTATATGTAATGAAGAAATCAGGGAAATCATACAGTTTTATTTAACTCCAGAACAATATTTATATTATTTTGGTAAAGATATTTAAATTCGTCAAGGATTAATATCCTTTGAGATTTCTTACGAATTAAGACTTAAAATGTGTGCATTCTTCTGTCCAAAATTATACAACTATCTCCTTTGGGCTAGTAGAATCCTTGAACAATTAGAAAAATCTCTTAGTTTTGAAAGGTTACTAAGAGATTATAGATTACGAAAGGAAGCCATAAGTTTCATCTCATCTATAATTGATGAAAGAATTCAGAAATTGGAGATTAGGAAATATATTATTTCTCCGGGAATTAAAGAGGGGATATTAAAAAGAGAAAACTTGGAAAACGTTTATGGTGAATTTGAAGCAGAAATCAATCGATTAAAAAAGCTAAAGGATTTAATTCCACTAAAATATAATTACGATCTTGAAAATAATTCTAAATAAATATTAAACAATTATTTTTTACTTTAAAGATAAAGAAAAGGTTAAATACGTTGTGTGAAACCTCAAAACATGGGTAAGGTTAAGCCCGCTTACATCAAAAAGATAGCTATGGAGTTGCTTAAGAAGTATCCGAATCTGTTCACTGGAGATTTCGATGAGAATAAAAAACTCGTCTCGATGTTAACGAATATTCAGAGTAAGAAAGTTAGGAATAGGGTAGCTGGATATATAACGAGAAAGGTAAACAGAGGGTGGGTAAATGTTTGAAGGTATAATTCCCGCTTTGGTAACTCCGTTTAAGGAGGATTTTAGTGTAGACTACGAAGGAATTGCAAAGAACTTAGATTATCTCGAAAAACACGTCGATGCACTAGTCCCAGTCGGAACGACTGGTGAAGCAGCAACTCTGAGCTATGAGGAGCATGTGGAAGTCGTTAGATACGTAGTTGAGACATCTAAGTTGCCTGTAATAGGTGGTGCTGGCTCTAATTCCACAAGAGAGGCGTTGTGGCTTGCAAAAGAGGTTGAAAAAGTTGGTGCAAATGCTGCACTAGTTGTAACTCCATACTACAACAAACCAAATCAGGAGGGTTTATATCAACATTACAAGACGATCGCAGAGGAAGTGTCTATTCCAATAATAGTTTACAACGTTCCTGGTAGAACTGCTGTTAATACAACACCAGATCTGATTGAAAGGCTAGCCGAAATAGACAACATAATTGGTATAAAAGAGGCAAGTGGAAATCTGAAGCAAGTCTCTGAAATAATAAGGAGAACTAGGGATAAGAATTTCATTGTTCTTTCTGGAGATGACTTCTTAACATTGCCAATTCTGTGTTTGGGTGGGAAAGGTGTAATAAGTGTAGCGGCAAATGTCGCACCACATTTAATGAAAGAGATGTATATGGCTTTTAAGGAAGGGGATCTACCCAAAGCGGTAGAACTTCATCACAAGTTAACACCACTATTCGATGTGCTTTTCATCGATACGAATCCAATACCAGTTAAAAAAGCTTTAAATCTAATGGGATTAGCCGCTGGAAAACCAAGGATGCCATTAGTTGAATTGAGCGAAGAGAAGACAGAAAAACTAAAGAATGTTTTGAAATCTTTAAACTTGATTTAACGGGTTAAATTGATTATAATGATTAATAATAATATACTAATAATAGATATAATATTATAATATAAACTAAATATAGCTGATAATACTACTAGGCTGTTCAATCTTTAAGAGTAATCCTTATTTAGTAAGTTTTTCATAATCTATTCTTTAACCCCCTCGGATATGTACAGCCTACTCTTTTCTTTAATGAATATATATATTTAGTTTCATAAAATCTTTATGTGTATTTACTTACAACTTCTTAATGAATGCTAAAAGAGTTTAACTTTTATTTTTCTTAATAATTAAAAAATTTAAATATTTATATAATTAATAATTTTTTATTATTTAATATTTATAACAATATTATAAAAATTATAGTCTTATTAAATATTTCTAAAAAATAATTATTAAATTATAATTAATATAAAAAACATCTATAAATTTTTAAAGATATATTATCAATTACAATATCCTAATCCTACTAGAAGTCTTCAACGCCTGAACTATTAACCCCCATCCAGACAGAACCATTAGAACTCCGAAGATGACTATCTTATAGGCTAAAACCTTATCCTTTATTGATAGAAATATTCCAGCGGCTATTACCATGTATCCAATAGTTTTGATTCCTATTCCAACTAACAATCTAAACCTCGCAACAGATCTTATATCAACTTTTGATATCATACGTATTTGCTTCTACTCTCCTTGTCCTCTCTATCTATAGCAAGTAACACTGCATACAGCTTTTCACCGATTATTCTAAGTTTTCTCAGTTCTTGGTAAAAGATTGTAAACGTAGCATATGGATGCCCGCATGGGTAATCGTATTTAAGTATTGGACAGTTTTTACAACCCATTTCCTGATGTTTTAGGCAGAAAGACGTTATCTGAATGCTTACATCTTCTATAGCCTTTAAAGCGTCTAATATCGCCTTCCACTTCTTTAAAGCAACTTCAGTATCACTCATCCCCTCATCTAAATCCTTTTTCAAATCCTCGAATGTATACAATTCTATTCTCTTCATATCTTATCGTATGCAACTCCTTCAAAAACCTTAGTGTTAAGCCCATCCGATTAAGTCTATAAACTTCTGAACCCTTTCATCTTTATAGCAGTCATAGCAAACTACAAACGAGCCAATTCTAACGTATTTTCCCTCTTCAACTTTTTTACGACATATCGAACACTCCATACAGCCTATTCGTTTTGATATTATAAAAGACAATCGAATTTTTAAATTACTAAAATTATAATATTAAATTATAATTTACTTTGCTTTATATTCTATTTATATTTATTATAATAAGTATTAAATATATTCGGTATAATTAACTAAGATAGCGGTAACGTTAAGTTGGAGTAGTATTGCTTTAAATCTTTGTAACCTTCATAAATACCTTTTAAAATGTTTAAGTTATGATACATCAAATCTTGAGAGAGAAATCTGCACAGTTCTTCCTAATGTATGCAGTTAGAGACGACGTAAACTTCTACTATGCTACAAAATTCAAAACAAAGAATTTAGCTCTATACTTAATTGGAGAAGATGGAACTGAGTTAATAGTAGTTCCAGAAATGGAGAGAAGAAGAGTAGAGAGAGAGAGTAAAGTAAAAGAAATTGCATCCTTTGAAGATATAGGGTATAAAGAAAAACTCAAGGAATTAGAAGATCCAAAGAAAGCCTTAATTGAAACAATAGTAGAACTCCTGAAAACTCACAAGGCTAAAAAGGTTTTAATTCCATACGAGTTTCCAGCTTTTTTAACGGTTCAACTGATGAGAGAGTTTGAAGTCGAAGTAGTGGAGAATCCCTTTACAAGGATTAGAACCGTCAAGAAGAGAGATGAAATCGAAAACATAAGGGAAGTCTGCAGAGGGGTTATAGAGGTTTTTGATACCTTAATTAAAAACTTCAAGTTTAAGAGGTGTGAAGACGTTAGAACCTTCGTGGAGACGAATCTATTCTCAAGGGGATACATAGCTGAAGATACAATAGTATCAACCGGAAAACTCTCAGCAGACCCTCACTACATTGGATTTGGAGAAATAGAGGATCACTTGGTGATAGATATCTTTCCCAAAAGCAGAACACATGGCTATTACTCAGACTTTACTCGAACGGTATTCGTAAACAGAAACACGGAATTGGAAGAAATGTATAAAGCAGTTGTCGAAGCCCAGAAAAGGGCTATAGAGATGATAAGGGATGGAGTGGATGCAAGGGATGTACATACAGAAGTCAAGCAAACACTTGAAGATTTAGGATATAAAACTACTAAGAGCGAGGGATTTATTCACTCGACTGGACATGGCATAGGGTTGGAAATCCATGAGGAACCGAGGATTTCAGATTGTAGTGTTAAACTCAAATCTGGAATGGTTTTCACAGTTGAGCCGGGATTGTATTATAAAGACATAGGCGGTGTAAGGGTTGAAGATGTCGTAGTTGTTAAAAGAGATGGATGCGAAGTTTTGACGAATTACAAGAAGTTTATAAGATTATACAAATGAGCCGACAGCTCCCGCGCTTCCCGCGCCCTCTCGGAGCGCAGTACAACGCGGGACGAGGCGGGGCTTAACTTCCGGGTTCGGAATGAGTCCGGGTGTTTCCCCCGCCTCTATGGCCGTCGGCTCAAGATATGATAATTCTGAGAGATATTTAAGGGTTTTGGTCACCTAAGATCCTCTCCTCTATGCTTTTAACTCTGAAGGACTCTCTGATATCTCTTCGCATCAGATACCAGATTATCAGTAGATTCACAACCACATATATTATCGCACTTAAATCCGTAAATAAAACGAATATGCCATAGATCGCGTTTATACCACAGATTATCACTGCTAAAACCCTACCCCACTCCTTCAAAGTCCATAAACCATATCCAGTTATTACGTAAATCGATCCAAACACAATTGAAAATAGGGCTAAGAAGTTTAAAGCCTTTAGAAGTATTTCTCTCCCTACTTCAGTTATTCCAAGCTGTTTAAACGTTTCGTTTAAGATGTATCCGTACTTCTTAAGCATTACTTCGAGCACAAACTCCTTTGCTGATAGGAGATAGAGTCCACCTATTAGTGTAGAAAAACCTATTAAGAACATCAAAACAGCTATTAAGCTTACACCGAATGGACGCATAGTAATATTTCGATTTTCGTTTAAAATATTTTGAGTTGCAAAAGTATTTATATAGCCTTTATAAATGTGTTGTTATGAAGGATTATAAGATAAAAATCGAAAACGTCGTAGCCTCAACACAGATTGGTGAGAACATAGATCTAAACAAAATAGCGAGGGAGATAAAGGATTCTGAATACAAGCCAAAACAGTTTCCGGGTTTGGTTTTGAGAACAAAAGATCCAAAAGCAGCCGCACTTGTATTCAGAAGTGGTAAAGTCGTATGCACTGGCTCAAAATCGGTTGAAGATGCTAAGAGGGCTGTTAAACAGATAGTGAAAATGCTAAAGGAAATAGGAATATCAGTTATAGACGAACCAGATGTAAGGGTTCAAAACATAGTTGCCTCAGCTGACTTAGGAGTGGATTTAAACTTGAACGCAATAGCAATAGGATTAGGCTTGGAAAATATAGAATACGAGCCAGAACAGTTTCCGGGTTTGGTTTACAGGTTAAACGATCCAAGGGTTGTAGTTCTCATATTCGGTTCTGGGAAGATGGTTGTAACCGGTGGAAAAAAGCCAGAAGATGCTAAGAGGGCTGTTGAAAGGATTGCTGAAGAGCTAAAGAATTTAGGATTGATGTAAGATGCATCCCTTGCTAAAAAAAGAGGGTTTTATAGTAGACATCGATGGAGTAATCGGTAAAAGTTACAAACCAATATTGGAAGGTGTAAAAGCCGTAAAAAGACTTAAAGAACTCGGAAAGAGGATTGTATTCGTTTCAAATAATTCTACAAGGAGTAGGAGAATACTACTTGAAAGACTTAGGAGTTTTGGTTTAGAAGTGAGCGAAAACGAGATAGTTGCTGCTACTTATGCAACTGCAAGGTTTATAGCGAATGAAAAGCCAAATGCAAAAGTCTTCACGACTGGTGAAGAAGGATTAATAGAGGAATTAAGACTTGCAGGATTAGAAATAGTGGATTACAGAGACGCAGAGTATTTAGTAGTCGGATCAAATCGAAATGTAAACTTCGATTTAATGACAAGGGCTTTAAGGGCTTGCTTGAGGGGAATTAGATACATTGCCACAAATCCCGATAAGGTTTTTCCAGCAGAAGATGGCTATATTCCCGGAACTGGAATGATAATCGGAGCACTTTATTGGATGACTGGAAGATTACCAGATGTAGTTGTGGGAAAGCCCTCAAGGGTTATAATGGAACAGGCTTTAGAGGTGTTAGGGCTTAGAAGTGATGAAGTGGTAGTTGTAGGAGATCAAATAGATGTAGACATAGCCGCTGGAAAGGCGATAAATGCCGAAACCGCTTTGGTTTTAACAGGTGTCACAACAAAAGAAAACTTAAATGAAATGATTAAAAAATTTGGATTGAAGCCCGATTACGTTTTGGAAACCTTTTACTCGATTTTTGAATGACTATTCTTCTTTTTTAGGTGGCCAATACTTCTCAAGCCAACCCTTTATCCTTCCAGAGTCTATTGGCCCAACTAATACATTCCAGCCCGTTTCGTCTTCTATTGCACCCTTAAGCCTTGCCGCTAATCCCGGAATTACGAGGTATCTGTGATTTACTTTTTCCTCTATCTTAGTTTCCTCTAAGAGCTTTTTAACGCCATCTGCTGTGAACTTACCTCCTGCTACAGCCGCTTCAACACAGATGCCTTCGGTATCTAATACGAGAAGCCATCCCTTTATACCAGCACTGTCGAGATCGCTTTCAACAGTGTAATAAGTCAAAGCGAAGTTCGTTGTTATAAACACGGGATCGTTTGGCGTTGGGTCATGAATAGCCCTTAATCCCGGTTCGACTTGCACAGGTCTCCTTGGATCTGTGTATATGTTGTACCTCAGCGTTATGGTCGGCATTACCACATGCTGATCTATACTCCTGAAGATCATAACATCTGCATATTTAATTATGAACAGACTAGCTATTACAGTCTCCCAATAAGCTTTTGTGACGTCATCTCCTTCAATCATCCAAGCTACGAGTGGTGTAATCATTATCGGATAAGCAACATCTTTATCTCCACCGGCGATTGCAGTCCTCCTCAAGTGAATAACCCTATCAAAAGTTCCCTTTAATCCAGCACCGATCGGCTCTGTAACTGGATCTAGGACTATATCTCTCACTCCAGCCTGTTTAAACGTTACAGCCATACTCTTGAGGGTGTTTAAATCCTTAGATCTGATCGTAACTGGAACTTTGAAATCCAAAGCCAACTTTAGAAAGTCTTTCCAGTTCTTCTCAGTTGCCGCGTATATAAGAGGTCTCTTTTCAGCAACCTCCTCTAAGGCAGCTTCCATGCACTTTGGATCTAATGCTATCAATATCATCGGCTTTCCATAACCTGCTACTTTCTTGACGACTTCTCTAAACCTGTCTGGGTCTTTAGACGTGCATCTAACCGCCAACCCATCGAGTGTTAAGAACTCACCGACGTAGAACTTCTTGTACTCAACTACTCTGCTACACCTCTCATCTATCTCCTTGTCACTTAAAGTATCCCATACGTCGTAGAAGAAAGCAGTTGGATTGAAGAACGTCAAGTCGTGTCTGTGCAAAACCTCTTCTCCACCTATCTTTATTGCGGCATCTCCAGTTCCTATCTCTACTTCAGCTATCTCGGGCGATACAAGCTCTATTAATTTTTCAAGTCTTTCTTTAGCCTTTGGATCTTTTTTAGCCTCTTCAACCAACGGCTTGCAATCTGTTATCTTTGCAGATCTCTCGAATACATGTGCAGCGAAGCTCATACACGTTTCAAAACCACACTCCTTGCAATTAGTTCTCGGCAATAGGTTATAGATTTCGAGCGGGCTTTTAGCTCTCATCTTCTACCCCTCCATCGTTATCCAAGCGTCTGGATCTTCAATACTCTTCTCAACTTTTCCGCCCAGTATGTTGAAGATCTCCTTAAGAACAGCTACTGCAACTGGATGCATCATCATGAAGAGGTCTACTCCAGCCAAAGCCAAGGTCAATCCAGTTACAATCTCCCATATAGGCCCTCTTAACTCTCTCGGCCCCCAAGGTGTATCCTCAGCAATAGGCGATTCAACCATCCAAGCCTCTCTTGCACCCCATGCGTTAGTAGTTCCACTTGACATCGGGAAGTTCAAGTCCTCATCACCTCTAAGCCCACTAATCCTAATCCTCTCCATGTTTGTGAATGCGTAGTCTAAACCGTAACCTAAAGCGGCTGTTGTTGGATCTTGCACTAAGCTATCCCTTGGAATCCCAACTCTCTTTAGCAGATACCTGTTTAAAGTCTTCTGGTTGTTTATATCCATCTGTGTCCAGCTAAGCACTACATGCCCATGATCTTTAGCCGCCTTTCCAATCTTTTCCCAATCCATGTCAAGTGTTGCTGAAGCTAACATTATCCTCTCGCCTTCAGCCACTTCAGCTGCTTTTGCAAGAACATCTGGATCTTTTTCTTTGTTACCACTTCCTCCAACTATTATTGGACATTTAACCGCTTGTAAAACCTCTTCAACAGTTTTAGCAGCTTCACTTGGAGAAGTATCTTTAAGATATGGATCAGTGCTAATCAGATGAATTGTCACTAAGTCTGCACCAAACTTCTTAACGGCCTTCTTAGCCCATTCAGCTGGATCTTCCAATACATCTTCGTAGTGAACCCTCACAGCTTTAGCCAATCCTGGAGGCATGTCGAAGACGTCTATCGCTATAGCTGGAAGGTGTGGCTGTTCAGCATCAAACGTATAGAAGGCTAAGCTCTTAGCACCACCAATTGTGACAGTATAGCCTCTCGTTCCACCATCAGATCTTGTAGCACCAAGTGTTACCTCTTCAATTCTACCCGGATACTCTGCAACGTAAGGCTCGAACTTAGCTTCGATAAGCTTTTCTGGGATCTTAACTTCCTCTACAACCGCTGGCGGTGCTGGAGGAGCTGTAGGAGTTGGTTGAACTGGAGCTACTGTGAGCGGCGTTTGTATTCCCAGCATTGTGGAAAGTCTTTGTAAAAAAGTCAAAGCCATGTTTGCATGGTATAAGAAGTTACTGAACTCTGAAAGGAGTGAATACAATGGAGCTATTGCCGATAAATCTATACCCGCCCCTTCAAGCTCTATTTCTATATCTCCCTCAATCGTAACACCTTCAAGCTCCTCTACGTTGTACTTCTTTAAGATCTTCAAAAACTCTTCAAGCGTAAACCTCTTTGCCATTCAACCACCCCATCAAGGATCCTAATATTTAAGAAGCGATCTACAACTCTCCTCATCCTCTTATAAACCTCAGAATCCTCAGGCAAGTTAACAATAGGTTCACCTCTAACATCTAAATCCACAACAGCCTCATCGTATGGCAATACTTCGAGTAACTTAAAACCCTCAAGTTTTGCAAACTCCTTAATCTTATCTTCAGCCTCTTTACTCGAAATCCTGTTACCTATTAAAAACATATCTTTAAACTTTAGATTCAGTTCCTCAGATAGTGCTTTAATCCTTCTTGCGGTTTCTAAGCCCTTTTTAGACATATCCGTAACGATTACAACGTAATCCGCAACCTCTATTGTCTTCCTACTGAATAGCTCCAATCCAGCTTCGCTATCTACTATAACGTAATCGTAATGCCTTACGAGCCTCTTGAGTATATTCCTCAGCAATGCATTCACAAAGCAGTAACAACCCTCTCCCTCAGGCCTTCCCATTACGAGCAAATCGTAGTGCTCAAACTCGTGAACAGCTTCAGCGTATATCTTACCCTCCAACCACTGTTCCTTATCCATCGTTCCGATTTTATCTCTGCTAACCTGAAAAACCTCTCTTACATCCCCAAGGGTACTACTTACTTCTACGCCTAACGCATCTGGTAGATTGCTATCTGGATCTGCATCAACTGCAAGCACTCTATAGCCATCTTTAGAGATGAAATAAATTAAAAGAGCAGAGATTAAAGTTTTACCAGTTCCACCTTTTCCAGTTACCGCTATTACCGTCATTCTTCTTCCTCTATTATCAGTTCCGGTATGTGTATTACGGCTCCCTTGAGTATGAGTTTAACCCTTTTCTGCTCTTCCATCACTTTTCACCCTTCTCAGCCTTCCTTATTATCACCTTGTCTATCGTTATCTTTGCATCCTTGATTATCAGCTTTATACCAGCTGGAATAGCTTGTGGTTGTGGTAGCTGAATAGTCGGCAACTGAATCGTTGGCATTGCAGTCGGTGTGACAGCTGGAGCAGCTGGCGTTGGAGCAGCTGGGGCTGTAGCTGGAACTTCTTCTTTGACCTCTTCCTTAACTTCTTCTTTGACTTCCTCTACCTCCTCTTTCCAACCCTCTGTGATCTTCTTTCCATCTACCGGTCTTACAACTCCTGTAACCACTGGGTGGTTAACCCTCTTCAAGAACTCCTTTAGTTCATCGAGTGTTTTTGCATCTTCTTCTGTAGCGATCTTATCCCTCATGTCTTCTGGTATGAAGTCCTTAACCCTCTCCTTTAGCTCTTTAGCCATCCATACAACTCTATACCACCCTCCATCTGCTTGCAAGAATTTCTTGCTTCTGAAGTATGCTATACCAACTCCAAGGAATCCTACCATTTGCTTACCACCACCAGTCTGTCCAGCCATCGTTGAGAACGTTAAGCCGTTTGGTGCTGTGCCTGTAAATCCTCTATGAACGAATCCAATTCCATCTACCTCTGGAATGTAGAAACCGATCGTCTCGAAGCAACCACAGCTTGTGTGCGGTGCGTCAAAGAAGCTGTGTAGACATACTCTTGTGTATTCACCACCACTCTCCCTTGCCGCAAACTCGTTTATTCCGGCGTATTCACCCTTTATAGGATCTAAACATTCACCCTTCTGAACCTCTCTAACCGGCCCCTCTGGATCGACTTTTGCAGCAGCTCTTCCATCAAACCAAGTCATAGCTCCGCAAAGCGATGGTCTGTCTGGGCTTATTATACAGACGTTTGTCGGAGCAAAGCTCTGGCAGAGTGTGCATGAGTAGAATACGTCAACGTCCTCATCGTGTAACATTTCAACTCTCTTGTCTCTCTCCTCATAGATCGGCATTGCAACTTCTTTAAGCAATTTCTCTACTAGAGCTTCATCTGTTATGTATATAGCTTCTATCTTCTCTATGAACGGTAGTTCGTTCTTGTAGAGCATCATAGTAGCCTTTGCAATCTGGGCTAAGCTCTTAAGCCCCTTCTTAATAGCGCTCTTACTAATTCTACACCATATATCATACCTCTGGTTTAGGTGCATGTAACCCTCCAAGTAGTTCTGGAAGTCGTGGTTTCTCCTCTCTATAACAGGCTCTAGGTCCGTTTCTATCATCTTTCCGGCTACGTAGTATATCATTGCATACGGATAGCTTTTACCCTCTTCCATTTCATCTAAATCGGGGCCAACGATCGTAACTTTACCATCGTTTACCTGATCCATTGGCAAAGCGATTACAAGCTCGAACTTAGCCTTTATTCCAGGTCCTCCAAGCTCTACGAACATGTCTTCTTTTCTAATTCTCTCTCCTTCGTACATCGGTGATATGTCAAATGGGAACTCCTTTATCTCTTCAACCACTTCTTTAACCTTCAAACCCTCTGGGATTTCAATCCTCTTTCTCTCAACAGCCATACTACCACCTCCTAAAAAATAAAAATTATAACTCAGCTAAAATCTCATCTAAAAGCTTTAAATGTTGTTCCTCCTTCTTCCAGAGGTTTCCAAAGCTCATATCCGCATTCGGGTGATAGTATCTGTCTATAGATATGGCTCTTATGTGTGGTGCAAAGTTCTTCAACGCGGCAAACATCTGGGAGCCGTGGTAGTATATAGTTCCAATCATGACTACAAGATCATAGTTGCCCTTTCCATCAAACCCCTTCCACTCTGGATCGAGCAAAAATTGAGTTAGTTCATGAAGCACAGCGTATTTAACATTGTTTCCTTTGTAACCAGCGTCTATAAACCTCTTGATGGCGTTGCCAGTTGCAGCAATCGTTATCCCCTTTTCGGCAAACTTGAGAATTCTCTGAAATATCTCATCCGTTATATCTGGCCCAACTATTAACAGAGGTCTTTTAGCCTTCTTTATCATCATAGCTACGGGTCTTCCCTTTTCAAGTAGCGTGGCCATCTTCGGCCCAGGTATATTTGCGGTATCAAACGGTTGCTCAAAAGCCTTTGGCATTTTACCACCTCACAACGTCGTGAAACCTTCTTTAAACAACCTCTCAACATTAGTTGGATTAAATCCTGGGTGGTATTTCCTCATAGGCCCTTCAACTATTCTCTTTCTTTCCCAGTCGATCTTCCATCCGTGCTCGTCTTCGAGTATCTTTAGCAGTTCCTCCTTCTTCGCAAGTGGTAGATCCGCTTCAGTCCTAACGAATAAGTGCCAGTCATCTGGCATCTTGCCCAAGTACTTAAGGCTTAGGTCGATGTAATGTGTCAGCTTTATGGCTCTACCTCTATCCGTATCGTTCGGCCTTATGCATAGCTTAGCAATTAACGGTAAAGCCTCTTCAATTGTTTCAGCCGCTACAAGCAAGTCCTGTGGAGCAGGCTCAATCCTTACCTTTTCACCACTCCTAACATCGTAAACCATCCAATCCTCATCCCTGTATGGTCTTCCAAGGAATGCCCTCCTGTACTTGCTTCCATGTGGCCCTACTACGGCTGGAATTCCAAGCCTGTTAAATCCAGTTGCAATCGATGCGGCTTTCTGGCTCATAGCGCCCCATGCAACTCCGCAAGCTCCAACTCTGTTCAAGATGTAATCAGCGATCTCCTCGTAGTTTGCCCTGATATTCCTCTTAGCGAAGATCCTTGCAACCTTAATTGCTGCTCCATGGATGTGTGCGTTACTCACACAGCTTCCAATGTTTAATACTCCACCAGCATCAAACCTGTCGTGGAATCTCTCGTAGACAGTCTTTCCTTCTTCATCTTTGTATAGAGCGGCATCGAACGCCATACATCCAGTTAAGACTACGATGTAATTTCTCGATGCGAACTCCTTGACTATAAGGTATACCTCCTCAGTTCCGTTTGGATAGTTTCCACAACCGATTGGTGCTATTATACCCGGAATCGTTCCCAATACGATTGGTGCACCAACCTGCCTAATCTCAGAATCCCTTACTGGCCCTCTTCCCCTCCTAATCTTACCCTTCTCGTTTATAATCCTGTCCCATGCTGCGTAGTTCAAAACGTCTATTATCGGTATGTTTCTTGGACAGACTTGTTCACATCTTCCACAAGCGATGCATATATCCCAGAACTTCTCAAGTTTCTTCCTGTCTCCTTCCTTAGCTGCTTTCATTGCATCTCCAATTCTTATGCCTTGTGGGCATGCAATTGTACAATTACCACACTGTGTACAAGACTTCACGTATTCCATGAACTGCTCATCACTTAGAACTGGGCCTATGTCATCCCCTCTCTTCTTCCTTCTTTCTAATGCAACTTTAACGGCTACTTCTCCAACCTTAAGTGGATCGAGTATTACAACACCCGGAGCACCGTCAAGCAAGTACTTGACGATTTTATCTGGGTCTTCATGCGTCATGTCCGGTAAGCCGTGCATAGCCTTGTCGTTTGTGCATATGACTGGAATTCCAAGCTTTCTTGCATGATACAGTATATCTGCCCTGATACACTGCTCATCGATTACGATTACATCTGCTAATCCTGCTCTTACAACCTTAAGCTGTCTTCCAAGGGCTGAAACGATCTTGGCCTTCTGATAATACCTCGTTACATCGTTAGCTGTGCAACAGATTCCACCGATATCAACCTGATCCTCAAGCCCGTTTGCTTCAACGTAATCCGCTATGTTAACAGCTGGAGGTGCGTGATGTCCGATTACGAGTATTATAGCCTTACTTCTATCCAATACACCCATTCCAATCTCTATAAGTGGCTGGTTATCTTCACCCTTTGGGAATCCGAATGCGCATATCTGAGCTATATCTGCAATTTCCTTAGCAAGTGAATCAAGCATTCCGAGGTGGAAAGCCTTTGATTCGTAATCCAAGAAACTTCCTTCCTGTCCAGTGTGTAGGGAATCCACGACTTGAACTATCTGTTCTTCGACATACTTCAAAGCCCTATCTAAATCTGCAAGGGTTCTCGGCTTTATTCCAGTTATGAGCTGACAAAGTGGTGCAACTTCAGATATCTCTGGCCCTAAGTCAACTGGAATTTCATCGAGTTTCTTTCCAAGCATGTGCTCTATGTCGTGCAACAGATGTCTTGCATGCCCTGCATGAGCTGAAACTCCAATAGCACATGCTAAAGCTACAATTCTGGCTTGTTGAGCTTCTAAGTTTATACCACAAGCTCCTCTCTTATTACCAGTCAAATCACACTTACCCATTGTGCAAAGGCAACACATGTCACAATAGGGTGCATAGAAGGGTCTATATCTCTTGAGCAAGAAGAAGTCCCAATTTCTTAATGTTGCAATTGTTGGGAAAGGTGTTGGGCCCATTGGCGCCCATTCTTCTTCTTCAGTAACGATTTCACCTATTCTAATGCTTACGTTTTTCAATTCATCAACTACTAATGCTCCTTTTCGAAGTTCAACAACCATTTAAACACCTCCAACTACATATCAAGTCGTAATACCATGTATTTTTACTTGTCGGTTGAGACCAACTTCAAGCCCAATTCTCTCGTTTGCAACACCTCTTAGTTTGAAGTCTTAGGAGAAATTTAAATTCATCGAAATCGAGCGACTCTAACCGAATTTCTTAAGCTTTTGTATCAACAAGTAATAACATTATTGTTTAATTTAATACTATTAGTCGCTAACGATTCGTGTATTAACGATTCATAAACTGTATTAAGCACTCGAAACTATTTTTATCACGTCATTGTGCTTTAACTCGTAATCCTCCGAGATCCTTATCTTTCTCTTTGCATCTACTGCGTATATAAAGTGTTTTCCGATATCTGTGTGAATCATATAGGCTAAATCCCTCGCAGTAGTTCCCTTTTTAACCAGAAACGCATCTGGCAATACGTTTCCCTTCGTATCTGTGAACTTGTTCTCATCTTCAACTGGATAGACGACTATGTAATCTAAAAGATCGAATACAATAGTGTTTATTACTTTTTGAACTCCAGTTCCATCGTATTCTTTCATAAATTCCCTTATTTTTTCAAGAACTCTCCTTTGCTTTTCGTTTAATTCCCTTAGCACTTTAAAATCTCTATCACCCGGTAAATATTTGATATAACCGTTCTTTGCAGCTGTTCTGAGTATTAGTTCATATGCTGCCGAAGTTGGAATTACGATTTCTGAAAGGGATTGCAATGATTTTATCAGTTCTTTTGGAGCTTTATCTGCTTTATTTGCAGCGATGACCATCTTCATTCTTCTCTTTCTGAGCTCTGATGCGAAAACTTTTAAATCTTCATCTTTGAATTCTTCGAAGCTTTTATCCATTGATTTGATAGCCTCCCTAACCATCCAATCCTTAAATCCCAATCCGGCGAGTTGCTCAGCTAAGAACCTTGAAAAATCTCTCTTTTCGGCTTTAGCTCTCCTAACAATCCTATCCCAATTACGCTTTAATATGCTGTAGAACCACATGTCTATTTCGTAGTTCAGAAATTTTACATCTTCAACTGGATCCCTTTCACCTATTCCTATCTCGTTCCCTTCGGCATCAGTTGAACCTGAAGCATCTACTACATGAATTACCGCCTCACTCTGTCTTAAGTGATCTAGAAACTCGTTTCCCAAGCCTCTTCCTTTGTGAGCATCTGGAACTAAACCTGCAACGTCTATAAGCTTTACAGGAATAAATCTCCATCCATCTACACAATTTTTGCATTCTACATCGAGTTCTCTACAAATGCATTCTACTCTCACGTATGCGACGCCTATGTTTGGCTGTACCGTTGTAAACGGATAATTCGCTATTTCAACATCTACAAGTGTCGCGGCTTTGAAAAAAGTGGACTTCCCAGCATTCGGCTTTCCAGCAATTCCTATTTCGATCAATTCAACCCCCAGCTTATGTTGTTAAATTTTGTATATCAACCTTCTCTCGCTTTGCTTTATAATATCTTCATAAATATTAATATTTTTAATTAAATTTTAATTTAACTTTAATAATAAATTAAATTTAATAAATTAATTGAACCAACTATTGTTTTAATTTAGGTTAGTAAAGTTCTTTTGTCTATTACCTAGTTCCCAACTATTCTGATACCTATATTTCCATCAAGAGTCAACTTAGTCATCTTAAACCCCTTTTTGCATAATCTCCTCTCTTCCTCGTTCCAAACAAATAGCTGAAGAGTTTTATGTTTTCTCTTAAGAAATTTGCATATTCCTTTGTAATCTCTCCCTTTCTTTCAAAGAAGTCTACGATTTCCAATGCCTCCTCTTCGTTTTGACAAATCTCAAAGTGATCCAGGATTGTTGGTATTACTCTCCCCTCTAATTCGTGATATAGATTAGGAAACATCTTTTTGAACATCTCTCTCTCCCAAATCATGTATAGCACCTCTCTGCTTAATCCAAACACCTCTCTTACCAATCATTCCACCTTCAACTATGCAACCCTCCTCCATGTATATCTTTTCAGCTTTTATATAACCGAATACCTCTGACGAGTTGAGTATGTAAACCTCCCTCCCCTCAACAGCTCCGTGAACTCTACTCCGATCTATCGTGATATCTCTACCTCTTACACTTCCAAACACCTCGCTCTGATAAATAAACACGTCTTCCGCTTTTATGTTTCCAAGAACTCTACTACCAGATATTTCAACTGGTTTTGAAGTCTCTATTCTGTCTAATGCTAAAACGCTATTCTCTGGAACTATTAATGGGGATTCAAACTGTTCTACTTCTTTGAATATCTCTTCAACTTCTTCAAATCTCTTTATGTTCAATAGATACATCAAGTATAAGAGGATAAAGATAAGAATTGGTAACGGATCTTCTATTGTTATAAGCCCCTTAGCCTCAAAACCCCTCTTAATTCTAACATTTCTACCTATCTCCAAATCACCGTAAACAGTGAGTTTTCCATCTATGCTTACAAATCCACCGATGTACGCATCCCCTTTTGATGTTACATTACCTTTTACATTGCATAACGCATCAATTCTAACCTCTTCGCCAAATACATCTCCGTTTACAGTTGATCTCTCACCTATCAATATCTTCCGTGCGATTATCCCATAATCTATCTTAGAATTAGCGCCTACGATTACATCCCCATCAACTACTATGTTTCGCTCCTCAAATCTCGTGTTCTGCGGTATTACAAGTTTTTCAAACATTTAGGATTTATTATTTATCAACGTTTTTATCGTTTACCGTTTACATCTTATGAAATAAGATTTTATAAAATTTTAATATAATATTTTTAGATATTATGATTTTACTCTGATCTAATAATCTTTAAAAACTCATGGATATCTCAGATTTCTGAACCTTTAAACGGCCGCAATACAAAAAATTATA
>CAYWXE010000009.1:0-8863 GCA_964462505.1 uncultured archaeon | reverse complement strand
ATACAAAAAATTATAATAACTTTATATTTTGTAATATAGATAGAGTTAAGCTCCAAACTTTTCAGCTAAATCCAATAAGTCAATTGCGATGTTTAGCAAGTCTATTCCTCTAATCCTGCACAATCCACCCTTATACGCTTCGAATTCCGAGAACACCTTTACTTCATCTCTCCTAACCTCATTATGTAAAATCGCCACTGGAACGGGATCTGCTGTGTGATCTCTAACGCTTATGGGAGTTGTATGATCAGATGTAAGAATAAGGCACACTTCAGAGAAATCCAACTCCCAAAACTTCGAGAAGTGCTTATCGAGTTTCTCTATAAACTCTTTCTTTCCATTGAAGTCGCCGTCATGCCCTAGTTCATCTGTAGCTTTGAAGTGCAAGAGAACTACATCATAATCCTTTAAGGCTTTTATCGCCGAATCGACTTTTGCTTCTATGTTTGTGAATTTGTTCCCAGTCGCACCTTTTACATCTATTATCTCTCCTCCTACTATCCTTCCAACACCCCTTATTAAAGCAGTTGCAGAGACCACTGCTAGGCTAAGTCGAAATCTCTCTTTAAACGATTCTATTTTCGGAACTACTCCAGCTCCTCTAATCAACAAAGCGTTGGCCTTTGGTAACCCCTTCTTTTCCCTTTCAGCGTTTAGAGGATGTTTTTCGAGAACTTCGTGGGCTTTCTGCATAAATTCGTTGATAATTTCGGCAACTCTAACGGCTTTATCATTTAAGGGTTTGCAAACCTTAACTTTAGCTCCAATCTTCTTGGGATCCGTATCTGTAACTTCGTGTGATTCTACTCCTCTCAAAACCAAAGCCGCTCTATGCCCAGTAGCCCTTTTGAGTTCGTATTCAACTGGCAGTTTGACCTCCTCTTTTATCGCTTTTATGAGTTCTTCCGTATTCTCAATCCTTCCAGCTCTTCTATCTACGACTACTTTATCGAATACTGTTCCATCTCCCTTTACAGTTGCGAAGTTTAACCTAAACGCTACATCTCCGGGTTTTACATCTATTCCAACCCCAGCCGCTTCAAATGGCCCCCTTCCCGTATAATACTTAAACGGATCGTAACCCAAAAGGGCAAGATGACTTGTATCACTTCCCGGTCTTATTCCTGGAGCTATTGTATCCATTATCCCGTTAATACTCAATTCTGCTATTTTATCCATGTTCGGCTTTTTTGCAACGCTAAGCGGTGTTTTCCCGTTGATTGGGCGATCCGGCATACCGTCAACTATAACCAAAAGTATAGGCATATTTTTACCCCCACTTCTCCAAAGCCCTTTTAAGCTCCTTTCCTCCGTTCTCCAAGTTTTCTCCTCTTAGTGTAAGCTCTATAGCCTCTCTTAGAGCCTTAGCTCCAGCGTAACTACCATCTGGATGTCCATGAATACCTCCTCCAGCCTGAATTATCACATCGATTCCAAATATCTCTATAACTTCAGGTATCAAGCCCGGATGCAAACCACCAGAAGAGACTGGAAATATCGGTTTTAAGTGATACCAATCTCTCCTACATAAATCAGCGAGTTCTTTAACCTCTTCAACTTCTCCAACCATCTTCCCAACACCAGTTCCTATGTGGATGTTGTCAACACCTATAACCCTTACTATCTTAGTTAAAACCCTTAAAGAAATACCATGCTCGGGATTTCTTGTGAATGCTGCATGCATAGCTCTATGTGCATGAATAGCAAGATGTAAATCTTCGCATTCATTTCTAAGCGTTTGCAGTGCTGAAAATCCAGCAGTTAAGAAATCAATCATCACGTATTCGTTGCCATAATCTGCGACGAGTTTAGCCCTTTTAAGCATCTCCTTTGTCTCAGCCGTTACGTTCACGAGGTAGCTCTTTCTCTCACCTGTCTCGTTTTCAACTCTCTCTATTACCTTTAAAACCCTTTCAAGTCTCTTTTCGAACCTTATAAACTTCTGGTTCGTCAGGTTTTCATCGTCTTTGATTAAATCCACTCCACCTAACAAAGAGTTATAGGCTACTTCCGCATATTCCTCCACATCAAAACCGACTTTTGGCTTTGGAACTGTTGCAATTAATGGTCTATCCCTGATTTTTAATCTCTTTCTAATACCTTCTATCCCGTATTTCGCTCCTCTAAAGTATTTTAAGTAATCAAACGGGAATTCTACGTCTTCAAGCCTTAAATTCTTAACAGCCCTCATTCCAAAGATATTTCCAGCTATACTACTCAAAAGCTGAGGAATGTTTCCCTCTTCAAACAGTTCAAGCGGATATGCGATCTTCACGATGTCTCCATCGATGTAAAAAACCCTCGCCTTAATCCTTTGAACCCTATCTGGAACTCTTGCTAAATCTGTCCAAGTTCCAACAGAGCTTTCAGATGCAACCTTCGCTGCAACTTCTTTAACACTTAAACCATTCGATGGTTCGAGTTTAAACGTGCAGATGACATCGTTTTCTGGTTTATATTTTAAATCGATAAACTCCGAATCTATCATAGGATGTCGTTTGAGTATGAGTTATAAAAACTATCCATCCTATCTGGTTTATCATCGAAGATAATCACATTACTCCGCGTTATCGAATTAACAGTTACTCCTGTAATCTTCTCTCCTTCGGCACGTAATTCCTCAGAATTCTTCCATTACCCTTACCACATCCCAAGAAGTAGCTACCCCATTTAACTATTGCATATCCCTTTACATTTACTTCGATATCCTCACCCCTAAGCCATTTCATAGCCTTCTCGTCATCTACCTCTAATACACCTCTTTTAGCGATTCTACCTACTATATCACTTCCCTCAATCGAAAGCCTAATCCCATCTCTTTCAAGCGTTCCGAAGTACAACCCGTAGTGATATTCGGGAACTCCTACATCGCACTTTCTAAATGCGTAAATTCTACGCTTTCCTCTCTCTTCAAATTCCAATTCAAGCTTGTAGAAATCCTCTCTACTAATTCCAAATTGCTTCTCCAATAATTCAGCGATTTTATCCTTTAATTCAGTCATGTTTTCACAATCTTTGCGACGAAAAATCCTTCTGTGTCGTTGTCCTGCGGATGAATTCTCAGACATTTCCTAACCTCTCCCAAGTACTCTTTTTCATTGAATTTTGTGAATGGTCTTCTTCGCTTTATTGGAAGTCTAATATTTTCAAGTTCAGCATTCGTATTCCTAAGCAAGTAGTCTACTACTTCTTCGTTCTCAATTGGGTCAAGCGTGCAGGTTGAGTAGACTAAAACTCCTCCAGGCTTAACAGCCTTATATGCTGCCATTAACAATTCCTTTTGAAGCTTCGAAAGCGAATAACCTTCTTTTAGCCTCCAAAGTCTTATATACTTGTAGTTCTTTCTTATCATCCCTATATTACTGCATGGAACGTCTACAAGCACGGCATCGAATCTATTCTCGAACCTCGCAAAATACCTTCCGTCTTTCATTGTAACCCTTGCGATTAAGACTCCACACTTTTGAAGGTTTGAGATGAGGATGTTTAATCTTGGATACTTCACATCGTTAGCTATTATACACCCCCTATTCTCCATGTATTGAGCTATTTGTGTTGTTTTAGCACCGGGAGCGGCAGCTATATCTAAAACTATTAGATTCGGCTCTAATTCCATTACAACTGGTGGAATCATTGAAGATGCCTCTTGAGCAAATACTATTCCGAGTTGATGTTCTGGAATTCTACCGAATTCGTCCGTATTGACAAAAAAACCCTCCTCACACCACGGAACTCTGTCAACAATTATATCTTCAAGCCTTTTGACTACGTAATCTATATCAGCTTTTAGAGTGTTAACCCTTATGCTCTTCCTTATTGGTTTAACAGTATATCTGAAGAAATCGTCTGAGTTGTCTATCTTAACTAGCCTCTCGTAGAGCTTTGGATTTATCGATTTTATTGCATTTCTAATCTCTTCAACACTCGCATTCTCGTCTATCATAGTTCTGGCAGGCTATAGGCTTCACACTCCTCAAACGTATACTTAACAGTGTTGAAATCTCTTTTAAACTCCTCAATCTCCTTCCTTATCTCCTCTTCATTAGCCTTTCCCTTTAGAGTTTTATCTATTAACTCAGCTATGTACTCCATTTCACCCTCCTTCATACCAAGCCTAGTAACCTCCTGAACACCAATCCTTATTCCAGATGGGTTTTGAACGTCTTTTAAACTATCCCATGGTAATAGGTTTTTGTTTAGAATTATTCCAACCCTTTCAAGCTTCTTCGCAACTACATCCCCACCTCCAAGTTCTCTGACGTCTACTGCAACTTGATGTGTCTCAGTAAAACCGAATTTCTCACCCAAAACATTGTAACCCAACTCGTAAAGCTTTTCAGCTAATTTCTTAGCATTTTTCACTACTTGCCTTGCATAGGCTTCACCGAATTCGAGCATCTCGAGCAGAGATATCACATAGCCAGCCAACGTGTTTAAGTGGTGATTACTTACGACACCTGGAAACACAGCACTATCTATTAGATCTGCGTATTCTCTCTTTGAAAGTATCACAGCCCTTTGGGGTCCGAAAAACGTCTTGTGAGTTGAAGCCGTTAAAACGTCTGCTCCCTCCTTAATTGGATGCTGAAAAACCCTTCCAGCTATTAATCCCAAGACGTGACTGGCATCGTACATCACCTTTGCATTTAATTCGTCAGCAATCTCCTTGATCTCCTTAACAGGCTGTCTAAAAAGTATTAGACTTGAGCCTAAAACGAATAACCTTGGTTTCTCCCTCAAAGCAATCTTCTTCGTCTCATCTACGTCTATGTTTAAGTTATCAACGTCGTAAGGATAGTGCAAGACCTTTAACCCTCTAAATCCAGCTGCAGAAAATCTGTGATGACTTACATGTCCTCCGCATGGGATCGATATGCTCATAATCTTATCTCCAACATTTGTAAACGCAAAGAAGGCAGCCATATTTGCAACAACACCAGAAATCGGCTGGACGTTTGCATATTCAACTTCAAAAAGCTTTTTCGTTAAATCTATTGCAATTCTTTCGATTTCATCAATATACCTACAACCCTCGTAAAACCTCTCATCAACTTTTCCCTCTGCATATCTATGTCCAAAGTCTGAAATGTAACACCTCCTTACTGCTAAAGACGTCACGTTTTCACTCGCAATCAGTGGTATTGATCTCTTCATCATCTCGTTATGAGCGTTTAGAGTGTTGTAGATCGAATGCAAATCCATGCGAAGAGTTCACAACAAAAATATTTAAGATTTCCCCACTCAAAAAACTTAAATCGAAAATCTTTAGGATATGATTGCATGGAAGTGATTTCTTCGAGGGATATGCAGATATTGGATATAAACTGCGAATTCTTTGGCTTAAGTAGACTACAACTAATGGAAAACGCTGGAAAAGCTGTTGCAGACGAAATCCAGAAGAGGTTTAAGGAGGGAAGTATTGTTGTATTTGCCGGTTTGGGAAACAACGGTGGTGACGGTTTTGTTGCAGCAAGGCACTTAAAGGGATTCGATATCGAGGTTTTTTTACTTGGAAAGTCTTCAGAAATAAGAACTGATATTGCAAGAAAAAACTTCGAAATATTGAGAAGAGCTGAATTTAAAATCAGAGAAATCGATAGAATTCCAGATTTCGAAGCGGATATAGTAGTGGATGCTATGCTTGGAACTGGTGTAAGAGGTGAGCTGAGAGAACCGTTTAAATCTGCTGTTGAGGTGATAAATTCAAAGGATTGCTTTGTAGTGGCAGTTGATTTACCAACTGGATTGGATCCAGATACGGGTTATTACAGTAGTGCCGTAAAAGCCGATTTGACCGTTACATTCCATAAAGCCAAACCAGGTCTTTTGAAGGCAAAAGAGTTAGTTGGAGAATTAGTCGTTAGAGATATAGGAATTCCTAACGAATTCGAATTCCTTTGTGGTGTTGGTGATGTTGTGACTTCTTATAGAAGAAATCCTGAGGCCCATAAGGGTATGCACGGAAGGATTCTGGTTATCGGTGGTGGGGAATACACCGGCGCTCCTGCTTTAGCAAGTCTAGCCGCTTATGCTTCTGGGGCTGATATAGTTACTACTGCTGTTCCAGAAAGTATTAGAAGTATTGTTGCCAGTTTCAGCCCGAATTTAATAGTTAGGGGTCTTAAAGGAGATTATATATCGATGAAGAACTTAGATGAGGCTGTAGAACTCGCAAAAAAGCATGATGTAGTTGTAGTTGGTATGGGTGTTGGAAGAAATGACGAATTCAAGGATTTCGTTGCTGAGTTGCTAAAAGACGTTAAAAAAGCTGTTTTAGATGCAGATGGGATTATAAGGGATATTCCAGAGGGCGTTGAATGCATAATAACTCCACACAAGGGTGAGTTTAAAAAGTTATTCGGTGAGCCGAGTGAAGAGAATGTTGTAAAAACTGCCAAGAAACTCGGATGTGTTATCTTACTTAAGAGTAAGGTGGATTTAATCACAGACGGGATTAGGTTAAAGAGGAATACAAGCGGAAACGCTGGAATGACTGTGGGAGGAACTGGTGATGTATTAGCTGGGATTTGTGGTGCACTGCTCTGTTGTGATGATGCATTTCATACGGCTTGTGCATCTGCATTTCTAAACGGTTTTGCAGGAGATCTCTGCTATGAGAAATACGGCTACAACTTCACTGCTACGGATTTGATTAAAGAGATTCCAATAGCGTTTAGGAGGTGTCTCGAATGGAGATAAGTGTAGACTGGTATTACGACAGAATGAAACTCGTTAAGATTTTTGCTAAAGAGGTTGAAGTCGATGAAGTAGCTGTTTGTATACCGCTTGAATACAAAACAGCTGTGCTGATATATGAATTGTCAAAGCATACAAATGTAATCGCTACAGACTTCGATGGCATTCTTGTGAAGAATGAAGCAGTTAAATGGCTTGAGGAGAAGGGAATAAAAGTCGTGAACAGAAAAAAAGCTATTAATGCTAAATACTTTTTAGACTGTGCAGCAGTTCTCTCAAGGGTTGCAGTGAAGAAGAGAGAGTATATAAACGTTGTAGAACTAACAAAAACTGGCGAAGATTGGCTTAGAAGGTTTGAAAACGTTAAAGCTATATCTGTAGACTCTTCAACCCTTAAAGGAATAGGAGAGAATGTCCATGGTACTGCTTTTGGGTTGCTCGACGCCTTGATGAGATTAAACTTGTATCTGCCCGGCAAAGAAATTGTCGTTATCGGATTTGGAAGGGTTGGAAGTGGATGTGCCAGGCTTCTGAGATCTATTGGGTGCAGGGTGAAGGTTATGGATGTCTCAAAGGTGAAACAGCTTGAAGCAATATACGAGGGTTTTAAAATCGCAGAAGATCTGAGTTCAGCGGATTTAGTTGTAACGTGCACAGGAGCAAAAGGTGTTTTAAAGGTTGAAGAAGTAGAACTAAAAAATGGAGCTATTCTCTTAAACCTAGGTGCTGAAATGGAAATAGAGCCAGCAGGAGAGCTTATAGCTGATTACAACGGAGTTAAGAAGTATAGATATAATGAGACTGAGTACTACTTGGTTTCAGATGGATATGCGGCAAATCTCGCCTTGGGAAACGGAACACCGATTGAGATAATGGACAGAACTTTTTCAGCTGCAATACTCGCCTTAAATTACTTAAAAAAAGACTTCAAAGGCGTGATATCCCTGCCAAGAGAGATAGAGGAGAGAATAGCTACCACATTAGCTCAGATGCTTTAAAAACGGGGCCATCTGTACAAACCCTCAATCCCGTTTCGATAACGCATGAACCGCAGACGCCGATTCCACATCTCATATACCTCTCAAGTGAGAATTCAGCTTTGCTTAAGCAGTTTCTTTGTTTAAGGATTTCGTAGACCTTTCTCATCATCTCTTCCTTCCCACAGCAGTATATTTTATCATACTTCTTCAAATCCTCCTTTTTAAGAAGTGAAACAACATCTCCTCTATGTCCAAAACTGCCGTCATCTGTACAAAACTCTGCGTTTTCGAACTCATCAACCCATATCAGTTCTTCAGCAGTTTTAGCTCCATATAAAAGCTTAATCTCTGAACCCAATCGCCTTAAGTAGTGGTATAGGAATCTAAGTGGAGCTATTCCGATTCCACCAGCTATTATTATGGCTTTATCCGCTGGTGTAAACGGATTTCCAAATGGGCCCCTAATCCCCAAAAAACTTCCAGCTTCTATCGAAATAAGGGCTTTTGTCGTTTCACCGACTGCTTTAACTGTCACAGAGCGAGGTGAAGACAAACTGAGCGGAATTTCTTCATAGCCAATAACGTTTACCATTACGAATTGTCCAGGATAAGATCTGAGAGTTCTGTTGAAGTATATCGTTGAAATCTCATTGCTATGTCTTATCACCTTCTCAACCTTAACTGTAAACATTACATCCAGCAGAGTTGTGAGTTGATTAATCTTTTTTGATTGCTGATTTGTAATTAAAAAAACTTAAATTTCATTAGTGTAACAATCACTATGATGGGATATATAAAGAATAATTAAACATGTCAAAAATTATATCATTAATGATAATACTTATAATTATTATTATAAAAATAGAAAAATTTAAATATGACTTAATCTCAAATATGTTTGGGTGATCGAGATGGAGGAGAGGAAGGACAAGAAGAAGGAGTTCGAGGAAGTGTTCAAGAGAATAAAGATCTATGCTAGCTAATTACGTTAAGACTCTTATGAATTCTTTTAAAACATTTTTAAGACTCATAAAACTTGGAGCGACACCGCCGTCAATAATATATCCTTATCCATTTATACCATTTTTAGCTTTTGCAATTTCTAAAGGTAATATAATCAATTTCTTAATATCCTTAGCTTTTGTTTCAACTTATTTCTCCGCAGTAAACCTGTGGAATCATATAAA
>CAYWXE010000008.1:1954-31012 GCA_964462505.1 uncultured archaeon | reverse complement strand
GCAACCCCCGCTTAAAAATCTTTATCACTCAATGCTTATCAAACTTTTGGTGTAGAACCATAAGTTTCATAAACACTCACATAACAAATCTTTAATAAGGGCCGGTAGCTTAGCCAGGTAGAGCGCGGGACTCTTAATCCCGCAGTCGGGGGTTCAAATCCCTCCCGGCCCGTTTATGAATTTTGCTCCACAATGTGATGCCAATCAATTCTTGTTTTACTTAAACAAATCAAACCATTATACCAACTTAACTTCGATTTCTTCAACTCTGTCCGTATATATGTAAGCTCTAACACCGTCAATTCCTACTATTACCCATACCATTTTTGTCTGCTTTAACCCCTCGATATCTCTTCCAGATGGGACTGCTAGGCCGAATGGGTGTGTATGGAAAACTGCTACGATTTCTAATCCCTTCCTTTCAGCATCTAACCATACTTTGTAGAGATCATTTGGATCTATCTCAAACTCAGTTGGTTTATTCGAACTATTTTTAGTTTCAACTATTTCTTCCACAACTATACAATCTCCATCTCTACGTCCAATTAAAACTCCACACCTCTCGAAATCGCATAGGATCGAAACCTCTTCCTTCTCATCTCTAGGCGCTATGAAGTTTTTGATAGCTTTTGGTATGAATATTTTCATTTGATCACCGTCTTTCAAGCTTTTCTGGATTGTGTATTATTGTTAGGCATAGGGCTATTAGCTTATCGAAATGTGGTAAATCCTCATCACACTGAAAACAGCTCTCCTGATCATCTATAAATAATCTTAATGTGTCAACTTCTATTTTATATTTTTTTCCGCTTGATTCTATAACTATAAGGTTATCCTTGGGTTTTGGGATTATACCCGACTCAACAAGCTCTAAGAAGAGTTTTTCAGCTCTACCCTCGGGAGATGAAAAATATAGTGAAAGGATTTCATCTTCACGAACGCCGATTTCATCCATCCATTCATTTCCCTTGATTTTTAGATCTTTAAACAGTAGGTTTAGTTTCATCAACTTATCAGTGCTAAGTAGTTTATATAATGGAATAACTCTTTTATATCCACCTGCATCCTGAACACACACGTATACTTCTTCAGTAGGTCTCCCCGGAAGGTTTATACATCGTATTTCCAAACTATCCACCTCTAATCGCTGGAATTAGTAGTATTTTGTCAGAATCCTTCACCTCTCCTAGATCCTCAAGTCCAATATTTTTACCTTCCTGATTAACTGCTATTCCTCCTCTTGTTAAGTGGTTTAATAGCTCTTCAATAGCTGTTGGAAGGGGAACTTCAACTTCTACGTGTCCACCACTTGTAAGCCTTCTCAACTTGACCATATACGCTTTTAAACTCACATCAATAAAAAGTTAACGATAAACAATGCATGTTCATGCTGACGTTTTATAAAAATTTATTTTTTAATTATGATGTTTCCTTTATCTTCCCACCTCTTGATTTGTTTTATTATTTTTATTTATTTATATTTATCTTTTTAAAAAGATAAATGTAAATAAATATTATTAGTAATGTCTTGATAAATATTTAAGCACAATAATAAAGCTAGCTTATATTATCCAAGACGTTCAATGAACGCTAAATTTTTAATCAATTGGAATTATCTCGTTTAGTGATTTCTGTACAGGAATCCTTCCAATTCCAAAGTAATCTACTGCAACCTTTCCAACTCTCTTAACGTATTCGGGTTTTGTATAAACCCCCAATCTCCAATTCTCCAGATTTGCTGTCTTAAGTGCGTTTACAAGTGGAGATGCTTCATCAAGTCTCAGAGTTCTCCCCTCTACTTCAACTTTTGCATTAACCTCTTTAACTTCTTCAATCGGCTGGATATCTACTATAACGTACTTCTCGTCAACTCCAGCATCCTCTGCTATCTCCCTCTCAGCCCTCTCCTCATTAATCCTCAAAACCTCTCTTAAATCAACTCTATGCCTGCTCACGTATACAGCTCTCTTAAACAATCTCCTATTCTTAAGCATTTCAGCTATCTCAGCCGAATCATCGTTACTCATAAGCAATACCATTGCATCGCAGTCGTCCATCTCTAAGAGTTTCTCAGCTTTGAATCCTTGCGAAATGACTATTTCCATTGCTTTTTCGTACATCTTCCTTGCAATTCTGCACACGTGATGGTAGTAAACGGTTGGATACATCAAGAACCTAGAAATGAGTAGAGATTCTGCCGCTTTTAATCCACCTTGCTCTATTATCACTTCATCTTCAAATCTTATCTTGTCTATAAGCCTGTATATGTCGAAGACTCCGTAAGCTACGCCAGTGTAATGCGAATCCCTCACCAAGTAATCCATTCTATCAGTGTCTATATCTCCACTAACAATTGAAGGTCTTTTTCCAGATATGTAATCTGCAATTCTCGATATGTTAAACCCCAAATCGTTTAAAACCTCTCTTAGCTCACCTTTAATTACTCTTTTAACGTTTTCATGTCTGAAATTCGTGTACTTCTCAAGGATTCTATCGCTACAGTGGGAGAAGGGAGCATGTCCTATGTCGTGGAGTAGTGCTGCAGCTACAACCTCATCATCGAATCCAAGTCTGTTTGCTAAGATTCTCGTTATGTGCATAACTCCTAAGCTGTGCTCAAACCTCGTGTGGTTCGCTCCTGGATAAACGAGATTAGCAAAACCCAGTTGCTTTATCCTTCTAAGTCTTTGGAACTGTGGTGTGTCTATTATCTCTATCATCCAATCTTCAAGCTTTATTATCCCATGAATGGGATCTTGAATGTTCTTCTCCACTTCTAAAGTTCTGCATATGCTAATAAATCTTTAGTTCAACTCGCATCGATGGAAGAATTAGTTGGTATAAAGGGCTACATAACCTCAACAGAGGGAATGGGAGGAGAGATAAAGAGATCTGCTGAAGACTTCTATGTCGAAGAAATAGCTGAAATCAACATCGATGGAGGAGATTACCTGATAATAAGGGTTAAGAAAAAGAACTGGGATACACTAAAACTTGCGAAGGTTTTGTCAGACAAGCTGAGGATTAGTCAGAAGAGAGTTGGATTCGCTGGAACAAAGGATAAGAGATCGATATCCGTGCAATACTTCAGTATAAGAGGTGTTAAGGCAGAAGAAGTTGAAAATTTAAAGATTAAAGATGTTGAGATAGAGGTATTGGGTTACGCAAGAAAACCAATTGAATTAGGCGATCTAATCGGTAACAGCTTTTGCATTAGGGTTTACAACTGTAAGAATTCCAATTTATTTGAGCAAACAAGAGAAGAACTCAAACAAAAGGGGACTCCAAACTTCTTTGGCTTGCAGAGGTTTGGGAGTATTAGATTTATAACACACGAAGTGGGTAAGTTGATACTTCAAAGAAAATACGAAGAGGCTTTTTGGGTTTACGTTGCAAAGCCGTTTGAAAACGAAGCTGAGGATGTTAGAAAGATAAGAGAAGAACTCTGGAATACACGAGATGCAAAATTTGGGCTTAGAGAGTTACCGAAGCATTTGAGGTATGAAAGGGCATTACTACAAAAATTAAGAGAGGGTAAAAGTGAAAGAGAGGCTTTGCTGAGTTTGCCTAAAAACTTAAAGATGATGTTCATCCACGCATATCAATCCTACATATTCAACAAGCTGTTGTCTGCGAGGATTGAAGAGTTTGGAAATCTAAAAGAGATCCACGAAGGGGATTGGGCATACTATTTAACCCTAAAACCCAAACCGACTTTTAGGGATTGTAGTAGAGTTGGAGTAAACATTGAAAGGGTTAAGTTTTTAATAGAGAAAAGACTTGCAAGCTTGGCTTTACCATTAGTTGGTTATGAGACAAAACTCGAAGGTTGGAATTTAAAAGCTAAGGAGTTCTTAGAGGAGGATGAGTTGAGTTTGAGCGATTTCAAAACAGAGTATAAAGAGTTCTCATCCAAGGGATCTTATAGAGCTGCTGACATGGTTATAGAAGTTTCGAATATAAAGTTTAAAGACAACACATTCTCATTCTACTTGCCAAAGGGTTGTTACGCTACTGTAATGCTTAGGGAGTTTCTAAAGAAAGAGCTCTTTTGATTTCGCCAACTATCTCCTTCATAGCAACTCCAGCTGGCTTTTCGATTCTGTAATCTGCAATGTAGCTTAAAGCCGTTTCACTCGGGTTTATCTCTATGATAACTCCGCCGTTTCTCTTAACTATTAGGGGTAAGCTCGCGGCTGGCTGAACTACTGCAGAAGTTCCAGCCACTATTACGACATCGCTCTTGTACATCTCATCTATAGCCTTCGATAGTACATCTTGCGGTAGCATTTCACCAAACCAAACAACTCCAGGTCTAAGCAGAGAATTGCACTTCGGGCATTTGGGCAGTGGTGGAATTTTAGGTGGCTTTTCAGCGTATTCAGAGTAATCGCATTTAGTGCATACGATTTTTCGCAGAGAGCCATGCAGATGTAGAACGTTTTTACTTCCAGCTCTTTCGTGTAAATCGTCGACGTTCTGCGTGATAAGACATTTTAAAATCCCCAATCTCTCCAATTCTGCAAATCCGTAGTGTGCTGGGTTAGGCTTAGCATTAAAAATTATATCCATCCTCCACGCATACCATTTCCAAACCAACTCTGGATTTCTTGCAAAGGCTTGAGGTGTTGCAAGTTCTTCTGGCTTATATTTATTCCACAATCCGTCTTTTCCTCTAAAAGTAGGTATACCGCTTTCAGCTGATACACCAGCCCCAGTCAACGCTGTTAAGTGCTTGGCATTTAGTATTACACCAATAACATCTCTCATGGATAACGTTGATTTTAAATTTAAATAACTGTTTTTTTAAGTTAAATATAACAAGAGTCTCGATAAAATTGATAAGGCTTAGAGTTGTTTAGGTTTTATACATGCCAGATGTGACATTTGAGATTGTTGAGGGTGATTGCCTCGAATGGCTAAAAAAGAACAAGGATAGAGTTGTCCATCTCACATTTCTAGATCCACCCTTTAGACAGGGTAAAACGAATTACAGATACTTCGATGACAGTATGCCAGAGGACAAGTATTGGAAATGGCTAAAAGATGTTATCTCAGAGATTTACGATATAACAGCAGAGGGTGGAGCAATATACTTCATGCATCGGGAGAAGAATGTCGAACACGTATTAAGAATACTTAGAGAAACCGGTTGGACTTTTCAGAACTTAATAATCTGGAAAAAGAGAACTTCTGCTGTGCCGTATCGATGTTTTCACAAGCAATATCAAATAATTGCTTTTGCTACAAAGGGAAAAACCCCAAGGGTTTTCAATAAGTTGAGGATAGATTACCCACTACTCCCAGAATACAAATATCCAAGAAAGAATGGGATATACGTGACAGATGTATGGGATGACATACGAGAGCTGACTTCGGGATTCTTCGCAGGAGATGAAGCATTAAGAGATGAAAAGGGAAACAGAATACACCTACAGCAGTCTCCAGTGGCATTACTTTTAAGAATTATACTTGCCTCTACAATGCCCGGTGATACAGTTCTCGATCCGTTTGCGGGAACTGGAACGACTCTTGTAGTGGCGTACCAACTCAAAAGAAACTCAATTGGTATAGAAATAGATCCGTATTACGTAAACGTAATTCGAGAACGCCTAAAAACTATAAGACCTGCCGATAACATCCTTAGATATTACAGTTACTACCGTTTTACCCCTAATCTGGAACAGATATGGCCAATAGATAAATATCCAAAATTAGACAACTTCATCTCGTGAAGTTTGAAGATATAGAGGACATCGTTGAGTTCTTCAAAGCCTGTGTAAAAAACTTAGAAGAGAAGAAAATTGATGTATGTAAATCTACTTTAGAGGAAATCGTGTTAAGATCTGCTAAAGACAATTTAGCATATGTAGACAACAGAAGAGATGCGAAAAAGAGATACGGAATTGACTTTTGGGAGCAACTAATTGCAAGATATGGAAAAGACTTCGAAAGGATATTGAACAATGAATCTATAAAAAAGAGTGTTTTGTATTCCAAATCTGAACTCTTTCCAGATTTCTTGTTTAAAGTGAGATACGATGAGCGATTGAGGTGTGGAAGTATTTTAGAGCTAAAAGATTCGAAATCTGGTAGTATTGCTTCTTTTAACTCAACTATTCCAACTACGTATAAAACCCTTGAAGAAATCGATATAATCAACGGTGGGAGATCACTAGTTTCTAAGATTGCAAAGCTTATGGATTCAGAAGTAGTCGAAGAAATTGGCTTTGATGAATATTACACCTTCCAGAGGAGGTGCTTTTACTTAGTAAGAACACATAGGGACAATACAAATAGGGTGAAAGTTTCGATAGTAGATGGATCGTTTTTTGAAACAGTTCCAAGGGAACACTTGATCTACCAGATGTTTTTGCAGATTTTAAGAGAGCATATTGAAAAGAAGAACATAGAAATAGATCCAAAAGTTCTCAAAGAAGTAGAGAAAGTTCTATCTTATATCACAGACCAGACGATAATAGCTGGTTCAAAACTAATTGAAAAAGCTTCGATAAAGCCAAGATTGAGAATCATGGCTGAGGTACATCCAGAGGGAAATCCACACAGCAAGCATTACCCAATTCGCGGAAGAACTTTTAACTTAATAGTCAAGAAATCCCGTGCTTCAGATGAATTAGAGCAAGAACTGTCCAAATTGCCCATTAGAATTTTCTCAATACATCACAAGAGAAACGGGGAGCATGTAGTTTTTCAATACGATTTGTTTTGTAAAAACCTCAAAGACTGAAAATGAAAGCGTAACTTATATAAATACTTAAATACCTAAATTATAAAATAAATTTATTATCACAAATTTTATTAATATTTATAAAAATATTTTTGTTGTTTTAAATTAAGTTAAAATAATAAAACAATAGTTAAGCTAATAATACAGACTGTAAAAAAACCTATGGAGTTTTTCGACTTTTATCATAGCATTTGGCAAATCTTCAACTTTCTTTACACTTCTAATTACCTCAGATGCGTTTTCAACGAAAACTCTTTCAAAAGCGACTAAGCTCAACTTGATCTCAATTCCCAAAGCCTTCCAAGTGGCGAGGGATACGTAGTAATATGCGTTTACATCTCTATCCATTAGAACCCTCTTAGGAAATGGTAATACTCTCCTAAACTCCAAAACCATTTCCGCATTGGCTATACAGACATCTCTATACTCCTTTGGGATCATTTTAGTTTCAATGTAGTAATCCTCCACATTCGAAACTATATTTTTGTTAACTTCGGGTGGTGGTTTATATAGTTTGTTGAGTTCTATATGTGATTTCTCATGCAAAGCCATCCATTCACAGCATTTCTTCCAATCTATCCCATATCTCTCCTTAGCAAATGCAATGAATAGCAACGCATTCTCTGGAGAGAAGAAGATTATACACCTACTTGGATCAACACAAGTGATTTCATGAAATCTAACCTCGAAAGGTTCGCAAAGATTCTTAAAGTAGTTCACAACTTCGTTCTTATCTACGTAGAAGTGGGATTCGATGTGTTTTAGCATCTCCCTCCTTGGAACATTTCTTCCGCAGATAACGCATATCACATAATAAAACTAATCGATAACTTATAAAATTAATCGCGTTTAATCAAAAAGAGTTAAATCCCTTAAAATCCTTTGAATTCCAATGAAGATCAAAAGGGAATTACTCATAACGATACTTGAAGCTGCAAAAAACGCACATCCAGATGAATTCATAGCGTTATTAGCTGGAGATAAAGACGTTTTAGAGGAGCTCGTATTCCTACCCTTTATATCTGGTAACGTCTCAGCTTTGATCCACCTAGAAATGTTACCAATAGGTATGAAGGTATATGGAACTGTTCACAGTCATCCATCTTCAAGCTGTGAACCCTCTGAAGAGGATTTGGCTTTGTTCACGAGATTTGGGAACTATCACATAATAGTTTGCTATCCATACGACATGAGCAGCTGGAAGTGTTACGATAGAACTGGAAAAGAGGTTAAGCTAGAAGTCGTTTAAACTATATATATCTTCAAAGATAGATTACATTGAATGCGTAGAACTGTTAAGGACTTGCTTATCGATATAAGAGACACTACAGAGTTAATGGTTGACCTTGCGTATTCTGCGATTCTCTACAACAACGAAGACATAGCTGAGGAGGTTTTAGAACTTGAATCAAGGGTTTTAGAGCTGTTAGATCAGATAAGAACTGTCTCAGTTCTCGCGGCGAGAAGGATAGAAGAGGCTGAGATGGTTTCATCGATTCTTCAAATAGCGAGTGCTGGGGAAAAGATAAGCAACGCCGCTGGAGATATATCAAGCCTAGTGCTGAGAGGTTTTAACTTGTCAAGGGATATAGTCAACCTCATACTGTATCATTCGGAGGAGACTGTTGTAAAAGTAGAAGTTCCAGAAAACTCAGAAGTTGTAAATAAAACACTTGGAGAGCTTAGATTGCATACTCAAACCGGTATGAGGGTTATTGCGATAAGAAGGGGTTTCAGCTGGATATTCAACCCGAACAGAGATACAAAAATCTTAAAGGGGGATTTACTGTTTGCAAGGGGAGACCCATCAGCAGTTCCAACTTTTTACAAATTCGTAACAGGAAAAGAGATAGAAGCACAGAAATCCCCTCCAGAAATAGAAATAGATGAATTGGATAGAGCTGTCGATCTGTTAATCGAAGTCAAAAACTTATCAGAACTTGCAGTGGATTTGTCTTACTCAGCTCTTATCTACGGAAACGAGGACATAGCATATGAAGCCGCTCATTTAGAAGAGAGGATAGACAACATGAAATTTGAAATCGAGAGACTCATACTCGAAAGTAGTAGACATTTCAGCGGGGATGATTTAAAGCCTTTAATGGCTATGCTCGAAATAGCCTATTGCTCAGAGCAAATTGCAGATGCCGCAAGGGATATAGCGAATATCTTAATCAAGAAGATGGAAATTCCACCGATATTCAGAGATGCTATGAGAGAGACCGATGAAATCATAACGATAGTTGAAGTAAGTGAGAACTCAAATTTAAATGGGAAAACGTTGGGAGAGGCAAGAGTTGAAACAAATACGGGAATGCACGTGATAGCTATAAAAAGAGGTCAAAACTGGATAACGAAACCAACTGCAAGTGCAAAAATCTACAGCGGAGATTTGTTAATAGCTAAAGGTACAAGGGAGGGAGAAAAAGCCTTGATAAGTCTCTGCTCTACTCCCTCACAGCCTTAACAAGCCTCTCAACCAATTCACTTTTTATCATCGAATTCCTTCCGTTTTCGCAAACCATTGTCCTAACACCTATTATGTCTGGCGATATCTCTTTAAGTATTTTTATGTGCTCCCATTTCAGGTTTCCAGCTAATGCACAGAACATCCCGTTTTCGTGTGCACCTCTCACGAACTCCTTCAGCTGCTCAACTCTCATGTGGTCAAAGAGGGTGGTTCCATCTTTTATAGCCGTATCCACCATAACTCCATCGACTTTTGCCTTAGCACCGATTTCAGGCAATTCGAGTGGATTTACTGCTGAAATCCTGTAGTAATCTGCATAAGCTGCAGCGACAACTCTCTTATTTGGATCGTATTCCTTAACAGCTTTTACAACTGCATTTATCATTTCATAAGCCTCGCTTGAATTTTTAACTCCATATAAACCGACTTTTATGTAATCCACTCCTGCAACAGCCGCTCCTAAGGCAGCTAGGCTTGCCGTTCCGGGTTTGTATGGCATATCTCCAGTCGTAGCGCTTACTTCTCTTCCATACTTCTTTACGAGCATTACAATACTCTTAATAACCCATGGGAAGTTTGCACCAAGTGATCCCTCTTTTGGATTCTTTACATCTATTATATCAGCCCCACCTCTCAAAGCTTCAACAGCCTCTTCAACGCTCATAGGACTAACGAGTACCTTCATAGCATTAAAGACTGAAAACCAGTATTTATAACTTGCCAAAAGTTTAAAGACCAAGATAAGCCTTCCTAATCTCTTCGGATTCCTTTACCTCTTCAACAGTTCCTCCAAATGCAATTCTACCCTCATGGAGAACGTATGCATAGTCAGAAATCTCAAGCGAAGCGTAAACGTTCTGTTCGACAAGCAGAATTGTTAACCCCTCTTCTCTAAGCTTTGATATGGTTTCAAACACTTCTCCAACGAGTTTTGGAGCTAGACCTTGGCTAGGTTCATCCATTAGTATGAGCTGTGGATTTGTCATCAAGGCCCTTGCAATCGCAAGCATCTGCTGTTCTCCTCCGCTGAGAGTTCCAGCTTTCTGTCTCGATCTCTCCTTTAATACTGGAAATAGGGAGTAAACCAATTCAAGTGAATCCTCCTTTTTCTCCTCAGCTCTTTTAGTATAAGCTCCGAGCATCAAATTTTCTTCAACTGTCATATTCGGAAAGAGATGCCTACCTTCTGGAACAAGTGTTATACCCATTTCAACTTTTGCATGCGGTGGAACAAACGTTACGTCTTTGCCGTTGTATTCTATTTTTCCATTCCAAGGCTTGAGAATTCCAAATATCGTTTTAAGTGTTGTAGACTTACCACTTCCATTTGGGCCGAGAACAGTAGTAATACTCTTTTTCTCGACGTCTAAGTTTACTCCCCATAAAACCTGCATCTCTCCGTAGCCCGATTCGAGTTCTCTAACTCTGAGCATTTAAACCACCCTCTTCCCCAAGTAAACTTCCACTACTTTTGGATGGTTTAAGACTTCTCTCGTTTCTCCTTCGATTAACTTCTTCCCCTGATGCATCACAATAACTCTTTCAGCAAACTTCGTTATAGCATGCATTAAATGCTCTACCATTGATACAACTGCGATGTTTTCCTCTTCTTTAACTCTCCTTATGAGTTCAATTATCCTCCCTATATCCTTTGGATTCATCCCAGCAAGTAGTTCATCCAGCAGTAATAACTTTGGTTTCATTGCTAAAGCCCTTGCGAGTTCCATGAGCTTCTTCTCTAAGGGTGTTAAGAGTCTTGCCTCTTTATCCCTTAACTCGTAGATTCCAACGAGCTTTATGTATTCATCCGCTATCTCCATAGCCTCTTCAACTCCTGCCTTAGCTCTTCCAAACATCGCACCTATTGCTACGTTTTCCCTCACAGTTGCAGATCCGAATGGACGGGGGATTTGAAAAGTCCTCGCAATTCCAAGTGATGCCCTTTCATGTGCAGGCAAATCCGTTATATCCTTGCCTTCAAAGTAGATTTTACCCTCATCTGGTATATAAACACCACTTATTAAATTGTAAAGTGTAGTCTTTCCACTTCCATTTGGGCCAACAATTCCCAAAGCCTCTCCTCTCTCTACTTCGAGATCAACGTGATCTACTGCAACGAGTCCACCAAACCTCTTTGTTACACCTTCTAGCTTTAACAAAACCAAATAAAATCACCTCCACTACATCACGTATTCGAAAACCGAAGTATACCTCAACTTCTTCTTAACGTAGCCAATTATCCCCTCTGGGAAGAGCACCACTATCACTATTAGCAGTGGTGCAAGGATTAACAGTTGCAATCCCGGAAGTATGACCGAGAGGTAGTACTTGAGAACTCCGTAGATTATTCCACCTATCAATGGGCCAAGTAGTGTTCCTGCTCCTCCAAGCATTACGATAACAATTGCTTCAACTGTATAACCTATTGCGAACACATCAGATGGGAATACATAGGTCATCTTCAAAGTCCAAGCTGAAGCCCCAATTAATGCGGCGATGACAGAACTTATTATGAAAGCTATGAGCTTGTACTTAGTTACGTTTATACCCATAACCTTAGCGGCATCTTCATCTTCTCTCAACGCAAGTAAAGCGTAGCCAATCCTGTTGTTCAGTATGTATATCGTTACAATTCCAGATATCACAACTATCGCTATTAAAAATACATCTGCAACGAAAGTCGAAAGGTAATTTGCGAATTCACTTCCAAATGCCTTCCTGAGAGTTCCAGAGAGGATTATTCCATGCGATCCACCCCAAATCCTTGCTCCCTCTATCAAGTGCTTAAGTCCCTCGTTCACACCAATTGTAGCTATTGCGAAGTAAGCACCTCTAAGTCTTAAGGCAACTCCTCCTACTGCAAGAGATAATAGTAGCGCAAAGAAAACCGCTAATATCACTCCAAGAACTATTGCACCTACTCCGAGATACGTGTAATACTTCAAAGCTACACCCATTCCATAAGCTCCTACTCCAAGCAGTGCAACGTATCCGAAGTTTACGTAGCCCGTAAAACCCAAGAATATGTTCAAAGCCTGCCCTATTGCAACGTAAAAGAGTACAAACATTACAGGCTGCCACATCCCGGGAACTAACGCACCGATTGCTATCAGTATTGCATATATAACCAGTGTGGGAATTAGGGGTTTGTAATTCGCCAAATCACTCACCTCCCAGCAACCCACTCGGCTTTATGAGCAGTATTATTAGCAACATAGCAAAGCTGACAAACCTCGTAAGTCCAAAGGGTTCAACTCCTGGTATTAATCCGAGTAACGTGTAAGATCCGTTTTCAAGCAGTCCAAAGATGAATCCAGCATAGAATGCACCCCACGGTGAAGCCAATCCACCTAAGACGGCTATTACGAAGGCTTTGAGTGTATATTCTCCACCCATGTAGACGTTGATACCAACTGGAACGAATAGCGTTACAAGAACTCCACTCAAAACCGTTAAACCAATTCCAAGTGAGAAGCTTAAGGCAAATATTCTGTTCACGTTTATTCCACAAACCATTGCTCCATCTCTATCCTCTACAACAGCTCTAACTGCCGCTCCAAGCTTTGTTTTCTGGAACCAGAGGTATACAACTGCTGCAATTACAACACTCGATACAAAAGCCAAGATCTTCGTTAGTGGAATAGTTGTAAACGGAAGGCTTAAGCTCCCTATATCCCAACTGTATCCAACGTAATCCGAACCCCATGCAACTTTAGCTGCCTCTTCTATCAGCAATCCTATTGCGAAAGTTGCAAGCAGAGTCGAAAGCTCTGGAGCATCTACAAGCCTCTTGATCACCGAGTAAAATATCACAAAGCCCAAAGCCAAACCTATAACCAACGCTATCGGAATCGATACGACTGGAGCTATGCTGTAGAGGATGAACATCCAATAAGCTGTAAAGGCACCAATCATTATGAAAGCTCCATGTCCAACGTTAACAATCCTTAGCACTCCGAATATTAGGCTTAAGCCCATAGTTGCAAGTCCGTATACTCCACCGAGTATAGCTCCATAAAGCAGATTCGCCGCTAATTGCTCAGCAATCATCTCAACACCTCAAAAAAATAGGGAAAAAATTAGGTCACACTGCAAACCTTTCCAGCTGCCTTCTCCTCCCATGTTGGCATTGGATAGCATGGCTTTGAGTTGGCAGCCTCTTCTGGCCATATTATCTTCTTAGTTCCATTCTGCCACTGTATTATTACCATTTCATGTCCAATCTGCTTTCCGGTCTCTGGATCGATCTTCCACCTTCCGTAGACACACATGAAGTCGAGATCGTTCATAGCCTCTCTAACCTTCTTTGGATCTAAGCTTTGAGCCTTCTCTATAGCCTTTGCATACGCTAAAACAGCTGCTGCAGCTTCTGCCGCGTGATAGCTTGGCTCTTTATCCTTTCCAGCTATCTCCTTGAACATCTCTATGAACTCTTCTTGCGTTGGCCCATACCACTCAATTCCAAGTTTCTTTGCCACTTCTGGACTGTAAGCTACTCCAATCTCCCACTGAGCCGGTGCACAGATACCCTCAGCTTTAGTTCCCAAAGCTTCGTAGAACGCTGGAAGAGCTGGAGCAACGAGTATCGATATTGCTTTGACATTTATTCCAAGCTCTGCAAGCTGTCTTGCCAGTAGTTGTCCATCTGCAAAATGTCCTCCACCTATTATTACATCTGGATTAGCAGCCTTTAACTCATTTAGAATCGGTGATAGATCCGTTACACCACTCGGATATGTCTTTTCGTATACTATTTCAAATCCGAGTTTCTTAGCGTATTCCCTTGCGGCTTCGTGAACAGCTCTTGAGAACTCCTTGTCTTCGTAAACTAAAGCCAATCTCTTAGCGTTTGGATCAATAGCCTTTATCATATCTAAGAATCCCGTTTGATACTTACTTGCTGGGCTTAGAGTCTGAACAACGTACTTATAGCCTTGCTCAAATATGTAATCGCTTGCACCACCATGACTGTTCATCAGAACTTCGTATTTCTCAGCAATTGGTGCAGCAGCCATCGTCAAACCTGAGCTGTATGGAGCTAGGATAAACTTGACCTTATCAACAGTTGCAAGTCTCTCAACTAAGCTTTGAACGGTTTCTTTCTTTGATTCGTCGTCGTAATACTTCAATTCAAGTTTATAGGTTTTATCTCCAATCTTTATTCCTCCGTGCTTCTCGTTAACCCATTTTACAGCCACTTGCATTCCCCATAGAGACATCTGTCCCTCCTTAGCGAATTTTCCAGAGAGGCTGATTGGTGCTCCTATGTAGATTACTTCTTCTTTCTCTGCCGGTTTAGTTGGTGGTTGTTGACAGCCCGCAAATGCAATCGCTAGTATTACTACTGCAATCAGTGGTATTAACAACTTCTTACTCTTCATTTCTAAACACCTCCCACCACAGCTTACATCTATCAAATATAATATTTTTTATTTTAACATGCCTCATACAAATCACCTACAAATCACCCTAAAACCCTTTTAACCTCTTTAACGATATCAAACAGCGTTTCCGCAACGTATACGCCAGCATCTCTTAAAGCTTCTATCTTGGATTCAGCAGTTCCAGTAGAGCCTTCTATTATCGCACCAGCATGCCCCATTCTCTTGCCAGGGGGAGCAGTCCTTCCAGCGATGAACGCTACAACGGGCTTGGAGATTTTCCTCTTTATGAACTCTGCCGCTTCCTCCTCAGCAGTTCCACCGATCTCTCCAATCATCAAAATGGCTTTCGTTTCATCATCTTCTTCAAACATCTCTAAGATGTCTATGAATGTCAATCCGGGCATTGGATCTCCACCAATTCCAACTACTGTGGATTGTCCAATTCCCGCCTTTGTTAGGTTCTCAGAGATCTGATATGTCAGAGTTCCACTTCTCGAAACTATACCGAGGTTTCCAGGTGTAAAGCATCTATCTGGTAGTAAGCCAACTTTTGACTTCCCAGGACTTATAACTCCTGGACAATTAGGGCCGAGAAGCATGGATTTAACCTCTCTAAGTCTTCTGTGTATTCTCATCTCATCGTAAAGTGGAATTCCCTCTGTGACACATACGACAAGCCTCAATCCAGCATCAAATGCCTCAAAAATAGCATCTGTAGCAAATCTGGCTGGAACGTATATTATTGACGTATCGGCATCAGTCTCATTCACAGCCTCTTCAACGGTATTAAAAACTGGAACTCCGTGAACTTCCATACCACCTTTGCCGGGTGAAACGCCGCCAACCACTTTAGTTCCGTATTCAAGCATCCTCTTAGTCTGAAAACTCCCCTGAAATCCAGTTATACCTTGAACTATAACCTTAGTGTTCTCATCAACTAAAATAGCCATTAATTACACCTCCTTAGCTATTTCAACAGCCTTTTTTGCACCCTCTTCAATCGTATCAACGAAGTATATCGGTGCATTGTTCTCTTCGGCGTATCTCCTCAGCATCTCTTTGCCGATTTCCTCATTCGTTCCAACGAGCTTTACAACTAATGGAACTCTCCTATCTGACTCCTCTAAAGCCAAAATTATTCCCTCAGCAACCTTCTCGCATCTAGTTATCTCTGCGAATATGTTTATGAAGATCACTTTGACGTTTTCGTCTTTCAAAACGTGAAGTAAGCAATTCTTCATCTTTTCTGGATCTGCCAAACCCCCGCCGGTGTCTAAGAAGTTTGCAGGTTTACCTCCCATTAGGTGTATCAAGTCCATAGTAGTCATAGCTAAGCCAGCACCGTTCGCTATAACCCCAATATCTCCTCCAACGCGAACGTAGTTTAATCCCTTTAGTCTTGCTTCTCTTTCGAGTTCATCGACCTCTGTAGCATCTCTAAGCGATAGTAGCTCTGGATGTCTATACAACGCGTTATCATCGACGTTTAATCTCGCATCAACTGCTATAAAGCCGTCTTTCGTTACAGCTAGCGGGTTTATCTCTGTAAGCTCCGCCTCGTATTCAAATGCAATGTCTACAAGAGTTCTTATCAAGTTAAACATCCCCCTGAACTCATCGCCACGGAATCCGGCTTTAAAGAGTTCTCTTCTTATCTGATAATCGTGCAATCCCCAAAGAGGATCGAAGTATATCTTGTGGATTTTTTCTGGATGTTTTGATGCAATCTCTTCTATATCCATTCCTCCGACTTTGCTAAATATTACAGCTGGCATTCTCCTACTCTTGTCTACTACATAGCCCAAGTAGTACTCCTTTTCAATTGGGATTTGTTCCTCAACTAATAACTTGTCAACTCTGTGTCCCCTTATAAGGCTTCCAAGCAAATCTTTGGCAATTCTCTCAGCTTCTTCGGCGGTTTCAGCCTTTTTGATACCTCCAGCCTTCCCTCTACCTCCAACCAATACCTGTGCTTTTATAACTACTCTTCCTCCTAGTTCTTCTGCTATCTCCCTTACCTCTTCAGGAGTTTTTGCGACTCTGCCTTTTGGTATTCTTATTCCATGTTTTGAAAAGATCTGTTTAGCTTGATACTCGTGAAGTCTCATATCACTTCAAAACGAGTTCTCTTCTAAAGGCCTGAATTCCAGTAATAGCTCTTCCAAGGATTAGTGTATGGATGTCATCAGTTCCCTGATAGGTGTATACGGATTCAATGTTACACATGTGCCTTATCGGTGAGTAATCTAAGCTTATTCCGTTTGCAGCTAATATCTCTCTTGCAGTTCTTGCACAGTATCTAGCAACCTTTAAGTTGTTCTTCTTTGCAAGTGATATCTGCTCTGGTGTAGCCCTTCCTTCATCCATAAGTCTTCCAAGTCTCCAGCATATCAACTGTCCCTTTGTTATCTCTATCAGCATGTTTACGAGTTTCTCTTGAACTAACTGATAACTGGCAATCGGTGCACCAAACTGCTTTCTCTCCTTAGCGTAGTTCAATGCAGTTTCAAAGCAATCCATCGCCGCTCCAATTGCACCCCATGCAATTCCAAATCTCGCTTGATCTAAAACCGTTAATATATGCCTCAATCTATCCGCATTTGGAAGTCTGTTCTCCTCTGGAACCCTACAGTTTACAAAACCTAGTTCTCCAACACTTCCAGCTCTCATCGATCCCTTTTTAGTAATCGGTTGTTGAGTGAATCCCTTTGTTCCTCTTTCAACGATGAACATGTGGTATTTTCTCTTATCCTCAGCATCCCTAGCACATACTATAGCTATGTCAGCAATATCTCCCTCTGTAATCCAAGTCTTTGTTCCATTTATCACCCATTCGTCTCCCTCTTTTTTGGCAGTTGTTTCCATAGAAGCTGGATCGCTACCATGATTTGGTTCTGTAAGGCCGAAACATCCAATGATCTTTCCTTTGGCAAGCTTTGGCAAATACTCCTTCTTTTGCTCTTCGCTTCCGTATTGCCATATCGGAAACATCACTAAACCAGATGTAACTGTTACAAAACTTCTTATAGCACTGTCAACCCTTTCACACTCTTGGCAGATTATCCCATATGTTGTGTAATTCGCTCCCGGGCAATCGTATTCCTCTGGAATGAACGCCCCAAGTAATCCAAGCTCTCCAAATTTCTTTGCAAGTTCATGAAAATTTAGAGGTTTTTCCTCATGCCAAGCGTCCACTACTAATGGAGCAATTTCTTTTTCTAAGAATTCTCTTACGGAGCTTCTAACTAATCTCTCCTCCTCTGTTAAAAGTTCATCAACGTTATAGAAGTCAACACCACGAAACATTTAGATTTCACCTCTTTAAACTGAATTAATAGATACTATAAAAAATTTTCGGAAAAGGGTTTCCAGAATTGGCTTAAAGGATTTTCTCAATCGGCTTGAAATCCTTGAAGTCTACGAAAGCCTCGTTTATTCTAAGCTCTGGATTTAATCCAAGTTCGTGAAACGGTGCTAAATAGTTTAATCCGGCTGAGACTATCAGTCTCGCTCTATTACCGGGAGGTAAGCTAAAACTCCTACTCGATGGATATGAAACTCCAATAATACCTCCAAATCCTCTTGATTTTGCAATTTCCAATTCATCTCTAACTATTTCAATTGCATGTCTACTAAAACTCCTTATAGCTGTTATCATCTCCCCCTTTCCATTCTTAACGCATCTGTATACAGATGTCAAGCCAGATCTTATCAAAAGCCATCCGGGGCTAAGCGTAGTTCCAGAATAGCTTATTAGTTCTGTAAATCCCTTTGGATGTTTTTCGTAATGAAGCAATCCAGCAAATTCTGGAATCATCGAAACTCCAATTGACCTCATTATGACGTCGTAAACCGTATTAGATATAACGTAAATACCAAATGCATTATTTGGAATACGTATTCCACCCAAATACTCATCCTCATCTACTATTATTAGTAGCTTAGATACTAAGTATTTTGAAAACTCCGAGTTGTAGACTTCGGTTAGGACGTTTACAGCGTCTTCGAAGTAATCCTTATCGATTATCGCAACATTAGTTGGAACAGTTCCTTCCATTTTGTATAGATCAAATGTGCAGGAGTATACGTTGAACTCTATTCTCTCAGAGAACTCGCCTAACCTCTCAAATGCACTTCTCCTCCTTAACTCTTCTAAACCCTTTTGAGTTATCTCTCTCTTTCCATCTCGTGTCTTTCTGATTAAACCGATTTCCTCTAACTTTTTGAGATGATATCTGACAGTTCTAGGTTCTAGATGTATACCTCTCATCCTTAGCTCATCTGCAATCTCCTTAGAACTCATAGCTCTACTGTATTCTGCAAGAACACTGAGAATTTCCGTTATATTCCTGTTCATTCAGTAGATCTTTAATCTGCGAGTATTTCAGCTTATCGATAAATCAAGTTGAGAATAGCAGCCACCTAAGGCAATGGCTTATATACGAATCTAATACGATTTGATTTACTATAATTATAATATCTTCACTGATAATACATATTAAATACGTTCTATAGACTATAACTTAAAATTCGATTTTGTTATTGCCTCATATATACGTATAAAATGGGAAAGTTTATATTCTTGATACATAGTGTCATATATGAACTACGAAGAATTGGTTGAGAGAGCAAAAGTCCCAGAAAAGCTATCACCGATTTGGCACAGATATTACAGCGGAAAGATCGAAATCTTGCCGAAATGTGCTATAAGAGATTTAGAAGATTTCAGCATATGGTATACTCCCGGGGTAGCAGAACCGTGTTTAGAAATCAAAGAAGATCCAGAAAAGGTTTACGAATACACTAGTAAGTGGAATACAGTTGCAATAGTCAGTGATGGTTCTAGAACTCTTGGCTTGGGAAACTTGGGAGCTTTAGCAGCGTTACCAGTTATGGAAGGAAAAGCACTTCTCTTCAAATACCTCGGAGCTGTAGATGCATTTCCAATCGTGATATCTGAACAAGATCCAGAGAAATTTATAGAAGTCGTGAGGGCTATTTCTCCAAGCTTCGGTGGGATAAACCTTGAAGATATATCTACTCCTAAGTGCTTCTATATACTCGAAAGACTTCAAAAAGAATTGGACATCCCCGTTTGGCATGACGATCAGCAGGGAACAGCAACTGCTACACTTGCAGCACTCCTCAACGCTTTAAAAATAGTTGGAAAGGATTTAAGTGATGTAAAGATAGCTATAATTGGAGCTGGTGCTGCAAATATAGCCACTGTAAGGCTTCTGAAAGCGGCTGGAGCTAATCTAAAGAACATGTTCGTAGTAGACAGTAAGGGAATTCTACATCCAGGAAGGAAGGATTTAGAAGAGCAGAAGGATAGAAATCCGTATAAATGGCGTTTGTGTTTAGAGACGAATGGAGAGAGAAGAGTTGGAGGAATAGCTGAAGCGATAAAGGGAACAGATGTTGTGATTGCTGCGAGTAAGCCTGGGCCAGGAGTTATAAAAAAGGAGTGGATTGAAGATATGAACGACGATGCGATAGTATTCGTTGAAGCGAATCCAATTCCAGAGATATGGCCATGGGAAGCAAAAGAGGCTGGTGCGAGAATAGTTGGAACTGGCAGAAGTGACTTTCCAAACCAGATAAACAATTCACTTGTGTTTCCTGCCGTCTTTAGGGGTGTATTCTGTGTTAGAGCCAAGAAGATCACAGATGAGATGTGCATAGCAGCGGCTAAGGCTTTAGCAGAATTTGCGGAGAGGAAGGGATTGAACGAAGACTATATAATTCCAAAGATGACAGAGAGAGATGTATTTCCAGAAGTTGCAACAGCTGTAGCGATGAAGGCTATTGAGCTTGGATTGGCAAGAGTCGTATTAAGTGAAGAAGAGGTTTACGAGAGAGCTGAACTGATGATTTCATCAACTCAGAGGAAGATAAGGAAACTACTGGAGTTGGGATTCATAAGGGAGCCACCGGAAGTGGTTCAATGAGGATTGCTCTGCTAGGTGGAACTGGAAATTTGGGAAAGGGTTTGGCTTTAAGACTTGGAAAACTCGGTTATGAGATTATAATAGGTTCGAGAAGAATTGAAAAAGCTAAAGAAAAAGCTAAAGAATACCTCAGCATTTTAGGAGATGCAAACGTATACGGATTGGAAAACGATGAAGCGGCAAGGATTTGTGATATCGCGATCTTCACGATACCTTGGGAACATGCATTTGAGACCGCTGAAAAGTTGAGAGATGTGTTAAGGAATAAGATAGTCGTCTCTCCCCTAGTTCCAATGAAGAAGGTAGGAAATCTATTCGTTTATATAAAGCCTGCTGAAGGATCTGCCGCTGAAAAACTCGCGAAGATCTTACAGAATAGTAGAGTGGTTTCAGCTTACCACAGCATCCCTGCTGAGAGGTTTGCGAGAATCGATGAAAAATTCGAGTGGGATGTACCGGTTTGTAGCGATGACGAAGATGCAAAGGGAACGATTATAGAGCTCACAAATCGAATAGAGGGTTTAAGGGCTTTAGATGCTGGGCCTTTATCAAACTCCTGCTTAGTGGAATCCCTAACTCCCCTAATTTTGAACATAATGATCAGGAATAAATTGAAAGATTTAGGGATAAAGTTTGTTTAACAGACCTCTCTATTCGACTTGATGTTTGTTAAAAGCTTAAAAGTAGAAAGGGGTTTAAAGGTTTCAGAGTTAATAGAAATGTTTGAATGTACAGCTTTTAACGCTAGAAGACTTTCAATTGCCGCAAGGATTTACGAAGAGATGCTAAAAAACGATTCTTTTGTCTTCTTTACATTAGCTGGGGCTATGATTCCAGCTGGTATGCGTAGAATTGTTGCAGATATGATAGAAAACGATTTCATCCATTGCCTTGTAACAACTGGAGCAAACGTCGTTCATGAGGTGTGTGAGGCACTTGGATACAGGCATTTAATTGGAGATGTCAACGTAAACGACGTTGAATTGAGTGAAAGGGGTTTGAGTAGAATTTACGATGTGTTCATAGAGCAAAAGGCTTTTGAAGGATTAGAGAACTTTATATCCGAAATTCTAAGTGATTTAAACGGAAGTCTTTCGAGTTACGAGTTTCTATGGGAGATTGGAAGAAGACTAGGGGATAAGAGATCGTTCCTGAGAATTGCATATGAGAGAGATATACCAGTAATCTGCCCAACCCTTCATGACTCCATAATCGGTTTACACTTAAACATCTATGGGAGAAATTTGCGTATAGATTACTCGAAAGACATAGGTAAACTCCTAGATCTGTGCTTTGAGGGGAGAAAACATGGAATATTTGTAGTTGGTGGAGGTGTTCCAAAGAATTTCACGTTGCAAGCGATGTTACTCGCAGATGGATTCGATTACGCAGTTCAGATAACGACAGATGTCCCAGAATGGGGTGGATTGAGTGGTGCAACGCTTGATGAAGCTAAGAGCTGGTGCAAGCTAAAGCCAAACGCTAAAGCTGTTACAGTTTACTGCGATGCAACTATTGCTTTGCCTTTGATATACGCTTATCTGTTGGATAGGTTAGGTCAATCGAGATGATCGAGTGTTAAATCGATACGGTCATATGTATTGCGGAATAGATGTAGGCTTGAAGAGGAGTATAGCGGCTGTGATTGATAAAAAACTCGTATACTTAGGGGATTACAGATCTATTCCAGATGTAAAAGCTGCTGGGATAGATGCTCCACTATCTCTACCAAAGAGTGGTTACTTGAGGGAATGTGAGCGGAAGCTTTTAAAGATGGGAATAAAACTCTTTCCATCTGGTGCCCCATTCTTTAAGAAAATAGCTCTAAGAGGAATAGAGATCGCTGAGGAGTTGAGATCGAGGAGTATCGAGGTTTTCGAGGTTTACCCCTACGCTACAAGGGTTATATTGAACATAGCACCAAAAGCAAATAAGAGAACTAAAAGTGGATGCAGAGAAATAGAAAAAGCCCTTTCGAGGTATATCGAAGTAAAAGACCTAAATCACGATGAGCTAGATGCAGTTATAGCCGCTTTAACTGTAAAACTCTACTACGACGGTAAAGCGGAACTTATAGATTGTGAAGATGGGGCGATACTGATACCTAAAATTAATATTCAAAGAGACTGAAATCCTTGGATGAGAATAGCACCACTCTGCCCATCTTGCCTGTTGAACAGGGTTTACTTCGAAGCTAAACTCGTAACGGATGATGAGGAATTAATTGCAAAATGCGTAGACGAAGCCCTAAAGATACTTGCAGAAAACTACTCAAAAAAGCCGATAAACGCTCATCTTGCAACGAGACTCCACAGAAGGGTTTACGAGATTTTGGGATGTGATGATCCATATGCTGAGGTAAAAAAGCATGCAAACGAAATAGCATCAAAATTCCTACCTGAAGCTGAGAGGATAGTTGCGAATTCGAACGATAGGTTTAAAACAGCTTTAATAGCATCTATAATCGGAAATACCTTTGACTACGGAGTCCTTGGACATGACGTAAAGAGTGAGATAAGGGATTACTTCATCGAGAAGCTCAAGGCTGGCTTAAAAATCGATCACACAGATGAGATAAGGGAGTTGTGTAAAGACGGAAGAGTAGTGTATTTAACTGACAACGCCGGAGAGATCTTCTTCGACACACTTTTCATGAAGGAGATAAAGGGGATTTGCAGAAGGCTTACAGTTGTGGTTAGGGGTAAGCCGATAATAAGCGATGCAACACTTGAAGATGCAAAACTCGCTGGAGTAGATAAAATCGCAGATGAGTTGCTTACGAATGGAAAGGGGGCAATTGGAATTATGTTAGAGGAGCTCCCAGAGAAGACTCTCCAAAGGCTAAGAGAGTCAGATATAATAATAGCTAAAGGAATGGCAAATTACGAATGCCTATCAGAGGAATCAGAGTTCAGACCTATAGCGTTTTTATTAACTGCTAAGTGCGAGCCAATTGCAAGGGATATAGGAGTTGAAATCGGAGATATGGTTGCAATGGTGGTGAAATGAGAGAAGAAGCTTTGATTAGTCTATTCAGTGCATTTGACAAAATCGTAGGCTCTAAAAGGGATTGTGAATACTATCCATGTCATTTTGAAGGGCAGGATTGCACCTTCTGCTACTGCCCTTTTTATCCCTGTCTTTTGTATAGACTCGGTGGAGAAATAGTCAAATCGTCAAGCGGGGATTACGTTTGGAGTTGTAAGAACTGTAGATGGATTCATGAGAGAGAAAACGTAGAAGAAATCCTTGATTACTTCTCCTCTTTTCCTAGGCAATTGATTGCTGAGGGAGATTGGTACTTCTTTAACAGGGCTTTGCAAAACGTGTTGTTTGGTTTCGAGCTTGGTGAGGAAGTAAACGGCGTTTACAACTTAATGCCTGCAAATTTTTACAAGCTCGAATGCGTTGAAACGGATAAAACAGATTTTTTAGCCATTAAGATTAAAGATTTCAATATAGAATCGATTAGAAGAATTAGAAGTGTTGAAGATGCGATAAGTGGAGAAATCTTAATCCCCGAGAAGTCCAATGGAATTCTGAGGGGAATTTATAAGAACAGATTTGTAGAATGTAAACTGTAATGCTGTTGACAACTTCTAGAAAACCGAGCAGAAAGACTAGAAGTTTAGCAAAAGCTCTATCGAGATTTCTGAATTGGAGATATGTAAACAGGGGTAAGATGAACTTGGAAAAGGTTTTCTCATTGGATAAAGATGTAGCAATAATAGAAGAGATAAAGGGAAATCCAGCTATCCTAAAGATGTACAAAAACTCTAAGGAATACTTCAGGATGAGGTTTAACGTGAGCAACATAAGGAAAGTTAAGATGGATGACAGCACACCTGTTTTTATTGGAAATCCCCCTTTCGATCCACTGATATTTGGAGCTATTCCACACAACAAACCCGGGTTGAAGTTGATGAGAAAAGTCGATTTCCCAAAAGAAATATATGTAAGAGATGACAAACTCTACTTTTACTTCAAGGGAATTCTCGTGTTCAGCCTAAGAGTTCTAAACTACTCTATCGAACTCAACGAAATCGGAAGGTAACTCCTCAGTTCCAGCCTCGTCAAGCACCTTCTCCTCTATGAAAATTGGACAAGAAGTTCTAACGGCAATCGCAATACTATCGCTTGGTCTAGCATCTATTTCGATAGTTGTATCGTTTTGCCTTAAAACCAACCTCGCATAAAAAGTGTTGTCTATTAAGTCGTCTATAACGACTCTTTCAACCTTCGCGTTTAGCCTTGAGATTACATCTATTAGCAAGTCGTGAGTCATGGGTCTTGGGGGAATTTCACCCTTCAAAGCTGTATGAATCGCCATAGCCTCAGCCAATCCGATGTATATGGGCAAAATCCTTCCATCTTCAGACCTGAGAACTACTACGGGAGACATACCGAATACGCTTGGAGCCGCAAACACCCCATACACTTCAGCCACGAGCACAAGTTTATTTACGTTTAAGACATTAAAAGCTTTGTCCGTTAAATCTGAAAAATTCAATCGAGATAAAGAATTTTTTTATGCACTGCGTGTTTTAAAAATCCTTATATCCTTCAATTCGAAGACGTAGAGATATGGAATCGAAGATTACTGCAGCGATAATTAAAGAAGCTACAAGTGAATGGCTTGAAATAACCGAATGCGATGTTGTAATTGCTGGAGCTGGCCCTTCTGGGATGACAGCTGCAAAATACCTTGCAGATGATGGTTTTAACGTTGTGATATTTGAGAGAAGGCTATGTTTTGGTGGAGGAATAGGTGGAGGTGGAATGCTATTCCACAAAGTAGTAGTAGAAGAGCCTGCAAATGAAATACTCGAAGACTTCGGTATAAGGCTAAAAAAAGTCGAGGACTTATACGTTGTAGATGCCGCTGAAATGATGGCTAAACTTGCGGCTGGATGTATAGACGCTGGAGCTAAGATAATTCACGGTGTAAGCATTGAAGATGTGATATACAGAGATAATCCGCTCAGAATTACTGGTGTTGTTCTTCAGTGGAGTGCAGTCGAACTCGCTGGATTGCATGTAGATCCGATTTTTGTCATGTCAAAGGCTGTGATAGATGCAACTGGGCATGATGCGGAAGTCGTTGCAATTGCTTCAAAGAAGATTCCCGAGCTTGAAATTGAGGTTAGAGGTGAGAAATCCGCTTACAGCGAAATCGCAGAGAAGTTAGTTGTTGAAAAGACTGGAAAAGTAATAGATGGTCTATACGTTACGGGAATGGCTGTTGCAGCTGTTCACAGATTGCCAAGGATGGGCCCGATATTCGGTGGGATGATTTTGAGTGGTAAAAGAGTTGCAGAGATCGTTAAGAGGGATTTAAAGGGTTAAATTATAGATTCCGAAATATTTTACTGAAATTTTACGTCTGATTTGAGAATAAATTTTTATACAATATTTATAATTTGGCTTATGATGTTTTAAATAACAGATCAAAACTTTAAGTTAGGCTTGTATTATTTTAATTGATGATAGTCCACTTTAGAATTAACTTCATAGCCTCGGAATCCAAGTATTTTCGGATGTATTCCGGTGCTTACGTTAGAGGATTTCTATACTGGGTTTTGAAAAGGATAAATAGATTTTTAGCCGAAGAACTTCATTCCAATAAAGGGTTGGCACCGTTTGCGACATCGCCAGTCTTTAAGAACGATAACTATTCTATTGAGAAACTTTTAGAAGGAGAAAAATACTCATTTACGATTTCGGTATTCGTTGAAGAAATCGGAGAAGCATTGAAGGATTATTTGGTGAGTATTGATCAAATATTCTTTGCAGGGGCGTATAATAGTTTGGATGAGATAGAGGTGAGATATGTAGAAGATTTTAAAGATGATGTTATTAGAAAGTTTAAGATAAGGTTTCTAACACCTTGCTATTTTAGGATTCCAAATTTAGATTACAGATTTGTTCCATTACCGCTCCCACAGCTACTTTTTAGGAGTTTGGCAAGATTGTATGAGGCTTACATCTCAAGCTTGCCTATAGAATATAGGGAATGGCTTGACAAATGGGGTATTGCAGTATCAGGTTGTAATATTAAAACTGAGAAGGTTTTGTTAAAGAAGGGGTTGTGGTCAGTGGGATTCACTGGAGATGTCAACTTTTCAATTCCAGATGATACATACGACGAAAAATTCGTTAGAATCACGTCAAAATTACTTAACTTTGGTGAGTATTCGAATGTTGGCGGTGGAAGAACTTCTGGAATGGGTGTAATAAGAGTTGTCAATAAGGAGTAACTGTTCTCAGCAATTATCTGTCAAAGAGACAACAACTTTTTAAATTTATATATTATTTTTTAAACTTTCAATACCTCAGTGGTTTCTTTAAAGTCAAGTTTTCGTTCTCTTTATGAGATTCTCGATTGAAATTAGAAACTTAGCTATAGCCATACTGAATGAGGCTAAATTTTCGTTCTCCTTAGTTCTCCTTATGAGATTCATTGTGGATGCAGCTGTGGCTGTAGTCCAGGATATAGAATAGATTTCCGTTCTCCTTATGAGATTCTGGTCACGACACTACACCGTTCAAATTCGGATACTACGCAAAATCCTTTCCCCTATAGAACTTCTTATGCTCTTTTAAACCCTCTAACATGTAATCTGTAATCCTTTCCCTAACACCCATGACTAAAACGAAATAAGGAATTCTTGGACAAAACAAGTAATACTTAATAACTCCAACTGGAATTTCAAACGAGAACAATTTCTTCTCCTTCATCGAACTCCACATTACCTATTACTTCCCTCAATGCAAAATCGGCTCTACATAAAACGAAGATCTGAATATTTCCCCTGTTATCCCCTAAAATCCTTCTAAGTCTTGAAATCAATTCTTTTCTCTTAGCAGACGATAGATCCCCTAGAAATGCACTCTTCTGAATTCTACTAAGCCCAAATTGCTTACATGCTTTAGCAATCTTGTTTCTGACTATGTCATCCGTTATATCGTAAATTACAAGTGTCTTCATCTCAACACAAACGGCGTGTATCTATTCCTTCCCAACAGAAATCCCTCAATCCTTCTCGCCTGTAACAGTATGTGGTATTCAATGGGAAGTTTCCTGTTTTCAAACGTAACCTTTGTATTCAACCTCTTCTCTATCTCAGAGATTAAGATTTTTCTGCCATCGTACGTGAGCTTTCCATTCTTTACGTACTCATCTCCATTAACCTTAGAAATTACTCTGAACACTGCTCTATCTACGATGGGTTGTCTAAACTCTTCCATTAAATCTACAACTAAAGCCGGTCTTCTTGGATTTTCTACGTGCAAAAACCCAGTGTATGCATCTGAACATGTAAACTCTATAGCTAACCAGACGTGGGACATCAAAACAGAATATCCGTAGTTCAGCATCACGTTAATTAAATCGTCTGGATTGTCATACCTCTTCTTTCTCTTTTCAAAGTTGTAGAATTCTGAAATTCCATTCCAGTAGAGTTCAGAGGCTTTAGCCTCCTCTCTTATTATTTCATCTCTACTGTTTAGCTCATTGATCTTCTCAACTCTCTCCTTAATCCTGTAACACAACTATAAAACATCTTTTCTCCCTCTGTCTTTAGCCATCGACTTCAGCAAATAGTATTGGTTCATGATCTTACCCCTAGCAAAAGATTTTGCGAGAAAAATTCCTCTTTCGTCTTCTTGAGCTTTATACTGTTCTTTTCTAACTCTAACATTAGATTTCTTCATGAATGGTAAGAATCTACCGACTGGGACACCGTTACTGTTTAAAATTACGACATCGATGTTGTTCTGAAATGCTAACCTCAAAAAAGCTGGGGAGATCGAAATTCCTTTAGTTGCTACGATTACAACATCAACATCTCCAGCAGATATCTTTTTCTCCTCGTTTTCATTCCTAATAGATATCATTCCATCCTTTACTCCTAAAAACACTCCCCAACCACTAACTATCAGCTTCATTGCAAACACTGTAAAAGTAACAGATCTTCGGGCAAACTTCTGGCTTTCCTGGATCTTTCCCAGAATCTATAAGCTCTATCATTTCATCTCTAAGCTCTAAAAATCTCCTTCTGATTTCATCACCTATTAAGATGTGTCTAAGCTTGAAATTGATAAATCCGTTCTTAAATCTTAGATAAGCTATAAACCCAAAGTTTACATCTATACTCTCATCTGATTCCAACGCTAATGCGTATCCGGCTAAGGCTATTTCATTTTGTTCTCTAATTTCTCCACACTTCAAATCTGCTATTGCGTTATACGGTATGAAGAAATCTACCGATAAGTTGTCAGATAATCCAACTAGAGTTCCATCTATTTTCCTTTCAACTATTGGTGGTAGAGCTTTCCCTACAATACAATCCGCATCAGCATACGGATAATTCGTGCTGCACACTGAACAACGATGTATCTGAAAAGCTTCTTGCAGTTCTCTCTCACTGAATCGTTTAGATTTAGATTATCACAGATTTTATCCGATATATCACTTGGAAATAGCTCTTCTATGATTTCAAAACC